>NZ_LN831302.1:1255303-1569129 GCF_001488575.1 Halobacterium hubeiense
CGGTCTCGCGGTCCGGAATCCCCTCGATGCCGAGCCACTCGCGGACGCCCTCAGTCGCGATGAACCCGGGGTTGACGGCGTTCACGCGGACGTCGTCGGCCGCCCACTCGCTGGCGAGCGTGCGCGTCAGCGAGACGACGCCGGCCTTCGCGGCGCTGTACGGTCCCATCCCCGCGACGCCGTACCGGCCGGCCATACTCGCCGTGTTGACGACCGCGCCGCCGTCCTCGCGGAGAGGGTCGGCAAACGCGTGCGTGACGTTGTAAGTGCCGGTGAGGTTCACGTCGACGACGCGCTCCCACTCCGCCGGCGACACCTCGTGGAGCGGCCCGCCTTCGCCGGCCCCGCCGGCGTTGTTCACGAGCACGTCGACGCCGCCGAACTCCTCGACGGTAGCGGTCGCGAGCGCGTCGACGTCGTCGCGGTCGGTGACGTCGCACTCGACGGGCAGCACCGACCCCGGCAGGTCCGCGTCGTTCAGTTCCTCGGCGACGGCGTCCACGTCGGCCTGCGTGCGCGAGCAGACGACGACGTCAGCGCCGTCGGCGACGAACGCCGCCGCGATGGCGCGCCCGATACCGCTGGACCCGCCGGTCACGACGGCCGTCTTCCCCGCGACACTGCTCCGATTCCGGACGTCCTCGGTGGTTCGGATCTCGGCAGACATCTACCCGGCTGTAGCGCCGGCGTCGGGAAACACCCGACGGCCGCAGCGAGTCCCGCGCCGTCCGAAACCCGCGATTCGACGCTGGGGTCTCCGGTACTTTTTCGCAGTCCCCGGCCGACGAGTCGGGCATGCAGCTGTTCTGGCACCGCCGCGACCTCCGCACGGCCGACAACCGCGGGCTCGCCGCGGCCGCCGAGTCGGGCGAGGTCGTTCCCGTGTTCTGCTTCGACGACGTCGTCCTCGATCACGCGAGCCCGCCCCGTGTGGCGTTCATGCTGGACGCGCTCGCCGACCTCCGGGCGCGCTACCGCGACCTCAGTAGCGACCTGCTCGTGCGTCGCGGCGACCCGTCGGCGGTGCTATCCGACCTCGCCGAGGAGTACAGCGCCGACCGCGTCGTCTGGAACCACGACTACTCGGGGCTCGCCCGCGAGCGCGACGAAGCCGTCCGCGCCGCGCTCGGGGACGCGGACGTCGGTCACGAACAATACCACGACGCCGTCTTCCACGAGCCGGGCGCGATTCGCACGAACGCCGGCGACCCCTACTCCGTGTACACGTACTTCTGGAAGAAGTGGCGCGACCGCGAGAAACCCGACCCCGTCCCCGAGCCGTCGGCTGGCGACTTCGCGGACGTCTCCGGCGAAGAGTTGCCGACATTAGCGGACCTCGGATTCGCGGAGCCCGACGCAGCACTGCCGGACGCGGGCACCGAAGCGGCCCGCGAGCGCTTGGAAGACTTCTGCGAGGACGCCGTCTTCCGCTACGAGGAGGCCCGCGACTACCCCGCGGAAGCGGCGACGTCTCGCCTCTCCCAGGACCTCAAGTTCGGAACCATCGGCGTCCGCGAACTGTACGAGCGAACGGAGGACGCGATGGCCGAGGCGGACAACGACGAGGAGCGCGCGAGCGTTGAGGAGTACCAGGGGCAACTCGCGTGGCGGGAGTTCTACGCGCAAGTACTGTACTTCAACCCCGGCGTCGTCTCACAGAACTACAAGGAGTACGAGCAGCCAATCGAGTGGCGCGAGGACGACGCCGAACTGGCGGCGTGGAAGCGCGGGGAGACCGGCTACCCAATCGTCGACGCGGGGATGCGGCAACTCCGCGAGGAGGCGTATATGCACAACCGCGTGCGGATGATCGTCGCGTCGTTCCTCACGAAGGACTTGCTGCAGGACTGGCGCGAGGGCTACGACCACTTCCGCGAGCACCTCGTCGACCACGACACCGCCAACGACAACGGCGGCTGGCAGTGGGCGGCCTCCACGGGCACGGACGCCCAGCCGTACTTCCGCATCTTCAACCCCACGACGCAGGGCGAGCGCTACGACCCGGACGCCGAGTACATCACCGAGTACGTCCCCGAGCTACGCGACGTGCCCGCAGAGAAGATTCACGCGTGGCCGGAGTTAGACGCCGACGAGCGCGCGGCGCTGGCGCCCGACTACCCGGACCCGATTGTGGACCACGGCGAGCGCCGCGAGCAGGCGATTTCGATGTTCGAGCGGGCGCGCGGCGACGACTGAGCGTCGTCGGTAGTACGGGTTCTCTGTTCGGTGAAAGCGGTGAAACGCCAAGTCAGTACAGGGACAGGCCTTAGCTTGCTGTTGGTTGCGAACGCTCGTCGTACCCGTCCGGGGTGTCGTCCGTTCGGCAGTGTCGGTCGCCAAACCGACTAAGTACGTGTGCGTGTAGACGTACACGTATGGGGACGAAGAGCCTCACAATCACCGAAGAGGCCTACGAGCGCCTGAAAGAACACAAGCGGGACGACGAGAGCTTCACCGATACCATTCTTCGGCTCGCGGGCGGCGACCGCGACCTCATGTCGGGCTTCGGGTCGATGCAGGACGTCGACGGGTTCCGCGACGCCGTCGAAGACACACGGGGCGAGCTGGACGCCGACCTGCGAGCGCGAGGCGAGCGGTAGATGCTCGTCTTCGACACGACGTTCCTGCTCGACTACCTCGATGGCGTTGACGCGACGGCGGACTACCTCGCAGCGAACGAGGCGAAGCCGTTCCACGCGGTGTCGCTGTCGCTGTTCGAGGTGTACCGTGGCGCCGCGCAGGCAGGCGGCAGCGACCAACTGGAGACGGCGGCGGACGGCTTGGCGTGGCTGGACGCGCTGCCGTTGACCGAGCCGGCAGCGCGGGAGGCCGCGCTGATTGAGGCGTCACTGCTCGACGACGGTGCCTGCGTCAATCTCGGCGACACGCTGATTGCGGGCGTCTGCCGGCACCACGACGCGCGGATTGTCACGCGCGACGACCACTTCGACCGCGTCCCCGGCCTCGACGTCGAGACCTACTGACGAACCCCTGAACGAAATTCCAGTAGCCGAAGCGGAGTTGCTCGTTGCGACTGGATTGTGTCTCCTACCGATAGGCCACTGTCCGGTCGCAACCAGTCTGAGCGGGAAATCGCGCGGCGACGACTAAGCCCGCCGTGCGACCTGCGTCCAGACGACGACGGCGCCGACGGCGGTGACGGCGGCGGCGAGCGTCCACGCGATGTCGTAACTGAAGCCGTCCACGACGAATCCGAACAGCGGCGGCGCGGCGATGCCGCCGAGGTTCAGCGTGGTCTGGCCGCCGGCGGTGGCGGCGCCGACCTCGTCGTCGTCCACGATGGCGGTCATCGTGGCGTAGTAGACGCCGGGGAACCCAAGGATGAACAGGCCCAGTAGCGCGAACGCGACCGCGGACGTCCACGGCGTCTCCGCGACGGTGACGCCGAGGAAGCAGACGGCGGCGAGGACGCCCTGCGCGGTCAACACGAGCGCGGGGCCGCGTGACGGCGCGCCGCTCATCCGGTCGGAGAGCGCGCCGCCGACGAGGCGGCCGACGCTGCCCGAGACCTGCACGCCGGCGAGGACGGCGCCAGCGAAGCCCGCGGCGACCGCGACGGATTCGGTCATGTGGAGGACGACGTAGCCCGTGGTCGTGAACACCGCCGCGCCGAGGAACAGACCGGCGAGAACGAGCCCGCGGTACGCGGGGTCGTCGAGGAGGCCGCGGACGTCCGGCATCGAGAGCGTGCCGGAGCCGGTCGTCCCCTCGTAGCCGGCGGCGAACGCCGCGGCGACGACGACGGCCGCGCCGGCGACGACGAGGAAGCCGCCGCGCCAGCCGAAGCGGGTGGCAGCGACGGCGGTGACGAGGAGCGCGCCGAGACCGGAACCGGCGGTGACGCCGACTTGCTTGACGTTCATCGCGAGGTTCCGGCTGTCCCGCGGGGAGACGGCGACGATGGCGCGGTTGGTGGCGGGCATCGCGGTGGCGTACGCGAACCCGAGGACGACGAGCGCGGCGAGCAACAGCGGGAACGTCGGCGCGAACGCGACGCCGACGCAGCCGACCGCCATCCCGAGCAGTCCGACGACCATCACGGGACGCTCGCCGTAGCCGTCGACGGCGGCGCCCGTCCCGAACAGGAGGACGGTGTAGCCGAGCATGATGGCGGTGACGACGGTGCCGGTGAGCGCGCGGGAGATGCCGAAGTCCTCGCGCACGAACGCCGTCGACGCGAAGATGGCGTAGAACGCGAGGCTCGCCGTGAACTGCCACCCGGTCACGAGGCCGACGCCGCGCCACGAGCGCATACGCGTGGGTCGAAGCTCCCGACGTATGTGACTGACCATCCAAACCGCCGGCAAGCGGCGTCACTCGCCGGTTTTTCGTGTTGTGTGCTAGCATAGACGCCACAAACGTTTAACACGAACCGCTACGATGGTACTTCCCGGGAGACCGCACCATGAGTGACTACGAACTTCCACCGCTTCCGTACGACTACGACGCACTCGAACCGCACATCTCCGAGCAGGTGCTGACGTGGCATCACGACACTCACCACCAGGGCTACGTCAACGGCTGGAACAGCGCCGAGGAGACCCTCGAAGCCAACCGCGAGGAGGGTGACTTCTCCTCGTCGGCGGGCGCCATCGGCAACGTGACCCACAACGGCTCCGGGCACATCCTGCACTCCATCTTCTGGAACAACATGAGCCCGAACGGCGGCGGCGAACCCGCCGGCGCCCTCGCCGCGCGCATCGAGGAGGACTTCGGCTCCTACGAGGCGTGGAAGGGCGAGTTCGAGGCCGCCGCGTCCGCCGCGGGTGGCTGGGCGCTCCTCGTGTACGACAGCCACTCCGAGCAGCTCCGCAACGTCGTCGTCGACAAGCACGACCAGGGCGCTCTCTGGGGCTCCCATCCCATCCTCGCGCTGGACGTCTGGGAGCACTCCTACTACTACGACTACGGCCCCGACCGCGGCGACTTCGTCGACAACTTCTTCGAGGTCGTCGACTGGGACGACGTCGCGGACCGCTACGAAGAGGTCGCTGCGCGCTTCGAGTAGCGCCGCACATCCGCCGTTTTTCTTTCGCGCTACGCGTCGTCGGGAGCCACGGGTGCGAGCGCTTTTACGCCGTACTCGGCGGCGAGGTCGTGGACAGTGTCGGTGAGCGCGCCGAAGTCGTAGTTGGCGTCGTTTGCGTCCACGCCGACGACGACGCCGACCTGCGCGTCGTCCTCGGAGACGAACGTCCGGAACAGTTCCCACGTGTCAAACCCGCGGTGCGTGTACCGGAACTCCGAGTAGTGGAGGCGGTTGTACGTCTGTCGCGTGACGAAGCCGTAGCGCTCGTTGTCGAGGTGTTTCTCCACGTCGACGTCCTCGATTCGGTCGGCGACGTCCTCGCGGAGGTACAGCGACTGCTGGGTGTGTTGGTCGAGCACCCAGACGTCGCGGAGGTTGTCGCCGAGCGCGTCGCGGAGGGCGTCGACCAGCGCCGCCTTCGCGTCGTCGAGAGCCGACTGCGGCTGCGTGTCGTGCGTTGTCATGCGGACCGCTCGTCCGTGGTTGCGACAGACGCCCGGATAAGCGTTCCCCAACCCGGGGCACCGCCACCGGGGGTTTTTTCGTCGCGACGCCCGACCGTCGGGTATGCCCGTTCCCAAGGACGACTTCGAGGCGCTCCACCCGTGTGACTTCTACACGCCCGCGGAGCTCCTCGACGCCGACGAGATGTACACCGTCTACGAAATCGCGCGGCTCCTCCAGGACCTGGAGGCGGACGCGGAGCTGGACCCGAACACGGAGAACGTCCTCCTCGACTGGGCGATTCCGTGGATTATGCGCCACAGCGACGACCTCGTCGTCGCCGAACCGCGCGAGGACGACGAGCCCGGCTACTACGGCGTGAAACCCGACGACGCCTGACGCGCTTTCTCCGCACCGGTACGCCGAGTTTTGGAGGGGTAGAAACTACTGTCGGGCGGCCCGCGCCGCCAACTCCACGTTCTCGATTGCGCCGTCCGTGACGCTCGGGCCGTGGCCGGCGTGCATCACGTCGAGGTCGCCGACGACGTCGAGCACGCGCTCGATGCTTCGCACGAGCGTCGCGCGGTCGCCACCCTCCAGGTCGGTGCGGCCGAACGCGCCGTGCGCGAACACGAGGTCCGCGGCGAACAGCACGCCCGCGTCCCGCGAGTAGAACACGAGGTGGTGTGGCTCGTGGCCGGGCGTGTGCAGGGCCTCGTAGTCGTGGTCGCCGATGGTGACCGTGTCGCCGTCCGCGAGTTCGTGGTCCACGCTGTCGATGTTCGCGTCGAACCCCCAAGCGTCCACGTCAAAGGCGGCTTTCACGTCGTCGAGGTTGCCGACGTGGTCGGGGTGGGGATGCGTGAGAAGCACCGCGTCGAGGTCGTCAACGCGCTCGCGGACGGCACCAACGGCGTCGAAGTTCGCGCCGGGGTCCACGAGGACGGTGCGTTCGCCCTCCACGAGGAAGGCGTTGCTCGTGAACGCGTCGACGCCGGCGGCGAGATTCGTGACCATACTCCGGCTACGCCGTCGCGCACTTAGACGTTGCCGGGACGAGAGCGCAGGCGGAGGCGGTCAGCGCGGCGCGCCGACGAGCACGAGCTCGGAGTAGTGGTCGCGGTTGCGAATCTGTCGGGTCTCCTCGGCGTCGATGCGGAGGGCTTCGCGCTCGTCCAGGGAGACCGTCTCGCCGCCGAACTCCACGTCCACGCCGCCCTCGACGACGTAGTAGACTTCCTCCTGGCCGGAGTCGCGGTGGTCGTGTTCCATCCCCTCGGCGTTGGGCTCCATCGTGAACAGCGTGAACGCCACCTCGTCGGTGTCGAGGGGGTCTTTCATGCGGAACATCTTCGCGCGGGCGTCGTCCGGCAGCGCCGATTCGGCGTCAGCTATCGTCGCCTTCTCGTAGGGCATGGGGGAAGCTGCGACGGGCCGACACTTCTTGCTGGTGGCCGCGCGCTTCGGAGCGTTTTAGTCCGCGGCGCGAGCATCCACGTCCAGTATGCGAGTACGCCTTCTGGACGCGACCGACGACCCCGAGGAGCTCATCTGCCAGGGCGCGCGCAACGACTACATGAGCGAGTGGGTGGCCGAACAGGACTTCGAGGAAGCGATGGACGGCGTGGAGGGCGACGACGTCGAGGAGCAGAAGGCGAACTTCCTCGCGAAGCTCCTCAAGCGCGGGCACTACGGACCCTTCGAGCACCCGAGCGCGACGTTCGCCATCGAGGGGATGAGCCGGTCGTGCATGGCCCAGCTCACTCGCCACCGCCACGCGAGCTTCGACGTGCAGTCGATGCGCTACGTCGCCTTCGACGAGGTGGACCCCGCGGACGTCGAGGACGGCGAGATGGTGGTGACGCCGCCGTCCGCCACGGACCCGGACTGGGTCGGCCGCAACCAGAAGGCCGACGACTTCGACGAGGAGGACGTCGAGAAGCGCGAGGAAATCTTCCAGCGGTCGGTCCGCCAGTCCGTCGAGGACTACCAGGAGCTACTGGAGCTCGGGATGCCGCCTGAGGACGCGCGGTTCGTCCTCCCCATCGGTACCGAGGTGAACGTCGTCGTCACGCTGAACCCGCGGTCGCTGATGCACATCGCGGACATGCGCGCGGCGGCGGACGCCCAGTGGGAGATTCGCGACCTCACCGAGCAGCTACTGGACCTCGCCGCCGAGTGGTGCCCGCACACCTTCGACTACTACGAGGCGGAGATGAAACACCGGAAGAACCGGCTCGCGCCCTAGTCGTCGCCGCGGAGCCGCCCGACGACGCTCGCGGTGACCGCCGCGGCCGCCGCGACCACGCCGAACCCGGGCGCGCTCCCGGCCGACTCTGATTCCGTCTCCGTCCCGGTTTCGCTCTCGGTCTCGGTCGTCGTCCCCGCCGACTGTTGGACGGACTCTCTGAGTTCGATTCGTTCGGTCGCGTGCACGTCCCGCGAGGACGCCGCAACCGAAACCTCGTACTCGCCGTAGTCGACCGCCCACTCGTCGGCCTCCTCGTCCCAGTAGCGGAACGCCTCCCGGTCGATGTCCACGGAGACGGTCTCGGTCTCGCCGGCCGCCACGTCCACCTTCTGGAACCCTGCGAGTTCTTTCGGCGGGCGTTCGACGCTCGAATCGACTGCGCCGACGTACACTTGGACGGCTTCCGCGCCGTCCCGGTCGCCGGTGTTGGTCACGTCCACGCTCACGGTGAGGCCGTCCTCGGGGGTCGTCGCGGCCCTCGAGACGGACGCGTTCTCGTACTCGAAGTCGGTGTAGCTGAGGCCGTGGCCGAACGGGAACAGCGGCTCCACGTCGTTCGCGTCGAAGTGCCGGTAGCCCGCGAACACGCCTTCGTCGTAGTGGACGGTGCCGTCCACGCCCGGGAAGCCGCGCGCGCCGTCCGGCAGCGACGCCACCTCCTGCGGGAGGTAGTCTTCGAGGGATTCAGCGAACGTGACCGGCGTCTTCCCGGAGGGGTTTGTCTCGCCAAATAGGACGTTCGCGAGCGCGCGGCCGCCTTCCTGCCCCGGGAACCACAGTTGGAGCACGGCGGGCACGGCCGACAGCCACGGCATCGCCACCGGCGACCGAACCGTCACCGTCGGAATGGTCGGCGCGTTCCTCGAAGACTACGAGGCGACGAACGTGGTGCTGCGCGACGGCGAGTGAACGCGCCGACAGCCCGGCACCCGGTTGCGACCGCCCGAACGGAGCACCCCCGACGCGTGTGTGGGACTCTGCCAGCGCGACGCCGAGACGAAACCGTTATTTGTACCTCGCGGCTACGAAGGAGTGGACGCGCTCCGTTGGTGTAGTCCGGCCAATCATCTTGCCCTCTCACGGCAAGGACCAGGGTTCGAATCCCTGACGGAGCACTCCCTTCCTCTCGCCGGTTCCGAAGTGGTCAGCCGCGGCTTCTGATGGTCGGCGCGTTCCTCGTGAGCGTCGCGGTCAGGGCGTGTTTCGAGTGGGTGACGTGGGTAGGTAACCGAATCACCTGACCGGGGAGTCGCTTCTCGTGGTCGCACTTAGACTGGGGGTCGAATATGTTCCCACGAACCTCCTTTTGGGTCGTCCGGCTAGGCGGTGGTAGACCGCGACTCTCGCGAGCCCTCTCCACCAAACGCATGCCATACGTGAAACTCAGTATTACCATCCCGGATCTGGTCTGGATGAGCGACCTCTCACAGGCGTTCCCCGAGACGGTGTTCCGCGTCACCGCCGCCACCGTGAACGACGACGTCGGCGTCGCGCACATCGACGTTCACGGCGAAGAGAGCACGGCCGTCGTGGAGTCGTTCCGCGACTACGACGCCGTGACCGACCTCACGGTGCTGGACGACGGGCCGAAGGCGACCCGGGTCCAACTCGAAACCACGTCCCCGCTCATGCTGCGGTCGATACAGGACTCCGGCGTGCCGCTGCAACTGCCGTTCGAGGTCCAGGACGGCGAACTGCTCTTGGAGCTCACCGTCCCGTCGGGCACGATGACGGACCTGACCGAGACGCTCGGCGACTACGGCATCCCCTACACCGTCGAACGCGTCAGCCAAGACACGGACTCCGGGTCGCTTCTGACCGAGCGCCAAGCGTGGGTGCTCGACAGGGCCGTCGAGCGAGGGTACTACGACACGCCCCGCGAGACGACGCTCGCCGAACTCGCCGACGACCTCGGGATGGCGAAGTCGACGTGCAGCGAACTCCTCCACCGTGCCGAGGGACACGTCATCAAGGACTACCACACCGACACCGAGACCACCGAGACGGAGACGCCCGCGCTCTCGGACTGACGAGTCGGAGCGAGATACCGCCGCTCGTCTGGGAGTCGGGTTCGGATGCGGCGGCGCTCGCTCGTGACCTCGTCACGTGACTGGGTCCTCCACGAGTGAACGCACGCTCTGGATGAGTTCGTCGTAGTTGGGGGCGGTGTAGGCGTCTTCCGTGTGCCACTTGTAGCGGATGTCGTGTGACTCGTCGAGCGTGAGCAGCGCTCGCTTGGGGACCCCGGAGTGGTGTTCCCACTCGTCGTACGCGAGGTCGAACTGCTCGACGACGTCGCCCTCGGTGTCGCTGAGCAGCGGGAACGGCAGGTCGTACTCCTGAATGAACTGCTTGTGGGCGTAACAGGAGTCCCGCGAGATGCCGAGGACGTCGACGTTCTCGGTGAACGTGAGGTACTCGGCGTCCCGGAACTGGCAGAAGACCTCGGTGCAGACGGGGCTGAAGTCGAACGGGTAGAACACGAGGACGGCCGCGCCCTCGTTCGTGTGGTCGCTCAGCCGGTACTTCCTGATTTCCTTGCCTTCCGTACCCGGCAACGCGAAGTCGAAGGCCGACTTTCGGTCACTAATCACAGTATCATGTTGTCTTGGTACCAGTTAGCACTCGTGGCTGGTCAACAATGACACTTATCTACCACCGCGGGAGGGAAGCGACCGTCGCCCGGGATTGCGGCGGCTCCGTGCGAACGCCGGCGGCTCGCGCGACCGCCCGCCCCAGTCCCGGTCAGCAGAGGAACTCGATGCCCGTGATTTCGAATCGCGCGCCGCCCGTCTCGGCGTCAGCGGCCGTTACGTCCCAGCCGTGGGCGTTCACAATCGTGCGGACGACCGAGAGGCCGTATCCGTGGCCGTCGTCTCGCGTGGTGAACCCGTGGTCGAACACCTGCTCTTTGTGTTCGTCGGCAATCCCCGGGCCGTCGTCCTCGACGTAGAAGCCGTTGTCGAGCTGGCCGACGCGCACCGTCACGTCGGTGCCGCCGTGTTCGATGGCGTTCCGGAAGAGGTTCTCGAACAGCTCGCAGAGCCTGTCCGGGTCGCTGCTCACCGACTGAATCGGCTCGTAGTGGAGGGTCGCACTGGGGGTGGTAGACAGCGTCTGCCACGCCATGTCGACGACGTCACCGATGTCGGTCGGGTCCGGGTCGGTGACGACGTCTCCCTGTCGCGCCACCCGGAGCAGGTCTTCGACGAGTCGCTCCATCCGGTCGGTCGTCTCCTCGATGGTTTCGAGGTGTTTCTCGTCGCCGGTCTCCTCGTATCGCTGGAGATACCCGTCGATGATGCTCAGCGGGTTCCTGAGGTCGTGCGCGAGGATGTCGGTGAACTCCTTGAGGCGGTCGTTCTGCCGCTCTAGCATTCGCTCGTACTCTTTGGTGGTCGTGGTGTCCTGGCTGATGGCAGCGTAGCCGTCGAACGTCTCGTTCCACAGCGGCGACAGCGTCAGCGTCCCCCAGAAGACCGAGTCGTCCGCGCGCCGATGCCAGTGTTCGACTTCGACGGTGTCAGTGGCCGGCCGCTCGAAGAAGTCCGCCGGGAGCGAGTTCGAGTCACCGCTCTCCTTGTCGGCGAACAGCGTGCGCACGTGGCGGCCGAGCGCCGTCTCCGTGTCGTATCCGTAGAGCGCTTCGGCGGGCGCAGACCACGTGGTAATCTCTCCGTCGGCGTCGAGCATGAAAATCGCGTGCGTGGCCGCGCCTTCGATGAGGTGGCGAGCGACCGTGTCGCTCGGTTCGGACCCATCGGCCCTGGGGGCGTGCGGACCGGGTGAATCCGTCATACGGACATATTGCCCCCCGCCGGAGAACGGTTTCGGGTTGGCGTGCCATGGGGTTCAAACCGGTTCGCGTCCCGTCACTTCAGTCGCGCGCTACTCGGCGAGTTCGACGACCACGACTTCCACGTCCGGGCCGGGGTCGTCGCTGCGGTACTCCCACGCTCCTCGTGGGTCGATGTCGTTCCGGCGCGCGGCGAGAAGTACTCGGCCGAGTGCCGCCTCGAAGTCGGCCGTGTTCGATAGCCCGTCGTCGGGAGTGAAGTCGGTTGTCATGAGTGGTGGACACGCGCCGACTGCGAGGTGCTGGCGTGGGGTTCGGGGGTCGCAGTGGTGTGTCTCGGTATCGTCTGGTACGCCCTCGCACGGGAAAACACCACCGAAACCCATGGTACACCATGCCCAAAATATCCGGCGGGCTCGGCCACCTCGGTCGTTGACTCAGTTCCGGGTGAACGGGCGTCTTTACGCGACTGCGGGCGAATGGGGAGGTATCTAATGAGCGTCATCGTCGAGTTGGTCGTTCCGTCTGACGCGTTCGAGCTGGGGCAGATTCTCCGGGTCGAGGAGCCGACGCAGGTCACGGTGGAGACGATGGTGCCGCTGGGCGGGAGACCGACGCCGTTCGTTCGAGTCCGAAACGACGCGCGTGGGAGCTTCGAGCGGTCCGTCCGCGAGCACGCCTCGGTCAACGAGGTGCAGCTCGTCAACATCCACGACGACGAATCGCTGTACGCGCTGAACTGGGAGCCCTCGGAGTCGTCGCTCCTAGCGATGGTTCTCGAACTGGACGCAGTGCTGCTCGGCGCGACCGGGACCGCGGACACGTGGGGGCTCGAAATCAGGTTCCCGTCACACGACGCGCTCTCGGAGTTCCAGCAGTACTACGTTGGAGCGAACATCGACGTGTCAGTCGAACGCATCTACAATCCCACGAAGCCGGACGCCGGCCCCTGGTACGGGCTGACCGCGACCCAGCGCGAGACGCTCATGCGCGCCGTGGAAGCGGGCTACTACTCGCTGCCGCGCCAGCTGTCCACCCAAGACCTCGCGGACACCTTCGACGTCTCCGACCAGGCGGTCACCGAGCGGCTCCGGCGGGGCATCGAAACCCTGGTAATGAACACGCTGTTGGTCGACGAGCAATCCTGAGCCCCGAGCCTACTGTGGGTGGTGGATAGGCTGCTTGGTGTACGAGGGTGTAATAAATTGTCGTCTCGGAACAATGTACGTAGTGTGCGTGGTCCGGGCGATTAGCGAGCACGAGAGAGCGTCCCAGCGCCCACCGCGAAGCGAGTACCACGACCACCGTACCGGAGCCCACTACCATGGCCAAACCAACCCCCGCGGACGACGCCATCCGAGAACAGTGTACGACCTGTGAGAAGACCCGTCCACACGACGTCACCATCGAACTACTGACCGAGAGCGGGAAAGACACGAACCGGAAGTTCTTCAGGGAGCCCTACCACATCGCCGAATGCCGCAACTGCGGGACGACGACGAAACTCCGGCTCAACAACGCCTGAGGCCGGTCCGCCGCCACGCGCGCCCCCACGGACGACCCGATTCGTAGTTTCTCGCCCGAAGCGACGTCCGATTCGACCCCCAGAGGACGTAGCCGTGCGCATGTCGACCGCTGTCGGCGGTCGCCAGATAGCGATTCTCGCGGCGGGCATCGCGGTGATTCTCGGCGGCCTGCTCGGCCCCGCCGGCGGCCTCTAGGGACTGCCCGCACCGCGATTCAGTGCGTGCGTGACGGGCGAACCTTCTTGCCAGCGGCCCGGGAAGGACGAGTATGTCCCAGCCCTCCCAGTCGGACGCCGCCGAGATGGACTGGCTGACCCTCGACGACGGCGAGGAAGTCGTCTGGTCGGGGAAGCCCCACAAGAGTAGCCTCGTCCCTGCACTCATCGTCGGCGTCCCGCTGTCGATTATCCTCGTCGGACTGCTCATCATCGGGTCGGCGTACCTCTACCGCGAGAACACGCGGTACGTCGTCACGACAGACGCGCTCTACCGGAAGTCCGGCGTGCTGTCCCGGGACGTCCAGCGCATCGACTTCGGGAAAGTCCAGAACACGTCGTACAGTCAGGGCTTCTTCGGCACGCGGTTCGGGTACGGCAACGTCGACGTCTCCACCGCGGGCGGCTCCGGGGTCGAGATGCAGTTCCAGTCCGTCCCCGACCCCCGGCACGTGCAGGAGACCATCAACAAGCGCGTGAAGGCGACTCGGGGCGACGCGGGTTCGGAGTCCGAGGAGACGAAGGCGGACGTACTCGACGAGATTCTCGACGAGCTCCGCGGCATCCGAGCGACGCTGGAAACCCGAGAGCGCGCCGACACGACTGGTGACGCCGGTAAGTCCCCGGACGAAACGCTGTTCGAGGAGGACTCGAACACTGGTCCGCTCGACGAATGAACGGGGAGCGAGCGACCGAGCCCGTCGATGCGGCGATTCCAATCGGCGAGTCCGAGACCGTCGTCTGGACCGGGCGACCGCGCGTCACCGTCGTGCTGCCGGCGGTCGTCGTCGGTCTCACGCTGGTCGTCGCCGGGCTCGCCGGCGCCATCCTGAGCGACTCGTGGCTGCCCGCCGCGCTGGTGCCGGTCGGCGTGGCCGTCCCGGGGTGGCGGTACCTCCGGAACCGGCGCACGCAGTACGTGATTACTGACGACGCCCTCTACAAGAAGACGGGCGTGTTCTCGCGGGCCGTGGCACAGGCCACGCTGCGCACCGTGCAGAACAGCGCGTTCTCCCAGTCGCTGACCGGGTCAGTGTTCGGCTACGGCTCCGTCGAGTTCGAAATCGCCGGCGGCGGCCGGTTCACGTACCGGCGAATCGGCGACCCCCGGGAGGTCCGCGCGCTCGTGGACGAAGCCGCCGGCGACACCGACGCCGTCTCCGGCACCGGGCGCGTCGAGCAATCGGTTCCGGGCAGCATCGAACAGTGGCGGGCCGTCCGCGAGGAAGTCCGCGCGCTCGGCCGACTCGTTGACCGGCGCGCGGAGTGAATCGGTCGCGCGGGATAGCTACGCGTCGGACTCGACGCCGGTGACTTCGAACCGCGCGCCGCCGTCGCCTTCGGTCGCCTCGACCCGCCAGCCGTGCGCCTCCGCGACCTGCTCGACGATGCTCAACCCGAATCCCGTCCCGTCCGGGTCCTCGGAGTAGCCGGCTTCGAAGACGTCCACGTCGTCACCAGTGGGAATCCCCGCGCCGTCGTCCTCGACGTAGAAGCCGTCCGCGAGGTCGCCGACGGTGACAGTGACGTCGCTCCCGCCGTGTTCGGTGGCGTTCGCGAGGAGGTTCTCCACGAGCTGCTGGAGGCGACTGCGGTCCGCGAGGATTCGCCGCGTGGTCTCGACGCGGAGCGTGGCGTCGGCGGTCGCGACGTGGCGCCACGCCTCCTCGATTAGGTCGCCGAGCTCGACCGGTTCCCAGTCGCGGACCGCCTCGCCCTTGCGCGCCAGCGTCAGCAGGTCCTCGATGAGGCCGTCCATCCGCGCGAGCGACTCGGCGGCCTGTTCGAGGTTCTCGCTGTCCCGGTCGGCGCGCACGAGCTTCACGCGGCCCTTCGCGACGGCCAGCGGGTTGCGGAGGTCGTGGCTGACCACGGACGCGAACTGTTCGAGGCGCTGTTCGCGGTGTTTCCGGTCCGTGATGTCCCGTGCGATGCTCAGCGCCGCCGCCTCGCCGCGGTACGAGACGACGCTGGAGTTGATTTCGACGGGAATCTCGCGGCCGTCGCTGGTCTCGTGGACGGTCTCGAACACCTGCGTCTCGTCCTCGGGCAGCCGCTCGATGAGTTCCAACACCTCGCTCTCGCCGTGGCTGGCGTCGATGTCGGCCGGACTCATCGACAGCAGTTCGTCCCGCGAGTACCCCGTCTTCTCCACGGCGGCGTCGTTGGCGGCGACGAACTGGCCGTCCGTGTCCATCACCCACGCCATGTCGTTCATCCCGTTGAACAGCGTCTCGTAGTCCTGTCGCGCCTGCTCTAGCTCTCGCTCGCGGGTCTGCTGTACGGTCACGTCCTGGACGGCGCCGCGAACCGACACCACCTCGCCGTCCTCGACGACGGGCCGGCCCTGACTGCGCACCCACCGGAGTTCACCGTCCGGCCGCCGGAGCCGGACGGTCACGTCGAAGCTCTCGCCGTCTTCGAGCGCGCGGTGCAGCGCGTCCTCGACGATTTCACGGTCGTCCTCGTGGTAGACGTCGAGGGACTCGTCCAGCGACGGCGCTCGTTCGCAGTCGACGCCGAGGAGGTCGTAGAGGTGGTCTGTCCAGTACATCTCCATCGTCTCCGTGTCGAGCTCCCAGCCGCCGACGCCCGCGATTTCCTTCGCCTGCCCGAGGAGATCGTGGGCGCGTTCGAGCTCCGCTTCGCGGGCGTGCTTCCCGGAGATGTCGCGGCCGATGCTGGCGAACCCGAGGTCGTCGCCCTCGTCGTCGACGAGCCGCGTGAGGACGAACTCGTAGGGGACGCGCTCGCCGTCGGCCGCGAGGACGTCCACCTGTACCGTCGCCGTGCCCGTCTCCAGCACCGCGTCGAGGGCGTCGGACACCTCGGCTCGCTGGTCTTCGGGGACGAACGCGGTCGGCTTCGCTCCCGTGACGTCGTCGGCCGCGGAGCCGGTCACGTCGAGGACTTGCTCGTTCCAGCGATGGAGCCGGAACTCCGTGTCGAAGACGAGGAAGATGTCGTCGAGCGCGTCGAGGGTCTGCTCGACGAACGCTCGCTCCTCGCGGAGTTCGCGCTCGTGGGCCTTCCGGTCGGTGATGTCGCGGACGAACCCGACGATGCGGTCGACGTTCCCGTCGGCGTCGAGCACCGGCTTGCTGTCCGCGCGCACCCAGCGCTGTTGGCCGTCCGGGCGAATCACGCGGTACTCGACATCCCCGACGGTGCCCGCGGAGACCTGATTCATCGCCTGCTGCACGTCGTCCCGGTCCTCGGGATGTACGTGTTCCATGAACGCGGTCGCGTCGGCTTCCAGTTCGTCCGTGGGCAGCCCCCAGATGTCTTCGAACGCGGAGTTGACGAACAGGAGTTCGCTCCAGTCCGCGGAGAACATGTAGAGGATGTCGTCGGTCTTCTCCGCGAGCTGGGTGAGCTTCTGCTCGGTCTCGTCGACCCGTCGCCGGGCGCGCGTCTGCTCGACGGCGTTGACGATGCGGTTCGCGAGCACGGCGTACTGGCTGGTGCCGCCTTCCTTCTGGAGGTAGTCGGTGACGCCGGCGGAGATGGCGTCGCTGGCGACTTCCTCGGAGCCCTTCCCGGTGAAGAGGATAAAGGGGAGGTCGGGGTACTGTTCGCGGACGGCTTCGAGGAACTCGATGCCGTTCTTCCCCGGCATGTCGTGGTCGGAGACCACGCAGTCAACCTGATTGTCGCGGAGGTACGACATCGCCTCCTCGGGGTTCGTGGTCGTGTGGACGGTGAAGCGGTCGTCTCGACGAGTGAGGAATTCGCTGGCCATCTCCGCGAACCCCGGCTCGTCGTCGACGTGGAGAATCTCCATCCCGGCGGCCATTGGTCACTGTCAATCTCGCGGACACGTAAAATTATTCATCATTCGCCCGGAGTGGCCTCGCACACCGCCGACAGCCGCGAGCAGTCCGGCGACGCGTCACTAGCCTGTTCGCTGAGGCCCACAATTCCCGGCGCGTGTCCCCTCGCTGGCGGTGGACTAGGGGCGGGAACGTCGCCCCGGGTTTGGTGAGCAATATAGCACTACCGAATAGTTGCAATCGATACGTGTCCCTCATATAAGCATTCTTCCGGTGGTACAGTCCTGCACTACCTGATGCAACACCCCAAGCGGGTAACAGGTGACGGCGTGTCGCGTCGACGATTCATCGCGGGCACGGGCGCGGCCGGACTCGGCGCGCTCGCGGGCTGCAACGGCCTCAACGCCATCACCAGCGGCGGGTCGAACAGCTCAAGCGGCGACCTCACGCTGGACTTCTGGCACATCTTCGGCGACGAACTCGGCGCCACACTCGAGGAGATGGCCGCGGAGTTCTCCGACCAGACCGACGGCGTAACCATCAACGCCGTCAACAACGGCGGCTACCGCGACAACCTCAATCAGGCGCTCCAGGCCTCGCGCGCCGGCGACCCGCCGGGCATCGTCCAGATTTTCGAAATCGGGACGCGGCTCGCGCTCGACAGCGACGCGTTCACGCCAATCGGCGACCTGCTCCCCGAGGACGAAATCGACTTCGACGACTTCCTGCCGTCGGTGCTCAACTACTACCGCATCGATGGCACGCTGAACTCGATGCCGTTCAACTCCTCGAACACCATCATGCTCTACAACAAGACCGCGTTCGAGGAGGCCGGCCTGAACCCCGAGTCGCCGCCGCGGAGCCTCGCCGAAGTCCGGTCGGCCGCCGAGACCATCGTCGACCAGACGGACATGGAGCAGGGCATCACGTGGCCGAACCACACGTGGATGCAGGTCGAACAGCAGTTCGCGAAACAGGACCAGGTGCTGGTGAACAACGAGAACGGGCGCGCCGGCCGCCCGACGGAGACGAACTTCAACACCGAGGCGGGGCGGAACGTCTACGAGTGGTGGAAGGGGATGGCCGACGCCGGCCTCTACCTCAACCCCGGCATCGAGGCGTGGGGGGAAGCCCGGCAGGCGTTCCTCACCGGGAAAGTCCCGATGCTGTGGGACTCCACGTCGAACATGGTGTCGATGCGGACCGGCGCCGAGGAGAACGGCTTCGAACTCGGGTCGGCGTACCTCCCGACGCCGAACGGGGACAACACCGGCGTCGTCATCGGCGGCGGGTCGCTGTGGGTACCCGACGCCCTCTCCGACGCCAAGAAGGAGGCCGCCGGCGAGTTCGTCGCGTACCTCACGCAGACCGAACAGCAGGCGCGCTGGCACCGCAACAGCGGCTACTTCCCGGTCCGACAGAGCGCAATCGACCAGCTCACCGAGAACGGCTGGTTCGACGAGAACCCGAACTTCCGCACGGCCTTCGACCAGCTACAGGACACCGAGGACACGCCCGCGACACGGGGCGCCGTCATGGGCGTCTTCCCCGAAGCGCGCACCATCAACGAGGAGCTCTCGGTGAGCATCGTCAACGGCGAAGTGAGCGTCGAAGAGGGGCTCTCCCGGATGGACACGCAAGTGCAGGAGGCCCTGAACAGCTACAGCGGCTCCTACGACGGGAGCGAGTGACGACGCCATGTCGACGCAACCAAAGCCGTTCGACTCGACGCGGCAAGCGGCGCTGTTGTTGCTCCCGACAGTCGTCGTGCTCGTCGCGTTCCTCTACTACCCCGGGCTGGAGACGTTCAGGCTGAGCCTCTACAGGACGCTGTTCCTCGGCCAGCAGACCACGTGGGTCGGGCTCGGGAACTTCGCGGAGCTGGCGACCTCTGCGGCCTACCGGCACAGCTTCCTCGTCTCGATTCTGTTCGCCGCCGTCGTCGTCGCCGGCACGCTGGCGGTGTCGCTGGCGGTCAGTTACATGGTGTTCACCGTCGAGGTCGGCTCCTCGACGTACCTGATTGCGGCCATCTGGCCGTACGCGCTCCCGCCGGCGGTCGCCGCCATCCTGCTGAACTTCATCCTCCACCCGAACCTCGGCATCTTCACGCACTACCTGGAGGTGTTCACGCCGTTCACGCTCGACTGGTTCAACAGCGGGCCGCAGGCGTTCGCGGTCGTCGCGGTCGTGGCAATCTGGAAGCAACTGGGGTACAACATCATCTTCCTCGTCGCCGCACTCAACAACGTCCCCGAGACGCTCACCGAGAACGCGAAACTCGACGGCGTCGGCCACCTCCGGCTCCTCCGGAAGGTCTACCTCCCGCTGGTCGCCCCGACGATGGTGTTCCTCGTCGTGATGAACACCATCTACTCGTTCTTCTCGACGTTCCCGCTAGTCGATTTGATGACCAGCGGCGGCCCCGGCGACGCCACGAACCTCCTGATATTCAAGCTCTACCGCGACGCCTTCGAGTTCAGTAGTCTCGGACTCGCGTCCGCCGAATCCGTGGTGCTGTTCGTGCTGGTGGCCGTGCTGATGTACGTCCAGATTCGCGTGACCGAGGGCTACGCCCACTACGGAGCCTGATACCCATGGCGACCGAGACAGACCAACCGACGGCGCGCTCGGCGCGGTTCACAGACCGGCTCCCCGACCACGTGCCGATGCACCTCGGGCTCGTCGCCGCAATCGCGCTGATGGCGTCGCCGCTCGTGCTCGCGGTCGTGATGAGCACGCAGACCACGACGGAGGTCTACCAAGTGACGAACGTCGGCATCGGCAGTCAGGGCCTCAGCAACTATCAGGCCGCGCTCACGGAGTACAACTTCACCACGTACATGGTCAACTCCCTCGTGATGAGCGTCGTCATCGTCGTCGCGAAGGTCGCGCTCTCGTTGCTCGCGGCGCTCGCGCTCGTCTACTACGAGCTCCCCTACGAGCGCGCCATCTTCATGTTCATCCTCCTCACGCTGCTGTTGCCGGTGCCGGTCCGCATCGTCCCCCTGTTCCAGCTGATGGCGGACCTCGGGTGGACGAACACGCTGCTGGCGTTGACCGGACCGTACGTCGCCAGCGCCACCGCGGTCTTCCTCTTCCGCCAGCACTTCATGTCGATTCCCGACTCGCTGATCGAGACCGCGCGCGTCGACGGCGTCGGCCCGCTGCGGTTCCTGTTCGGCGTGCTCGTCCCGATGTCCCGGGGCATGATTGCCGGCGTCTGCGTCATCACGTTCATCTACGCGTGGAACCAGTTCCTCTGGCCGCTGGTCGCAGTCACCAACAAGAGCAGTCAAGTCGTCCAGGTCGGCATCCGCTACATCCAGGGGTCTGCGCAGGCCGGCCTCACGCAGTGGGGTCTGATTATGGCCGCCGCTGTCCTCGCGTTGCTCCCGCCGCTGTTCGTGTTGCTCGCGCTGCACCGCCCGCTCCTCGAAACGTTCGCCATTCAACAGAAGTGACCGAGATGAGCACCATCACACTCCAAGACCTCGAAAAGCAGTACGACGACGTCAGCGCCGTCGAAGGAATCGACCTCGAAGTCGAGGACGGGGAGTTCCTCGTCGTCGTCGGCCCCTCTGGCTGTGGGAAGTCCACCACGCTCAGAATGATTGCGGGCTTAGAGGACGTCACCGCCGGGACCATCACCATCAGCGGCGAGGACGTGACCGCCCGGCCGCCGAAGGACCGCGACATCGCGATGGTCTTCCAGAACTACGCGCTGTACCCGCACATGACGGCCGCCGAGAACATGAAGTTCGGGATGCGGTCGGTCAGCGAGTACTCCGACGCGGAAATCGACGAGCGCGTGGCCGACGCCGCGGACACGCTCGACATCGCGGACCTCCTCGACCGACGGCCGGAGGCGCTGTCCGGCGGCGAACGCCAGCGCGTCGCCATCGGGCGGGCGCTCGTTCGGGAGCCCTCGGTGTTCCTGCTGGACGAGCCGCTGAGCAATCTCGACGCGAAGCTCCGCGTGCAGATGCGCGCGGAGCTGTTGAAGCTCCACCGCGAGCTGGACGCGACGACGGTGTACGTCACCCACGACCAGACCGAAGCGATGACGCTGGGCGACCGCGTCGCCGTGCTGAACGACGGCCGCCTCCAGCAGGTCGCGTCGCCACAGCGGCTGTACGACTTCCCCGAGAACCGGTTCGTCGCCGGGTTCATCGGCGAACCCGCGATGAACGTCGTCCCCGTGGAAGTCCGGGAACGCGGCGGCGACGTCGTCGCCGACCAGGGCGGGTTCGTCCAGCCGCTCCCGAACGGGAACGCCGCCGCCGAACTCGTCGGCCAGCAAGCCGCGTTCGGCGTCCGCCCGGAGGACGTCTCGCTGGCCACGAACCTGCCGGCCGGCGCCGCGACGTTCCGAGCGACCGTGACCGTCCGGGAGCCGCTGGGCGAACTGCTGTTGTTGCACTGCGAGGTCGGCGGCGCCGAACTCCAGGTGAAAGTCGAACCGCGCAGCGACATCTACTCCGGGGACACCGTCGAACTCGGGTTCGACGACCAGCGGCTCCACCTCTTCGACGACACCGGCGACGCGGTGTACCACTCCGCCACCCAGCCCGACCCGCGGCAGACGGTCTCACCGGAGTGAGCCAAGGACTCTTCGACGGTCGAAGCAGGTCACTGGGTGGGACAGTGAACGTGCGCCGGCCAGAGGAGGGCGAACGGACGTGCAGGTGGATGTCAGAGGCCGCCTGCGGGAGCCGACGCACTCGGAGGGAGCCACCCCACGGAGATAATCGGTGGGGCGGAGTTGCAGACCCTGCGACAAGCGGATAATGTTGCTGGATGGGGGACGGTGCGTCGGTCACCCGACGGAACCGGCTGTCGTCGCACTGCGAGCGTGGTCGCGGCGCGGAGTCGCGAACGCCTTACGAGGTCAGTGGCGCTTCGAGTCGGCCGACATCGAGTTCCAGTTCATTCGCCTCGTGGTCGATAGCCTCGATTTCGCCGCCGACGACGAGAGCGGTCTTCGGCGTCGGGCCGACCAGAATCGGGTCGCCGGTGCCGAACTCGTCGATGGAGTCGGCGAACGCCACGCGGGCGCGGCACTGCTCGGGGTGGTTCACGGCCGTGAAGTCGATTTCGGTGACGGTGACGTCGGTGCGGGCGTAGTCGTGGGCGAGCGTCAGGTCCGCCGTGCCGTCGCGCGACTGGTCGTCGAGCGCGCGGTAGGCCTCGGCGGTCGGCTTGTACCCGCCCTTCGGGCCGGTGATGCCCTCGACCAGGTCGAGCGCGCTCAGGCCCTGCAGGTCGCTCCTGACCGTTCCCGGGTGACAGCCGACGGCGTCGGCGATGTCGTCGCCGGAGATTGGCGATTCCTCGCTCTGGTAGTGGCTGACGATGCATTCGAGGACGTCCGTTTGCCGGTCGGTCAACTCCATCCCAATCGTATCGGACCGAGGCGCGGCGGGGAGATATGCGTTTGGTCCGACCCGGCTCGCGCGCCGACCCACAGTCGCCGCCGGTGCCACCGGCCGGCGACTCCCCCGTCGTGCTCGTCACCGGCTAAACAGACGAGTGCCGGGACCGCACACGCCCGCGAAGCAGCCAGTGTTGTATTAATCTCACACTACCTGTCGGTGGGCAGCCGGTCGCCGGAGCGGAACCACGGTCGTCAGTCAGCGTTCCCCCACCGGAGAAAACCGCGAGAACGCCCGTGGACTCCGCGGGACAGGTGCTTTCGCGCGGGTTAGCTCTCCGCGGACTGCGGGGCGCCGTCGGCCTGCTCGTACTTGGTTTCGAACTCCTGGATGAGTTGCCCCATCTTCGCGTACCAGTCGTTGAGCATCCGCTGCATGTCGTCGGTGATTTGGGCGGGGTCGTTCGGCGAGTAGACGTGGTAGTAGCCGCCCTGCTCGTAGTTGACCTGCTCTTTCTCGATGAATCCGGTCTGGAGGAGCCGCTGAACGGCTCGATAGGCCGTCGAGCGTTCGCGGTCGACGACGTCCGCGAGCTCGTCGACGGTCATCGGCTCGTCCGCCTCGACCAGCGCCTGGAAGCACTCCTTGTCCAGTTCCTTGAGGCCGTGGAAACACTCCAGCAGCCCCTCGCACTCCATGTCCCGACGGAGCTGCTCGGACATCGAATCTGGCATTAGTATCACGCGGACGTAGTGACCGTGCAGGGATAAGATTTTTGTATAGATTGCACAATCTCGCGCTATCAGGGCCCGAGCTCCGGGAACTCGTGGGCGGAGTGTCCCGGAGACCCGCCGCCGCCCGGCACCCGGCCGATCTTGGAACAGATACACGAGGCGTAATGGGACTCCGCGCGCCGCTGGCCGCCGCCGAGTGACTGGGCGGCCTACTCGCGGCAACCAATCACCGCTCCATCGTAGCAAGACTTGCTGTGCTTCGCCCGCGTCCAGTCGAAGAAGTTTTGTCCTCTACGCCCAATACCCTACACGAACAATGATCCCTATCGACCCCGCAGACATCGACCCCGAGGACTACGGCGAGGCCCAGACGACGCTGGAGATGGACCACGAGGCGGCAGTCGAACACGTCCGCGAGGTGTTCGCGGACGCGGGCTTCGGCGTCCCCGTGGAGTTCTCCCCCTCGGAGATGCTCAACGAGAAAATCGACGCGGACCGCGACCCCTACTACGTGCTCGGCGCGTGCAACCCCGAGTTCGCGGACCGCGCGCTCGACGCGACCGACAACCGCCTCGGCGCGCTGATGCCGTGCAACGTCGTCGTCTGGGAGGAGGAGCCCGGCCGACAGCGCGTCTACCACGTCTCCATCATGCGCATCGCGCGGCTGCTTGGCCTCGACGCCGACGAGGACGCCATGGCGGACATCGTCGCCGAGACCGGCGAACTCGTCGACGAGGCCTTCGAGAACCTCTGATGGGCCACCACACGTTCGACGCGTCGCGCGCCGACAAGCTCGAAGACGCCGCGCGCCGATACCGGTTCCTCTCCGCGGAGGAACTACTGGGCGCGCTCGCACTCGACCCCACCGACGCCGTCGTTGACCTCGGCAGCGGAACCGGCTTCTACACCGACGACGTCGCGCCACACGCCGGACAGGTGTACGCGGTGGACGTTCAGGAAGCGATGCACGACTACTACCGACAGAAGGGCGTCCCCGACAAGGTCGAACTCGTGACCGGCGGCGTAGATGACCTCCCGTTCGAGACCGGCAGCCTCGACGCGGCGTTCGCTACGATGACCTACCACGAGTTCGCGAGCGCCGCGGCGCTCGCGGAAGTCGCGCGAGTGCTGGACGACGCCGCGACGCTGGTCGTCGCCGACTGGGCGGCCAGCGGGAGCGGCGATGTCGGCCCGCCGGTCGCGGAGCGATACACTGCCGACGACGCGGCGGACGCGCTCCGCGACAGCGGCTTCGACGTCGAAACGCGGGCCGTGCGACCGGAGACCTTCGTCGTGGTCGCGACCCCGGGCTGAGGGCGGAGTTCCGCCGTGGTCGCTCCGTTCTACGAGCGATTAGTTCGACGGTCACGCGACGCGACCCCACCCAACGCTCCTCGCCGTGAAGAAATATACGAAAGCATAGATGACTAGCGTTCAGTCAGATACTAATTGTGAAAATCGGAAGCGGTTCGGTGGGTGGGACCGCACGTTCGAGCGGCGGGGTCTTCGAGAGCCGCGCCTCTCGCGCGGTAGGAGTGAATCAGTCGATTAGCCCCTCGTGTTCCGGTTTCGTGTACTTTGTCACTCGCCGAGTCGCTGTCACCGGTTCTCCGCAGAGCCGAATCCACGATGGGAAAGTCTGCGAGAGAACGAGCATCTGAATGCCCCAATTTCCGGCACAGCAACGATTTTCTCGGGTATTACGTGCTGTAGTGGTCGCGTGTCCACGGCCTCGGTCGTCAAAGTCCGACGACAGACCGCGACCGTCACCGAACGAGGTTTGAACGGGAAACTACCAGTATTCTTTGTATTCTCTGTATTCGATAGGACTGGTAATCATACCGTGAGTCGGGACGCCTCGTCGCGGTTCGGCGTCCGACTGTAAGGGACCAGCTCACTCGCAGAGTATTACACCGATACAGTTGTAACGATGGAGCGAGTGGGTTGACGCATGAGTGAGTCGTCGCGGCCCAACAGCAAGGTCGCACGCGTCATCGAGCAGTACGACCTCGGCGGCATGGGCGAACAACTGGAAGTCGCGTGGACGGGCGAGCACGGCGAGCGGACGAGCCTCCGCGACCTCGCCGACGAGTTCAACCGCGCGGTACTGGACGCGGCCATCCGGCGCTCGGACGGCGCCGTCCCGGAGACGGACGTGCAGAGCGCCTACCAGACGCTAACCGGCGACGACGTCTCCAGCGCCGACCGGATGCGCAAGCAGCGCGAACTCGAATCCATGGGCGTGGACGTCGACGCCGTCCAGTCGGACTTCGTCACCCACCAGGCGATTCACACGTACCTCACGGAGTACCGGGAGGCCGAGCTCCCCGACCAGTCCAGCGATCCCGACCAGAAGGCCGAGATGCTCGAACGCCTCCGCGGCCGGACCGCCGCGGTCACCGAGTCGACCGTCGCAGCGCAGGTGTCAAGCGGCGAACTCAGCAAGCGCGACTACGACGTCATCGTGGACGTCCGAGTCATCTGCGGGGACTGCGGCACCGACTACGCCGCCGGCGAACTCGTCCGGCAGGGCGGCTGCGACTGCACCGTGTGACCCGAGACGGGAGACAACACTTAAGCCGCGCTCGCGTCTGATACACACTCAATGGGATCAGAGCAGTCTCTCGAGCGCGACGTCCACGTCCGCGCTCGGAACGTCGGCGGCATCGACGAGGCGGAAGTGTCGCTTCCCCCGGGCGTGACCGTGCTGACCGGGCGGAACGCGACCAACCGAACGTCGTTCCTGCAGTCGATTATGGCCGGGCTCGGCAGCGAGCGCGCCACCCTGAAAGGCGACACCGACGAGGGCGAAGTCGAACTCCGCGTGGACGGCGAGACGTACACGCGAACACTCACGCGCAACGGCGACACCGTCGTCTACGGCGGCGACCCCTACCTCGACGACCCCGCGGTCGCCGACCAGTTCGCGTTCCTCCTGGAGAACACGGAAGTCCGACGCGCCGTGGCGCGCGGCGACGACCTCCGGGAGATCATCATGGACCCGGTGGACACCGACGAGATCGAAGCGCAGATTCGGGACCTCGAGAACGAGAAGCGCGACCTCGACGACCAGATAGAGGAGCTGGAGCGAATCGAGGACGAACTTCCGGAGCTGGAAGCCGAGAAGCGCGACCTCGAAGCCGACATCGAGGACGCCCGCGAGGAGCTCGCCGATGTCGAGGACGAAATCGAGTCGCGTGACGTCAGCCTCGAACAGAGCCGCTCGCAGAAGGAAGCCATCGAGGAGGCCTTCGAGGCCCTGCGGGACGCCCGCGCCGACCTCGAAGACGTCGAGTTCGAACTGGAGACCGAACGGCAGACCCTCGAGGACCTCCGCGAGGAGCGCGACCGACTCGAATCAGAGCTGGCGGACGCCGACGAGCACGACGAGAACCCCGACCAGCTCGCCGGCCGCATCGACGAACTGCGCGAGCGCAAGCGCGCGCTCGACGACACCATCAGCCAGCTCGGCAGCGTCATCAGCTTCAACGAGGAGATGCTCGACGGCGAGGGGCTGGACCTCGACGAGTTCGGGGACGACTCGAACGCCGACCCGACCGAGCAGCTGCTGGACGAGACCGAGGACGTGGTCTGCTGGACGTGCGGGTCGGAGGTCGAACGCGACCGCATCGAGGGCACCGTCGACCACCTCCGCGAGCTGCGCGCGGAGAAGCTCGACGAGCGCAGCGACCTCGACGACCAGATAGAGGAGCTGTCGGCGACGCGCTCGGAGATTCAGCGCCAGCAGCGCGAGCGCGAGCGCACCCAGCGACGCCTCTCGGAGGTCGAGAGCGAAATCGAAGCCACGGAGGGACGCATCGAGTCGCTGGAGGAGTCGCTGGCGGACCAGCAGGAGGAAGTAAAGCGGCTGGAGGCCGAGACCGAGGACGCCGGCACGGGCGGCGACTACGACGAGGTGCTGGAGCTCCACCGGGAGTCCAACGAGATCGAACTGCGCATCGAGCGCCTCGAGAGCGACCTCGCGGACGTCGAGGCCGAAATCGAGGACCACGAGGAGACGCTCCGGGAGCGCGACGACCTCTCGGAGCGCCGCGAGGAAATCGACGACGAGCTCACCGACCTCCGCACGAAAGTCGACCGCATCGAGGCGGAGGCCGTCGAGGAGTTCAACGACCACATGGAGTCCGTGCTCGCGGTGCTGGAGTACGACAACATCGAGCGCATCTGGGTGGAGCGCCGCGAGCGCGAGGTCCGCGAGGGCCGCCGCAAGGTCGAGAAGACGACCTTCGACCTCCACGTCATCCGCGCGACCGACGACGGCACCTCCTACCGCGACACTATCGACCACCTCTCGGAGAGCGAGCGCGAGGTGACCGGCCTCGTGTTCGCGCTGGCGGGCTACCTCGTCCACGAGGTCTACGAGGACGTCCCGTTCATGGTGCTGGACTCGCTAGAGGCCATCGACTCCGACCGCATCGCGCGCGTCGTCGACTACTTCAGCGACTACGCTGACTACCTCGTCGTCGCCCTCCTCCCGGAGGACGCGCAGGCGCTCTCCGAGGAGTACACGTACGTCGAGCAGATCGACTGACCGCCGCGCCGCCGTGCCGCCACGTCCCCCGGTCGGCGTTCGTTCGGCCGCCCCACGAACCGAAGTTCACGAAGTTGGTACGTTTCCGTTTGTGATTAGTTTCGAATCAATTCTAGGAGCTGCTGCGTACGTCTTCGTCGCCGACGAGTGAACGCCGGAATGGCAGAGAGTCGAGAGGAAACGAAATTCGGCTATCACGCGTCTAATCGCTTCTCGTATCGTTTCACCGCTCTTTCGAAAGCCATTCCAGAGCTGGAGCGGAACACCGGATGCCCACATCCGCGGAAGTCGAGCGTGAGCGTCCGAGGCGCGGTTTAATGAACATTCAATCACGGGACGACGAACTCGCAGCGAGTCCGCGAACGCACCGGCGTCAGAATCGAAAACGGCCTGTCGAGGACGGAATCATCGAAGTAGTGTACTGTTTTCGAATCCGAGTGGTCGCGCTCACGCAGGTCAGTCGTCGGGTCGCGCGAACAACCCCAGCGCCATCACCGCGGACGCCGCGACGACGGCGACGGTCGACCAGAGGAGGAGTTGCCGCGTCGCGCCCGGGGCGGTGGCCGCGAGGTCGACGAACACGCGGACGTCGAGCGCGACGACGAGGAGTGCGCCGACGACGTCGAAGACGAGGTCGTAGGCGGTGTCCTTCCAGCCGTAGTACACCAGCACGGGTTCGACGTCGTAGCGCTCGCCGACGGCGCGCGCGACGAGTTCGCCGAGTTCCCAGCAGACGCCCGCGAGGACCGTGTAACCCACGGCGGCGACGGCGACAACTGTCTGCGACGTGGATTCGCCCGCGACGACGAGCAGACCAGCGTACGCGAGCGCGGTCAACAGCGACGCCGAGAGCGCGTGCGTCAGGTGGTCCCACCACCACACCGAGTCGTAGGGGCCGAGCATCCCGATAGAGTGTAGCAGGCCCGCGACCGCCGTCCAGAACGCCAGCTCCGGCGCGACGAACCCGCTCCCGGCGAACTCGAACCCGGCTGCAGCGGCGACGGCGACGCCGGCGACGGCCAGCGAGACGACGGCGTTGACTGCCGCCGCGACGTTCCCGCGGTGGACGGCGAGCGCGAGCACGAGCGCGATGGCGGCGAGCAACGCGGTCAGGAGTGCAATCGCGGCGCTGTTCATCGGCGTGGGGAAGATACCGGCACCGGGCTATGATTCCTTCGGCTCGCGCCCGGCGCGGCGGCGCCGCGCGTATATGTGGCTGGAGCACCTACGGGACGTATCTTGCACTCGGACTCCACCGGCCTCCACAAGGCGCCCCGCACGAACGTCTCCCAGAACCAGGGGAAGTTCCGCATCCACCTCAACTTCCCCGGGCGGAACCTCCCGGACCACGACGACCACGGCTACGGGCCGCTGGCGACCGTCGTGGAGTCGTTCATGGACCCGGATACGCTGATTTCGATGCACCAGCACCGCAACGAGGAGATAATCTCGTGGGTGCCCGCGGGCGTGATGCGCCACGACGACGGCGAGGGCAACAAGCTCGTCACCGACCCCGACCACCTGATGGTGATGGGCGCCGGTGACGGCTTCTGGCACGAGGAGCGCACGCTCGCCGACGACCCGCCGCTGCGCATGCTCCAGATATTCGTGCGGCCCCACAGCCTCGACCTCCCGGCGACCATCCAGCACGAGCCGATTCCCGACCCCGTCGCCGGCGAGTGGCGCCACCTCTTCGGCCCGGAGGCGTCGGACGCGCCCCTCACGGTTCGCAACGAGGTGGACTTCTACGATGTCCGCCTCGACGCGGGGAGTCGCGTCGCCATCCCATCGAAGGCGGGCCGGGACGTCTACTTCTACGTCTTCGACGGCGAAGTCACCGCGGACGGCACGCGCTTCGACGCGACGGAGAGCGGCCTGCTCGTCGGCGGCGACGCGGTGACGGTCACGGCAGAAACAGACGCGGTGCTCGTCGCGTTCCTCGTGGACCCCGACGCCCCCGTCACGCGGCAGGGAACCGTCGGTCGCTGAGCAAAGCCACCGCGACACCGGCGCGTCCGGCGTTCAGTTGACGTCGACGATTTCGACGTCGAACGCCAGCGTCTCGCCGGCGAGCTCGTGGTTGAAGTCCACGCGAATCTCCTCGTCGCCGGCGTGGACGACCTCGCCGAGCTGGCCGTTCTGGGCTTCCAGGTACTCGCCCTCCTCGGGCGTCTGCCCGCCGAGCATCTCGCGGAGTTCGGCGGTCTCAAACGACTGCACTTCCTCCTCGCTCCACTCGCCGTAGCCCTTCTCGGGCGGCACTTCGATGGTCGTCGACTCGCCCGCTTCGAGGCCGAGCAGCCCCTCCTCCATTCCCTCGATGACCTGCTGTGCGCCGATGTCCACCGTCAGCGGGCCGTACTCGCGCTCGCCCTCGGCCTCGGTGAGGCCCGCGTCCTCGGCGACCGCTTCCCGGGACGTGTCGAAGACGGTCCCGTCGTCGGTTCGGCCGGTGTACTCCAGTGTCACAGAATCGCCGGTAGCGATTGTCATACACGAACGAGTGCCGACGCCCGGAAAACACCTTGCATCGGCGCACGACTCCCCGCACCGGGCACTTGGAGAGCGGCACGCGAGCGTCGGCTCCTTCCCGAACGCTTTTGCCGGACTGCTCGGTACGCTCACACACGAGACAGACGCCCGCTAACACGATGACCGAACTCTCGCCCTCCGAACGCCGGACCGAACTCAACCGCCGCCTCGACGCGACGCTGGCGTCGGCCGACGCCGGCGGCCTGTCGCTGGCGCGCTCGACCGTGCTGGAGTGCCCCGACCGCTGGTTCGGCCAGCTCGTCGCGCTCTCCTACGACGCGGCCGCCGATGCGCCCGACGCCGACGCCGCGCTCCCCGCGGCGACCGCCGTCGAACTGCTCCGCGGGTACTGCCGGCTCCGGTACGACCTCCTGACCGACCGCGACGACCACGCGGCCGCGACGGACCGCGACACCACCGCGGTGCTGCTCGCGGGCGACTACCTCAACTCCGCGGCGTACGCGGCGTTCAGCCGGGTCGAGGACGGCCCGCCGCGGGACGGCTTCGACGCGCTCACCGCCGCGCTCCAGACGATTGTCGAGGGGTTCGACGCCGCGTACGCGCGCTCGGCCGCCGAGAGCGAGTCCCTGCTCGACGACACCGTCGGCGCGCTCGGCGAGGGCGCCGCCGTCGTCGGCGCGACCATCGCGGGCATCGACGACCCGGGCCGCGAGCCGTTCGCGGACCTCGGCCGCGGATTCAGCGCCGCGCGCCACGTCCAGCGGGTCCTCGACTCGGCTGGTCCGGACTCGCTGCTGCCGCTGGACGTCGAGGAGCGAGACCTCCGCCGGTACGGCGCGAAGCGCCTGCGGGAAGCGGAAGCCGGCCTCGACCGGCTGGCGGGGAGCGCGGACGCGGCGTCGCTGCGGTCGTTCCTCGCGGAGCGCGCACCCGACGCCATTCGCTCGGAGCCTCAGTAGGTGTCCGCGACGAACGCCTCGAAGCGGTCCAGCCCCGCTTCGAGGTTGTCGAGGCTGTTCGCGAACGACAGCCGGAGGTTCCCTGCGCCGCCCGGCCCGAACCCGCTGCCGGGCGTGAGCACGACGCCGTAGTCGTCGCAGAGCTCTTTCGCGATTTCGAAGTCGTCACCGAGCTCGGAGACGTCGATGAACGCGTAGAACGCGCCGTCGGGCGTCGGCGCCGTGACGCCCTCGATGTCCGCGATGCGGTCGGCGACGTAGTTGCGGCGTTCGAGGAACGCGTCGTACATCGCCTCGATTGGTTCTTGGTCGCCCGTGAGCGCTCGCGTGGCGGCGGCCTGCGCGACGCTGGACGGGCAGGCAGTCGTCGCCTCGTGAATCTTCGTCGTCTCCGAAATCAAGTGTTCCGGGCCGGCGAGCCAGCCGACCCGCCACCCCGTCATCGCGTACTGCTTGGAGACGGAGTCCACGACGAGGACGTTGTCCGTCTCCGCGTCCGCGGCGAGGCTGCGCGTCGGCCCGTCGTAGGTCAGTCCCATGTAAACCTCGTCGGAGACGACCCACGCGTCGTGCTCGGCGGCGGCTTCGACGACGTCGAGGGCGGCGTCCCGGTCGAACACCTGCCCGGTCGGGTTCGCGGGCGAGTTCAACACGACCGCCGACGTCTCCGCGGAGAGCGCCTCGCGGACGGCCTCGACGTCGAGCGCGTAGCCGGCGTCGGCGTCCAGCGGGACGTTCACGGGCGTGGCGTCCGCGAGCTTCGCCTGCGCCTCGTAGTTCGGGTAGACGGGCGACGGGATGAGGACCTCCTCGCCGGCCTCGGCGGTCGCCAGCAGCGCGAGGTGCAGCGCCTCCATCCCGCCGACTGTCGCCATAATCTCGGAGTCGGGGTCGAAGCTCGCGCCGCGCTCGCGCTCGAACTTCCCGGCGACGGCCTCCCGGAGTTCCAGCGTGCCCGCGTTGGGCGTGTAGTGCGTGTCCCCGCCGCGGGCCGCGTCCACGGCGGCCTCGACGACGTGCTCGGGCGTGTCGAAGTCCGGTTCGCCAACCTCTAGTCGGACGAGGTCGCCGTCGTGTCGCTCGGCTCTGTCGAACATCATGCGGATACGTGAGCGCTCAACGCCGCGCACCCGGTCGGTAACCTCGGGCATAGCCCCACCGACACCACCCGACTGCTTACGGCTAGTGGTTGCGGCGACCTGTGACTGCCGCTATCCCTATGACGGCAGACAGGATGAACTGCGTCATCTCTGTGTGCGGCGACACTCTCGAACAAATCGCTGCAGCGGAAGGCCCTGCTGGAAGCGTAACCGTCGTCCGTTCCCGGCGAGACTACGAGATATGCGCAACTCCAACCGCGAGTGGGTGTTCGCCGAGCGCCCCGACGGCGAGCCGGACATGGACAGCTTCGAACTCCGCGAGGGCGACGTGCCGAGCCCGAAACACGGCGAACTGCTCGTTCGCGTGCGCTACCTCTCCGTGGACCCCTACATGCGGGGCCGGATGCGCGACGCCGAGTCGTACGCCGAGCCGTGGACGGTCGGCGAGCCGATGGAGGGCGCGGTGGTCGGCGAGGTCGTCGAGAGCGAGAGCGACGCCTTCGACGCCGGCGACCTCGTGACCGGCAACGGCACGTGGGCGGACTACACCGTGCTGGACGCCGGCGAGGTCGCGCCCGTGGACCCCTCGATTGCCGACCCCGAGGCGTACCTCGGTGTTCTCGGGATGCCCGGCCGGACCGCGTACTTCGGCCTGCTGGACGTCGGCGAGCCCAAGCCCGGCGACACGGTCGTCGTCTCCGGCGCGGCGGGTGCGGTCGGCTCCGTCGTCGGCCAGATTGCGAAGCTCAACGGCTGCCGCGTCGTCGGCTTCGCGGGCACCGACGAGAAGGTCGCGTGGCTCACCGACGACCTCGGCTTCGACGCCGCAATCAACTACAAGGACGTCGACGACTATCGGAGCGCGCTCGACGACGCCGCGCCCAGCGGCGTGGACGTCTACTTCGACAACGTCGGCGGCCCCATCACGGACGCCGTGTTCACGAAGCTGAACCTCGACGCGCGCGTCGCCGTCTGCGGCCAAATCGCCCACTACAACGACGAGGGCGTGCCGACCGGCCCGCGGAAGCTCCCGCAGCTCATCGCGCCCCGGGCGAAGGTGCAGGGGCTGCTCGTCGGCGACTACGCCACGCGGTTCGGCGAGGCCAGCGAGCAGCTCGGCGAGTGGGTCGCGACCGGCGAGCTCGTCCACCGCGAGACCGTCGTGGACGGCCTCGAAGACGCGCCGGACGCGTTCCTCGGGCTGTTCTCCGGCAACAACATCGGCAAGCAGGTCGTCGCCGTCGCCGACGCCGAGTAGCGCACGACGCCAGCGGGCGTCAGTCGATGAATTCCTCGATGCGGGCGAGCGCCTCCTTGAGGTCGCCCAGCCCCGTCGCGTACGTGACCCGCAGGTGGCCCTCGCCGCCGGCGCCGAAGACGCCGCCCGGAACGACCGCGACGCCCTGTTCCTCGATGAGCGCTTCGGCGAACGCCTCGCTGTCGTCCCACGGGCACTCCGGGAAGACGTAGAACGCGCCCGACGCGGGGAAGCAGTCGATGCCCATCTCCTCGAAGCGCGAGAGCACGAAGTTCCGGCGGCGGTCGTACTGCGCGCGCATCTCCGCGACGTCGTCCCCGCAGTTGCGAAGCGCCTCGATGGCGGCGTGCTGGGCGGTCGTCGGCGCTGACAGCATCGTGTACTGGTGGATGCGGTTCATCGACTCGATGGCTTCCGGCGGCGCGAGCGCGTACCCCAGCCGCAGCCCAGTCATCGCGTACGCCTTCGAGAAGCCGTTGAACACGACCGTTCGCTCCCGCATCCCCGGCAGCGTCGCGATGGAGGTGTGGTCGTGCTCGTAGGACAGCGCGGCGTAGATTTCGTCCGAGAACACCCGGAGGTCGTGTTCGCGCACGAACTCGGCGATTGGCTCCAGTTCCTTGCGAGTCATCGTCGCGCCGGTCGGATTGTTCGGGTAGCACAGCACCAGCGTGTCCGCGTCGGCGGCGCCGGAGGCCTCCAGCACCTCGCGCGTGAGCTTGAACTCGTCCTCGCGGCGCGTCGGCACCTCGACGACGTCGGCGCCCGCGAGCCGTGCCGCCGGCACGTAGGAGAGGTACGACGGCTGCGCGACCGCGACTGCGTCGCCGGGGTCGTGGAACGCGCGGAACGCGAGGTCCACGGCCTCGCTGGCGCCCGCCGTGACCAGGACCTCCTCGTCGGCGTCGTAGTCGAGGTCGTAGCTGTCCGCGACGTGCGCGGTGATTTCCTCGCGGAGCTCGCGCAGCCCGCGGTTCGGCGTGTACGACGTCTGCCCGCGCTCCAGCGACGAGATGGCGGCGTCGCGGGCCGCCCACGGCGGCGCGAAGTCGGGCTCGCCGACGCCCAGCGAGATGATGTCGTCTTGCTCCTCGGCGAGCTCGAAGTACCGCCGGATGCCCGACGGCGGGACGGTTTCGAGGCGCTCGGACTCCTCGAAGCTCATGGCGAGACCGAGAGCCGGTCGTCGTCGTCGCCGTCCTCGAACTCCACGCCGCCCTCCTTGTACGTCTCCATGATGTAGTGGGTGACAGTCTGGGTAATCTCGGGGACGGGCGCGACCTGCTCGCTGATGAAGTTCGACACCTCGCTCATCGAGTCGCCCTCGACATCCATCGCGAAGTCGTAGTCGCCGCTGACCAGCCGCAGCCCCTCCACTTCGGGGAACTTCGCGAGGCGCTCGGCGATGTCGTCGTAGCCGGTCTCGCGGTCGAGCGTGACGTTCAACTCCACGGACGCCCGCACGCGCTCGGGGTCGATTTGATTGCGGTCCACGATGGCGCGGTAGCCCCGCACCACGCCGTCGCTCTCTAGCTCCCGAATCGTCGCTTCGACCTCCTCGACGTCGAGGCCGGTCTGTCGGGCGAGGTCTTCGTTGGAGTAGCGGGCGTTCTCTCGCAACAACGGGAGTAGCTTCTCGCGACTGCTCATGCGTACCCTCCACGGCATCAGGACAAAAGGATTTCTCACCCACGGCAGATACTGACACGGGGCCGGGGGCCGCCACCACAATGGCTATCCTGATTGGCCGACGAACGCATAGTAATGGACGGTGCGATTCGCGTCCTCCACGTCGACGACGAACCGGGGTTCGCCGAGATGACCGGCGAGTTCCTCGAACGGGCCGACGGCCAGTTCGTCGTCGAAACGGCCGCGCGGACGGCCGCGGCGCTGGACGCGCTCGCGGCACGCGACTACGACTGCGTGGTCTCCGACTACGACCTGCCCGAGCAGAACGGCATCGAGTTCCTCGAAGCCGTCCGCGAAGACTACCCCGACCTCCCCTTTATCCTCTTCACCGGGAAGGGCTCCGAGGAGGTCGCCAGCGACGCCATCTCCGCGGGCGTCACCGACTACCTCCAGAAGCAGTCGGGCACCGACCACTACGAGCTGCTCGCGAACCGCATCGCCAACGCCGTCGGGCAGCGGGAGACCGAGCGCGACGCCGAGGACACCGAACAGCAGCTCGCGGAGCTGGCCGCCCACACCCACGACGTCCTCTGGACGTTCTCCGCGGACTGGGAGGAGCTTCTGTTCGTCAACGACGCCTACGAGGACATCTGGGGGCGGTCCGTGGAGTCCCTCGAAGACGACCCGCGGAGCTTCCTCGACGGGGTCCACCCCGAGGACCGCGAGCGCGTCGAGGCGGCGATGGACGAGCTGGCCGCGGGCGAACACCTCGACGTCGAGTACCGCGTCAACGAGGCCGAGGACTACGGCCGCTGGGTGTGGGCGCGCGGCGAGCCGGTCGCGGACGACGACGGCAACGTCGTCCGCGTCACCGGGTTCTCGCGGGACGTCACCGAGCGGAAGGCCCGCGAGCGCGAACTCCACGACAGGGAGCGGCAGTACCGCGCTATCTTCGAGGACCCGAACATCCTGGTGGGGCTGCTGGACACCGACGGCACGGTCCGGGACATCAACCAGACCGCCTTCGAGTACGTCAACAGCGACGTCGAGAGCGTGACCGGCGAGCCGTTCTGGGAGACGCCGTGGTTCGCGCACTCGGCGGACGCGCGGGCGTCGGTCGCCGAGTGGGTCGAGCGCGCCGCCGACGGCGAGTACGTCGAGTTCCAGCTCGACCTCGTGGACGGCGACGGGGAGCCGTACGCCGTCGAGGGCGTGTTCCGGCCGGTCACGGACGACGACGGCGACGTCGTCTCCATCGTCGTCTCCGACCGCGAGGTCACCGACCGGAAGCGCCGCGAGCGGCGCCTCCGGGCGCTGAGCGAGACGACGCGGAGTCTGCTGGCCGCCGACAGCCGCGAGGCGGTCGCGGAGACGGCCGTGGCGGCCACGCGCGACATCCTCGGGCTGAACGCGAACGCGATTCACCTCTACGACAGCGAGCAGAACGCGCTCGTGCCCGCGGCGATTTCCGACGCCGCGCGGGACATCATCGACGAGCCGCCGACGTTCCGGCCCGGCAGCAGCATCGCGTGGCGGGTCTTCGAGGACGGCGAGCCGCTGGCGCTGGACGACGTGCACAGCGACGCCGACGTCTACCGCCCGGACTCGCCCGTGCGGAGCGAAATTTTCCTGCCGCTGGGCGACCACGGGATTCTCCTCGTGGGGTCGCCGTCGCCGTCGGCGTTCGACGAACACGACATCGCGCTCGGGGAGGTGTTCGCCGAGAACGTCGTCACCGCGCTCGAACAGGTCGAGCGGACCGCGGAGCTGCGCGTCCGCGAGCGCGAGCTCTCCGCGCAGAACGAGCGCCTCTCGGAGTTCGCCAGCGTCGTCAGCCACGACCTCCGCAATCCCCTGAACGTCGCCGAGGGCCGGCTGGAGTTGGCGCGCGAGACCGGCGACGACCGCCACTTCGAGGAGGTCACGGCGGCCCACGAGCGGATGCAGGCGCTCATCGACGACCTGCTTGCGCTCACGCGGGAGGGAAGCGGCGTCGGCGACGTCACGACAATCGGGCTCCGGTCGCTCGTCGAGGACTGCTGGGCGACCGTGGACACCGGGAACGCGACGCTGGCTGGCGACGCCGCGGCGTCGATTCGGGGCGACGAGAGCCGCGTCCGCCAGCTGTTCGAGAACCTGTTTCGTAATGCTGTGGAACACGGTTCCATAGACCCCCAGAGCGCTTCGCGTTCTGAGGATGCTGTGGAACACAGCGCCGCGAACCCCCGCTCGGCCGCTCGCGAGGACGGCGGCGACGTCACCGTCACCGTCGGTCTGCTCGACGACGGCTCGGGGTTCTACGTGGAAGACGACGGCCCCGGCGTCCCCGAGGGCGACCGCGAGAAGGTCTTCGAGTACGGCTACTCGACGGTGGACGACGGCACGGGGTTCGGCCTGAACATCGTCCAACAGGTCGCCGAGGCGCACGGCTGGACGGTGCGCGTCACCGACGGCGAGGCCGGCGGCGCGCGATTCGAGGTGACGGGCGTCGAAGTCGTCGAGCCGCAGTCCACGCAAGAATAGGTACCTATTCTTTCGTAGGTGCCTATCTGAGTCGTTTCGGCGAACTCGGCTGTGTTCGAACCTACCTTAATGTGGCCGCACGACGTACGACCTGTCATGGTATCTACCGGAGATTCCGCACCGCGGTTCGAGGCGACGCTCGGGACCAGCGACCACGAGGACTTCGCCCTCGACGACTACCTCGGCGACGGGCCGGTCGTGTTGGCGTTCTTCCCCGGCGCGTTCACGCCGCCGTGCACGAACGAGATGGTCGCGTTCCAGGACCGCCTCGACGACTTCGAGGACGCCGGTGCGACTCTCCTCGGCGTGAGCGCGGACTCGCCGTTCTCGCAGGGCGCGTTCCGCGAGGAGCACGGCATCGAGTTCGACCTCGTCAGCGACATGGCCGGCGACGCTATCCGCGCCTACGACCTCGAAATCGACATCGAGGACCTCGGACTCTACGGCATCGCCAACCGCGCGGTGTTCGTGCTCGACGACGACGGCGAAATCACGTACGCGTGGGTCGCCGACGACCCTACCAACGAGCCCGACTACGACGAAGTGCTGGACGCCGTGAAGTCGGCCTGACCGGCGCAGACACTCCCCGTTTTTCGCTGCGACGGCGCCGCAAAGAAGAACGAGCGTAGCCGAAGGTACGACCGGCGCGGGCTACGAGCCCTGCGACGGCGCGGTCTCGTTCGTCACTTCGACCGTAATCGTCCGCTCGTCCGGTATCGCGTACGGGGTGCCGTCCCCGTCGACAACCCAGTCGAGCCCGAACGTGACCGTCTGGGTCGCGTTACCCTCGACGTCGACCATGCGCTCGTCGGCGCTCACCGAGAGGTCGCCGACGGCGACGGTTCCTTCGCTGGTGTTGCCCTCGAAGCCGGCGGCGCTGGCGGTCGCCTCGCGGTCGGACCACATCCCGTGGCCCTCGCCGCGGCTGGCGTGGATATTGACGTCGGCTTCGAGACTGATGGCGGGCTGGCCGCCGCGCCGGGCGCTCATCGACATCGCGCCGACGCCGTCGTCGAGCCCCGACACCGTGACGTTCGTGGCGGACTCGTTGCCCACCGACACGTTCAGCGAGTCGGTTTCGAGCGTGACGTTCAGCGGCTCGTCGGTGGACTTCCCGACGACGAGCCGCGTCGTCGCGGTCGCGCCGCCGTCGCGGGTGTCGGCGCCCGCGACGCGAACGCGGTAGAGGCCGGCGTCGAGCGCGTCAGCCGAGAACGCGACCTGCTCGTTCCAGCGGGCGTGGCGGCCGTCCATCGTCGCCTCGTGCGCCGATCCGAGGTCCACGCGCGCGACCGGGCGGCCGTCCACGCGTTCGACGCCGGCGAACCCGGGCGTGTCCGCGAACGCGTCGCGGAGCGCGTCGGCGCCGGCCGCGTCGCCGTGGAAGCGATCCACGCTGACGTGCACCGAGAAGTTAGAGCGCTGCGAGGACAGCGAGACAGTGGCGTTCGCGTCCCTGGTCGTCGCGTCCACGTACGTCGAGTTCATCTCGGCGTCGAGGTCGTGGCGCGTCACCTCGAAGGCGGCGGTCTCGTTGCCCGTCGCGGGCACTAGCGTCCCGTTCTCGACGGCGAGCGCGTCGCCGGCCGGCGTTTCGAGGACGTACTCGCCGAGCGGGAGCGTCGCGGACTCGACGACCGCCTCGCCGTCCGCTTCGAGGGCGACGCGGCGCTCGACGTGCCGCTGGAAGTCGTCGTGTTTGCCGGGCACCGCGACGACGTCGAGCGCGTCGGCGCTCGCGTTCGGGTACTCGAAGCCGAGCGCCTGTCCGCGGTAGACCGACTCGTTGGACGTCGGCGCGGCCTCCGCGTCGAGCGTCGTCCCGGCGGTGGCGTCGGGGAGCTCCACCGACCAGACGTTCGTCGAGGCGTTCCGCCCGCGGTAGTTCATCGTCGCGGCGGTCGCCCCGTCACCGTCGCCGACTGCGGCGAGGACGCGGGACGTGTTCGTCCGGTTCGCCTGGAACTGCTCGGTGCCGTTGGCCGCGACGCCGACGAACCGTGTCGTGGTGTTGTCGGCCCACTCCGTGCGGTCGGACCCGACGAGCACCACGCCATCGTCGGTGTTGAGGACGTCCCTGACGCGCGTCTCGCCGGCCGTCGGGTAGACGCGGTTCCACTCGGGGACACCGTCCGGGCCGACGCGCGCGACCCACGGCGTGAACTGGGTGCCGATGAACCCGGGCTGGAACGTCCCGGCCACCAGCAGGTCGCCGTCGTCGGTGGGCTTCACGCCGGCGACGCGGCCGCCCGCGGCGTCGCTGTACGTCTCGTTCAGCACAAGCGCGCCGGTCTCGTTCGCGCGCGCCACCCACGGCGAGTCGAACGAGCCGGTGCCCGCGAGGACGAAGCCGTCGTCGGTCGTCCGCAGCGCGGTCGGCCTCGCCTCGACGCCGTAGGCGCGTTCGAGCGTCACGTTGCCGGCGTCGTCGTAGCGCGCGAGCCGCACCTCGCGGTCCGGGTGGGGGTACGCGACGGCCACGCCGTCGTCGGCCTGCGCGAGCGCGAGTCCGCGCGCGACGTAGCCGGTGGCGTTCAGCGAGTCAGCCCACTGGCGCTCGCCGTCGGGGCCGAGCCGGACGAGCGAAACGCTGACGTTCCACTGCGAGGCGTTCTCGGGCTGGCGTCGATCGGTCCGAACGACGTACGCGCCGCCGTCGCCGCTTGGCGCGATGGCCGCGATGCCCGTCCGGTTCGCGGACGCGTACTCGCGGGTCCAGTCGGTCGTGTCGTTCGCGCCGACGCGGAGCACCGTCGCGTTCGACGCGCGCAGGCCGATCGCCCCCGCTACGAGCGTGCCGCCGTCATCGCTTTCCGCGAGCGCGCTGACGGTGAAGCGGTCCGCCGTGTGGTTCTCGACGACGTCGCCCACGCTGGGCGCGTCGTCCGTGCTGTTCGACTGGTTCGGAGTGCTCGTCGTGCTGTCGACGGTGCCACCGGGCTGACCGGTGGTCGCCGTCGGGGTCTGCTCGCCGCCGGTGAACGGGCCGCCGGCACAGCCGGCGGTCAGGAGGACCACGGCGACGAGCACGCACGCGAGGACCAATCGTCGGTGCATGCACCGACAGCGTCGTCGCCGACCCCGTAATAGGTTTCGTTCGAGGTCAGGGCGTGACCGCGAGCTTCCCGAGGTAGCTCTCGGTGAGCACGTCGCGGTGGGCGGCGGCGGCCTCCTCGAGATCGTACGTCGCCGCGAGTTCGATTGAGAGCTCGTCGGTCGCCATCAGGTGGGCGACGCCGCGCAGCGGCACGCGCAGGTCCGGCGTGTTGAACATGCTCATGAACTGGTAGGTGACGTCCTTCGAGCGCGCGGCGCCGTCGTCGGTGAAGCCCGGGTCTGGGCTGTTCTCACCGATGCCGACGACGCGGGCGTTCTGTGCGGCGACGTTCGCGTCGAACTGGAGGTAGTCGTCAAGGCGGTGGTCGAGGACGACGTCGACGCCGCCGTCGGACACCGACAGGACCGCGTCTTCGAGGTCGTGGCGCGTGTAGTCGAGGACGGCGTCGGCGCCGAGCGCGGCGACGCCGTCATGGTACTCGGGCCGCGCGGTCGTGAGCACGCGCGCGCTCACTGCGTCCGCAATCTGGACGGCGGCGTGGCCGACGCCCCCGGAGCCGCCGTGGACGAGCGCGTACTCCGCGGGGTCAAGGGCCGCGTGGTCGACGAGCGCGCGCCACGCCGTGACCGCCGCGACGCCTGCCGCGCCGGCTTCCACGAGATCGGCATCGTCCGGCAGTGCGACCGTGCGGTCCGTCGGAACCGTGGCGTACTCGGCGTACGCGCCCTGGTGCGCGCCGTTCCCGATGCCCGTGCCGTAGACGCGGTCGCCGACCGCGAAGGTATCGACGCCCTCGCCGACCTCGACGACGGTGCCCGCGTAGTCCACGCCGGGCGTGAACGGGAGGCCGACCGGCTCGTAGGACCCCTCGCGGAAGTACGTGTCCACGGGGTTGACGCCCGCGGCGGCGACTTCCAAGAGGAGTTCGCCCACGCCGGGGGACGGTCGGTCAACGTCTTCGACGTGCATGACTTCGGGTTCGCCGTGTTTCTGTAAGCGGACTGCTCGCATACTTCGTGGTCACGGCGGACGCGGGGATAACAGTACGGCCTCCGGCGGGCCGCAGTCCTAGAAGAAGCTGACGCCGATGCTGAGCGGCCAACCGCCGCTGGCGACCGCGGCGACGACGAGCGACCCGCCCGCCAGCGAGACGTTCTTCAGGAAGCTGTTCACCTCGTCCTGTCGCTGGTCGTCAGGCACCGCCCAGAAGTCGTGCATGATGACCGCGGAGACGAGGAGGAACGCCGCGAGCGCGATTGCGGCGACGACCGGGAAGACGCCGACGATGACGCCGAGGCCGCCGAGGATGAGGAGCGCGCCCGACGCGAGCACCGAGAACTTCGGCGCGGGGAGGCCCTTGTACTCGGCGTAGCCGGCCATCTGTTCGGTCTGCGTGAAGTGGTTGAGTCCGGTGAACGCGAGGACGCCCCCGAAGAGGACGCGCCCGACGACGAGCAACACGGCGTCGAGTGCGAGCGCCATCAGGCGCTCACCTCAGTGAGTGCTGTCGTGCTGACAGTGGGTGTTCGGTTCGTCATAGCGGTGGTACGGCGGGGCGACGGATAGGTCCGTTGACCAGCCGGTAAACGACGCACTGAAACGTTCCGAGAAAACGCGGGACAGGGTACGGGCTCGGCGGGCGCGGACGAGTTCGCGTGAGACCGTTTGCTGGGGTTTCTTCCGGCAGTCTGTCGGCGAATCAAGCGGCGGCCACCGGTTCCCGGACGTTTAACGGTGTGTCGGCCTTTTGATACGGTATGCTCGACGACAACGTCGCACTCGTCACGGGAGCGTCCTCCGGCATCGGCGCCGAAACGGCCGTCCAGCTCGCCGAGGAAGGCGCGGACGTCGCGGTTGCCGCGCGTCGCGAGGAGCGCCTCGAAGACGTGGCGTCCCGAATCGAAGCGACGGGCAGCGAAGCGCTCGTCGTGCCGACCGACGTCAGCGAATCCGAGGAAGTCGAAGCGATGATTTCCGAGACCGTCGAGGAACTCGGCGGGCTCGACGTCCTCGTGAACAACGCGGGCGTCATGCTGCTGGAGAGCGTCGCCGACGCCGACCCCGAGAACTGGCGGACGATGGTGGAAGTGAACCTGCTCGGAGTGATGAACGCGACGAAGGCGGCGCTCCCGCACCTCCGCGACGGCGGGCACGTCGTCAACGTCTCGTCGGTCGCCGGCCGCGTCGCCGGCGCGACATCCAGCGGGTACAACGCCACGAAGTTCGGCGTCAACGCGTTCACAGAGGCGTTCCGGCAGGAGGAGACCGAGAACGGCGTGCGGACGACCCTCGTCGAACCGGGGTTCGTCGCCACCGAACTCGCAGAGCACATCCCCGACGAGGAGATTCGGGAGCGCTCCGAGCAGATGACCGAGCAGATGGACGTCCTCCAGCCCGAGGACATCGCGCGCTCCATCGTGTTCGCGGCGTCCCAGCCCGAGCACGTCAGCGTCAACGAACTCCTCGTCCGGCCGACCGACCAGCAGGCGCCGTAACGACTCCGGCCCGCGACGGCGACTGTTAAGTTCCAGCCGCCGCGTACGTCACGTATGCGCGCAGCAGTTCTACGCGAGTACGGGGAGCCGATGGCCGTCGAGGAGGTGCCGGACCCCGAGCCGGCGCCCCACGGCGTCGTCGTCTCGGTGGAAGCGTGTGGCATCTGTCGCAGTGACTGGCACGCGTGGAAGGGCCACGGCGAGTGGGCCGACGACCGCGTGGACCGCGGACAGATTCTCGGCCACGAGCCAGCCGGCACCGTCGTCGAAGTCGGGGGCGACGTGGACAGCGTCGCCGTCGGCGACCGCGTCGCCGTCCCGTTCAACCTCGGGGAGGGCGCGTGCCCGCAGTGCCGGCGCGGCCACGGGAACGTCTGCGAGGACGGCTACGCGCTCGGCTTCGAGCAGGACGCGCAGGGCGCGTTCGCCGAGCGCGTCCGCGTCCCGCACGCGGACTTCAACGCCACCGTCGTCCCCGACGGCGTGCCGATGGAGGCGGTGGCCGCGCTGGGCTGTCGGTACGCGACGGCGTTCCACGCGCTCGCGCACCGCGCGGACGTCGCGGGCGGCGACTGGGTGGCCGTCCACGGCTGCGGCGGCCTCGGCCTCGCCGGCGTCCAGATTGCGGACGCGCTCGGCGCGGGCGTCGTCGCTGTGGACGTGCGCGAGGACCCGCTCGAACTGGCCGAGCGCGTCGGCGCGGACGAAACATTGCGCTCGGACCAAGTCGACTCCGTGCCCGAGACCATCGCGGACGTGACCGACGGCGGCGCGCACGTCTCGATGGACGCGCTCGGCCGCGCCGAGACCTGCCGGAACAGCGTGGACTGCCTCCGCACGCGCGGCACGCACGTCCAAGTCGGCTTGACGACCGACGCCGAGAAGGGCGAGGTGTCGCTGCCCGTGGACGAAATCACGCGCTGGGACGTCTCCGTGCTCGGCTCCCGCGGGATGCCGCCGTCGCGGTACGACGAACTCCTGCGGATGATTTCCTCGGGGAGCCTGCGGCCCAGCGAACTCGTCACCGAGCGAGTGGCTCTCGAAACCGTCTCCGAGCGGCTGGCCGCGATGACCGACTACGAGACCAGCGGCATCGAACTCGTCACCGAGTTCTAACAGTAGTTGCTAGCGCAGTTCCTCCATTCAGGACGGATGCTGGAACTGGATCGACTCAATCGGAAGTGGGGTTGCTCACTGACCGGCAGTGTACACGTGCACCCACAGATACGCGACTCCAACCACGGCATAGAGAACGCCCAAAGCCGCGGGTGTCCACTCGCTTTGCAGGGCGTAGACTCCCGTCTGGAGGGCTCCGACACCAACCATCGCGAGCCCGACGAGAGTATTGAGCCGTCGCCGCTCCATGCGTGTCGAGTGGCCGTCGTCTCGGTAAGTGCTTTCTCTCTACTGACCGACTGTTGCAACACTCACTCCGAATACAAAACCGTAGTTTCAACTACTGTTAAGCTCCTCACGAGAGTGAGACTCGGAAACACGAGTGGGGTCACTCCGAGGTAGAGCCATGGAACTCGAAACCACTGCACAACTCGGTGAGCACATTATCGACGAAGACGGCGGCAAACTGTCCGTTACGGACGATGCAATCAGCTACGACGGCTCTGAGCAGCTAACCATCCCGCGCGAGGACATCACGAACGTGTCCCGGAACACGCTCACCGGGTTCGCCGTGATGACCTCCGTACTGGCACTCACCTCGATATGTATGACCGCTCTCGGGGTCTACGTCTACTTCACCGGGTGGTCCGGATTCAGCCCGATAGCCGGTCGTGCACCGCTCCACTTCGGCTCCTCGGCCGGAGTGGAACCCGGGTTCAACCCGGTGAGCGGTGGTGGGATTCTCTCCGGTGTCCTCTCTGGGCTGGGAACTATCGTGTTCGCCCGTGCAGAACACGGAACCGTGGAAATCCTGCACGTCGAGACCGCAGAAGAGACCTACCGGTTCACCGAGCGGGGCGTCGCCGGAGACTACGACAGTATCGCTGACCACCTTCGCAGCACCGAGTAGCACGACCCCTTCGCGACGATTCTACCACCACCTGTCTGTTTCGCAGGCGTGACGGGGCAATGCGACACCTCACGTATCTCATCCCACTTCACCTCATCTACTGAATAAGGAACCGTACTGACGACTGCTGCTACACGAAGCGTTCGAGCAGGAAGTACGTGGCCGCGACCCCGACGCCGAAGAGAACTCCCTCAGTGAGTGTCACCGTCGAAGTCCCGCCCGTGGCGACCACGCCGAACAGGAGCCGGCCAGCGGTGAGGAACGCGGCGAACAGCAGATACCAGACGAACGGGTGCGACTGGAGCCACGCGTCCGCTCGCGACGCGCTCGCTCGGACCGACGGCGCACTGACCATACCGACGCGTTCGTCGCGAGCAACATAGTTCATTTCCCGTCGATTGTAGGTGTCGCGCCCGACGACGAACCGAGCGCGCTTGCCGCTTGGCGCACGCTTTTTCGGCCGGTGGACGTAGCCACTAGCGACTATGAGTGACTCCGACGATGGACTCGGGTTCGTGCAGTTCGGCGACACGGGCCTGCAGACCAGCGAGCTGCAGTTCGGGACGTGGCGATTCGGCAAAGAAACTGAGGAAGGCGACATCGAAATCGGGGAGAAGCGCGCGAAGAAGCTGCTTGACGCGTACGCCGACGCGGGCGGCCGCTACATCGACACTGCGGACGTCTACGGCGGCGGGAAGAGCGAGGAGTGGATCGGCGACTGGCTCGCCGACCGCGACCGCGAGCGCTACACCATCGCCTCGAAGGTCTACTGGCAGATTCGGGACGGCGACCCGAACAGCCGCGGGAACAACCGGAAGAACGTCCGCGACCGCGTGGACGCCATCCTCGACCGCCTCGGCACCGACTACATCGACGTCCTCTACATCCACCGCTGGGACGACCAGACGCCCACGCGGGAGCTGATGCGGACGCTGAACGGCCTCGTCGAGGAGGGGAAGGTCCACTACATCGGCGCGTCGACGCTGCGCCCGAACGCGTGGAAGGTCGCGCGGGCGAACGAACTCGCGCGCAGCGAGGGCTGGGAGCCGTTCACAGTCGTCCAGCCGCGGTACAACCTCGTGGACCGCGAAATCGAGGGCGACTACCTGGAAATGGCCCGCAGCGAGGGGCTGGCGGTCTGCCCGTGGAGCCCGCTCGGACAGGGCTTCCTCACCGGGAAGTACGACCGCGAGGACGGCCTCACCGGCGAGTCGAAGGCCAGCGAGTCCTCGCGCTGGGAGGAGAGCTACCTCACCGAGGAGAACTTCGACCTCCACGACGTCCTCGACGAGGTCGCCGACGAAGTGGACGCCTCGCCCGCGCAGGTCGCGCTCACGTGGCTGACCCACCGCGACGGCGTCACCGCGCCCATCGTCGGCGCGCGCACCGTCGACCAGCTGGAGGAGAACCTCGCGGCCGCCGACATCGACCTCTCCGACGAGCAGGTCGAACGGCTCACCGAGGCCAAAGAAGGGCCGTACGCCGGCCTGTAACGCCGTAGCTCGCCCCGCCCGCCGAACTGTTTTTCGCGCCGCCGCCGAGCCGTCAGATATGTTTGGTTATTCATGGCGTAGCAAAGGCTATTGCGCACGCATATGTATCCCGATTTGCGAAATTGAGCTCGGTAAAGGACAACTATGGAGAGAAATACTAAACGTACGTCCATTCGTATAGCCGGGCTCTCGCCGGGCGTGAACAGCGGGGGCGGTCGCCGGTGAAGCGCTCGCTGGACACGCCGCTGCGCGCGGTCGTCCGCCGGCAACTCCTCCGCCAGCTACTGCGGCCGGTCGCGGCGTTCGCCGCGGCCGTCGCAATCGGCGTCGCCGGATTCGTCTCCATGGGCGGCGTCGGCGTCGTCGACGCGCTGTTCTGGCTGCTGGACCCCACGAGCATCGAACTCCACTTCGAGGCCCACGAGGGGCCGGAAACGCTCGTGAAGGCGTACGCGGTCGTGGTGCTCTCCGGGCTCGTCGTCGCCGGCCTCTGGATCGGCGAGACGGTGTTCTCGGCGGCGTTCGGCGGGCAGATCCAGACGGAACTCAAACACATGCAAATCGAGCAAGCAGTCGCGGACCTCCGCGGCCACGTCATCATCTGCGGGTACGGCACGTTCGGGAAAACCATCGCGCGGGCGCTCAAGCCGACCGACCGAGACGTCGTCGTCATCGAGTCCCAGGACGCCGAGTTCCAGCGGGCGCTCGACGACGACCTGCTCGCGATTCAGGGAAACGCCCGCCGCGAGGAGACGCTGCGGGACGCCGGCGTCGAGCGCGCCGGCGTCGTCGTCGGCGCCATCGACGACTCGAACGCGAACATCCAAATCGCGATGAACGCCAGCCAAATCGCGCCCAGCGTCCGGCTTGTCGTGCGCGTCGGCGACGAGACCTACGAGCAGCTCGCGCGCCGCGCCGGCGCCGACCGCGTCATCATCCCGGAGGTCGCCAGCGCCGAACAGGTCACGTCGATGCTCTAGTAGCCGGTGCCGAGGTAGGTGTGGACGTGGTCGCCGGATTCGAGTTCGTCGGCGAACGCCACCGCGAAGTCCTCCATCGAAATGTAGCTGTCACCCTCTTCGTCGGCGACGAGTTCGCCCTCCGCGGTCCGGTACTCGCCGGTGCGCTCGCCGGGCTCGATGAGCGCCGCGGGTGCGACGTACGTCCAGTCGAGGTCGTCGGCGTCCTCGAACACCTCGTAGGCCTCGATGGCCGCGCGCGCCACGGGCTCCCAGTCCTCGGGGAAGTCCTCGGTCTCGATGAGGCGCGTGTCGGGGCCGACGTGGAGCCCGCCCGCGCCGCCCGTCCACACCAGCCGGTCGACGTCCGCGTCCCGCATCCCCTCGACGACGGCTTCCGCCATCTCCACGAGCACGGTGACGTCCTCGTCCTCGCTGGGACCGAGGGCGGACGCGACCGCGTCGTGGCCCTCCGCGAGGTCCGCGACGTCCACCGCGTTGGTGGCGTCGCCGGCGACCGCTTGGAAGTCGGGGTCGTCGATGCCCTCGACATCGCCGCTGCGGGAGACGCCCGTGACCGCGTGCCCGCGGTCGAGGAGTTCGTTCGCGATTCGGTGCCCGATACGGCCGCTCGCGCCGAGTAGAAGCACGTCCATGTCAGTCTCGACGTTAGTCGGTCAGCGGCATATGGTTTTGCGAAGGGGCACTCCCCGGCGGAACCCCCGGACAGTCGGCGAGTTCGACCGCGAACCGGCGCGGGCTACCGGACGGCTTCGACGGCGGCCTCCATCGCCGCGTCCTCGTCGCCGAGGTCGGCGTACGCGGTCACGTAGTGGGTCGCGAACGCCAGCGCGCGCTCGAACGCCTCGTCTTGGTCGTCGAACGTCGCTATCGGTTCCTCGCGGTCGAACTCGTCGCGGTTCCCGCGAATCGCGGCCGCGCGGTACTCCTCGGGGTCGTGCGGCGACGACGTGGAGACGGGAAGGACGTGCGCGCCGACGTCGTGGTCCTCGCGCACGAACAGCGTCGGGTTCGTCGCGCGGTACTTCTCGGTGATGTAGTCGGGGTTCTCTACCTCGTGCCACTCCGACGGCAGGGACGGCGCCATACGTCCGCTACCGAGCCACCCGGCTTGTGCTTTCTGGCGGCTCAGTCCTCGCGGCGCGCTTCCTGCACGGCCTCGGCGATTTCGTCGGGGTGGTCCGCGGCGACCCGGAGGACGGCGTCGTGGAGTTCCCGCTTCTCCTCGTTGCGGACGCCCGCCTCCCGGAGCGTGCGCACGACGTCCAAGTCGAGCGCGTCTTCGAGCGCCGCCCACGCTTCCGGGCGCGCGTACAGCGGCGCCTGCTTGACGTCGTCGTACTCGAAGGCCGGCTCGTCGCTCGTCTCACTGCCCGACGAATCGGCCGCGCCGTCAACCGCCGGGTCACTGGCCGCATCGTCCGCGTCCGTCGATCGGGTGGCGTCCGGCTCGGTCTCCGGGGGTTCGACGTCACCGCCGCTGGATTCGTCGTCGCGGTCGGCCCGGGACTGCTCGGCAGCTTCGAGGTCGTCGAAGCCCATTACCGGACCACCTCCCCGCGCTCGACGATTTGCGCGAGCTCGTCGTAGGCCGCGAGCTGGTCGCACTCGGCGTCGTAGTCGCGCAGCGGCACGCCCTCCTGGTGGGCGTCGTCGATGGACGCGCGATACCGGATGCCCGGCAGGTCGCCGTCGTAGTCCCCGGCGTCGATGGCCGCCCAGTCTGACTCCGAGAGGTACGCGAAGTTCGGGACGAGGTGGTCGATGGCGTCCCGCGTCGTGATTTCGCGGAGGAGCTTGCGGTCTCGCGTGGACTGGTCGATGCGCTTGCGGAGGTCCGAGGGGACGACCGCGAGGATGTCCAACTCGAAGTACTCGCGAGCCTCCTCGACGAGCCGGTCGAGCGTGTTCGACAGCCCCGTCTCGTAGCCGTTCTCGGGTCGCAGCGGGATGATGAGGTTGCCGGTGGCGTACATCGCGTTGTCGTTGAGCTTCCCGCGGTTCGCCGGGCAGTCGATGACGACGTAGTCGTACTCCTCGCCGAGCAGCGGGTCCACGAGGTCCTTCTTCAGTCGTGTCGTCCCCATCGTCGCCTCCTTGAGCGCGGACTGCACGCTCTCCAAGTCCTCGTGTGCGGGGAAGAGGTCCAGACCTTCTGCGACGTTGACGACGTACTCGCGCGGGTCTTCACCTTCGAGCAGGACGGCTTCCGCGTGGTTGCCGCCGTCCCCGTCGGTGCTGTTGTACCTGTCCTCGAACCCGAGATTGAGCGTCATGTGTCCGTTGTCGTCGAGGTCGACGACGAGCGCGCGCTCGTTGCGGTGCGCGAGCTCGCGCGCGAGGTTGAGCGCGGTAGTCGTCTTCGCGAATCCACCCTTCAGGATACCGACACTGACGGCGCGTGGTTCCGTTTGCATTGTGTACCTCGTCAGAGATAGGCACCTATTGTAGACGAGGCGCCTACGCTGAATCAGGTGGGGATTCCGTGCCATCCGCCATAAAACAACGGGAATAGGTAGACGAGGTAGGTTCGTCAGGTAAAATAGATACACAACCTAAGATAGTTGCGATAGGTAGCTTAGGTTGTTGAGCTACCTCTGCTAGAATCCCCTGGGTTGCGCCAGCGCACAGATTCGGTCGCGACTCGGGACGAGGGTCGTAACTCGGTCGCGGCAGAGTGAGACCAGACGGTAGGAGCCAGCGATAGCGTTCGTCGAGCGCACCGAACAACGGTCCGTGCACAGTCAACGCGAACCCGAGGGTGAAACGGTCTACGGACCGCTCGCAGGACATTCGCCGACTCGCCCCGAAACTGGGGTTGTATATTGCGAAATACAGTTTAACAGTGTAGGAATTGGTGCGGCGAACCCGCCACGACCGGACCGTCACACGGGTAATACACCGCGGAGAGTTCACGAAGAAGAGCTGACCCCGATGGCGGAGTGAGATAGTTCCAGGAAGTAAGTGTTCTCCCACACCCGCAGACGACTCGGTGCGGACGAGTTCACCACGGTCGCTGGTACCGCGGTAGAGAGAAGGCCCCGCACGCGGGTGCACGCGCGAGCAGCCAATCACTGACTCCGACCGTGGACACTCAAACTGACTCCGACGCGGAGACAGCTGCCGTGTTCGTTCGTGACTCGGCGTCGTGGTTCCGCCACCCACCCTAACTGATTGTGAATCGAAACCGCAGACGGTCCGACAGGCACCGGTAGCGTTCGGAGACCGAGTGTCACAGCCGAGTGCTGCTCGCTCGCACGCCCGTTGAGCAACTCATAAATCTTATTCTGCGATATTGAAATTGTTTGCGCGCCGGGAGTGTACTCGCGCGTACCTTTATCTGAGCCGGCGCACAAACATCAGACGATGTCACTCGAACTCTCTATCGAGGCGGATTGGAGCGCGCAGTACATCGACGGCGAGTGGGTACCCGCAGAGAGCGGGGAGACCATCGCCGTCGAGGACCCATCGACGCGCGAGGTCGTCGCGGAGGTGCCGGAGGGAACGGAAGCGGACGTGAACCGAGCGTACGAGGCCGCTGCTGAGGCCCAGACGGAGTGGGCGCAGGCGCCGCCGGCGCGACGACAGGAAGTACTGCAGAACGTCTTCCACCTCCTCGAAGAACACGAGGACGAAATCGTGGGTCTGCTCGGACGGGAGGCGGGCGGCTCCGCAATCATGGGCGGGACGTCGGTCCACCTCGCGAGCGACCAGACGAGCGAGGCGGCGACGCTGCCGCGGCGGATGAAGGGCGAGCACGCCGACTCGAACATCCCCAGCAAGGAGAACATCGTCGAACGACAGCCGAAAGGCGTCGTCACCGTCATCTCACCGTGGAACTTCCCCCTGAATCTCTCGATGCGCGCGGTCGCGCCCGCCATCGCCGCTGGGAACAGCGTCGTCCTCAAGCCCGCCACGAACACGCCCATCGTGGGCGGTCTCCTCATCGCGAAGCTCTTCGAGGAAGCCGGGCTTCCCGAAGGCGTGCTGAACGTGGTGACGGGGCGGGGTTCGGAAATCGGTGACCGCGTCGCCAGCCACCCCGAGAGCGACGTGGTCGCGTTCACCGGCTCGACGCCCGTCGGCCGCCACGTCGCGGGGCTCGCCGGCGAGAACCTCGCGGTACCCGCGATGGAACTCGGCGGCAACAACGCCCACATCGTGACCGCGGACGCGGACCTCGACCAAGCCGTCGACGCGGCAGCGTTCGGCTCGTTCGTCCATCAGGGCCAGGTCTGTATCTCCATCAACCGCCACCTCGTTCACGAGGACGTCTACGACGAGTACGTCCGGAAACTCACCGAGCGCGCGGAGTCGCTGCCCGTCGGCAGCGCGCACGACCCCGAGACGGTCGTCGGGCCCATCATCGACGAGTCCCAGCGCGACGAGATGCTCGAGTACGTCGAGGAGACTATCGACGCGGGCGCGACGCTGGAGACCGGCGGTGAGACCGCCGACGTGGAGGGCGTCGAGGACTCGCTGGTCGTCAAGCCCACTGTCCTCTCGGGCGTGACAAACGACATGTCTGCGGCGTGCTTCGAGCACTTCGGTCCCATCGCGCCCGTCATCCCGTTCTCGGACGTGGACGAAGCGGTCGAACTGGCCAACGACACCGAGTACGGCCTCTCCGGGAGCGTGCACGCGGGCGACCTCGGTACTGGTCGGGAGATCGCCAATCGGATGGATACCGGGATGGTCCACGTCAACGACCAGCCCATCAACGACGAGGCTCACGTCCCGTTCAGCGGGACGAACGCCTCCGGCGTCGGCGGCTACAACACCACGGACTTCCTCGAGGAGGTCACCGAGCAGAAGTGGATCAGCGTCCAGCACGAGCCCCGCGAGTACCCGTTCTGAGGGTCGCCAACCAGTAGGAATTTCACGGGCGGCCTCGGACTCACGGGCATGCCAGCGAACGGTGACGGGTCGGTCTCCCCCCGAAACATCGTCATTCTGAAGGTGCGCGTCGCCAATCCGACCGCGTCGACGCGCGAACTCAGCCGCATTCTCGCCGACGAGTACGGCATCGAGCTCTCGCACAACCGCATCAGCGAGATTCTCCGCGAGATGGCCGAAGACGGCCTCTACCGGGAGACGGTCATCCCCGACCAGAGCATCTTCAACCACTACCTGTTCCGCGTGGCGTTCCACTACCCGAACTTCGCCGAGCAGTGGGAGGATTGCTACTGGGCGCTCCGGGACGACCCCCACGTGTTGATGTTCTTCAACGCGGACTCCGAATACCACTGGCAGTTCATCACGCAGTTCCGGGACAACGACCGGATGCAGCGCTGGATCCACGAGTTCTTCAAGGAGTTCGGCGAGTTCATCTCGGGGTTCCACAACACCGTCCTCCACCAGGTCCACAAGTTCCAGACGGACGCGGCGGTGTTCGACGAGATGCTCCGCGAGACCGAGGAAGGCCGCCAGTACCTCGCCGAGAGCGAGGACTAGAGGGCGGCGGCGAGCAGTTCCACCGGCGTCGGCGGGCTCTCGCGGTCCTCGGGGACGAGGTCCGCGGCGTCGCGAGCATCCTCGTCGAGCATGTCGCCGAGTTGCGTCCGACAGGACGCGCCGGGCGCGACCGCGAGGTCGCCGTCGCTGTCGTCGAGCTGGTCGACGAGGATGTCGCCGATGGCTTCGCTCATGGCGTGGTGCTCGGCCTCGTAGCCGAACGTCCCGGCCATCCCGCAACACGTCGAGTCAACGGGGTCGGTGGCGTAGCCCGCGCGCCGGAGCACGCCGACAGCGTGGTGGTCTTTCTTCGTGGCTTTCTGGTGGCAGTGGCCGTGGTAGGACAGCGACGCGTCGGGCGCGCTCCACTCGATTTCGTCGTCCAGCCGGAAGACGTCGAGGTACTCGCAGACGCCGTACGTGTTCGCCGCGAGCGCTTCGACGGCGTCGCCCGACAGGAGGTCCAGATAGTCGGACTGGAACATCACGGCGTCCGACGGTTCGACGAGCACGACGTCCCAGCCGTCGGCGACCCGCGGTTCGAGGGCCGCGACGTTCTTCCGAGCGGTCTCGCGGGACTTGTCGAGGAAGCCCTTCGAGTGGGCGGGCCGGCCGCTGTCGGTGCGCTCGGCGAGGTCCACGTGGACGCCCGCGGCCTCCAGCACGCGCACAGCGGCTTTCCCGATTTCGGGGTGCGCGTAGTTCGTGTAGGTGTCCGGGAACAGCACGGCCTTCCGGTCGGCATCGCTTGCGGGGACGGTCGTGCCGCCGCGCGCGTCGAACCAGTCCTTGAGGGTTTCGCGCTCGAACGTCGGGAGCGTGCGCTCGCTTGCGATGCCGACGGTCTTCTCCATCACCGTGCGAGCGCCCGGCACCTTCGAGACGAGGTTCGAGACGGGCGCGGTCGCGCTGCCGAGCGCGGCGAGCGCGTCCACGTTCGCGAACAGCTTGTCGCGGACGCTGGCGCCCTCGCGCTGGTGGCGCTCGTGGGAGACCTCGGCCTTCATCTTCGCCATGTCCACCTCGCTGGGGCAGTCTTTCGCACAGCCCTTGCAGCCCACGCAGAGGTCCAATACTTCCTCGGCGAACTCGTCGCCGGTCGGATCGTCCGGGAGGTCGCCGCTCATCGCCTGCCGGAGCATGTTCGCGCGGCCCCGCGTGGACGTGATTTCCTCGTCGGCGGCGCGGTAGGTCGGACACATCACGCCGCCCGCGGTGTCCTGTTCGGTGCGGCAGCCGCCGCAGCCGTGGCAGAGTTCGACCATCCCCCGGAGGCCGTTCTCGTTGTCCCAGTTCAGCTCCGCGTCGAAGCCGGCGTCGAAGTCGTAGTCGGGGCCGAACCGGAGGTTCTCGGTCATCGAGACGTCCCCGCAGACCTGCCCGGGGTTCAGCAGCCAGTCCGGGTCGAAGGCGGTCTTGAGGTCGCGGAACGCGCCCCAGAGCTGGTCGCCGTACAGTTTCCGGTTCCACTGGGTCCGCGCGCGGCCGTCGCCGTGCTCCCCGGAGACGCTCCCGCCGAACTCCACGACCATGTCGGTGACGCGGTCGGCGATGTCCTCCATCGCCGCCAGGTCGGGCTCGGACTTGGTGTTCACCAAGGGACGGACGTGCAGGACGCCCGGGCCGGCGTGCGCGTAGAAGGACGCGAACGTGTCGTTGTCTTCGAGAATCTGCTGGAAGCGCGTGACGAACTCCGGGAGGTGCTCGGGGGGAATCGCGCAGTCCTCGATGAACGAAATGTGTTTCGCGTCGCTGGTGCGCCCCAGCAGAATCGGGAGCCCGGACTTGCGGAGCTTCCAGTAGGTCGCGCGCTCTTCCTCGTCGTGGGCTTCGAGGGCGTCGAACGCGAATCGGTCGTCGCCGGTTTCGACGCGGTCCTCGACGAGTCCTGCGGTCTTCTCGCGGCCGTCATCGTCGTCCGCGGCGTAGAACTCCACGAGGAGCGCGGCCCGCGTCCCCTCCGGGAGCAGCGCCACGACGTCCTCGAACTCCGCGGTGTCGCTGGCGAGGTCGATGAGCGTGTCGTCGATGAGTTCGACCGCCGCGGGGTCGTGTTCGAGGACGTGCGTGACGTCGGAGACGGCGTCCACGACGCTGTCGTACGTGAGCAGGGCGACGGACTTCGTCTCCGGGACCGTTTCGAGGGAGACGGTGGCTTCCGTGATGACCGCGAGCGTGCCCTCGCTGCCCGCGAGCAGGCGCGCGAGGTTCACGGTGCCGTCGCTGGCTTCGTCGACGAGCCGGTCGAGGTTGTAACCGGAGACGTTGCGCTTCATGTCCGGGAAGCGCGCTTCGACCTCGTCGGCGTGGTCGTCGAGGACGGCGACGACGCCCGCGTAGATTCGCGGCAGGAGGTCGTCGGCGTCCGCGTCGGCGCGCTCGCGGAGCTCCTCGACCCCGATTTCGCCGAGCGTCGCCGTCGAGCCGTCCGCGAGTACGACTTCGCAGGACTCGACGTAGGCGTCGGTCTTCCCGTACTTCAGGGAGTGGGCGCCCGTGGAGTTGTTGCCGATAGCGCCGCCGATTGCGCTCCGGTCGCCCGCCGCGGGGTCGGGCGCGAACTTCAGGTCGTGAGGCGCGAGCCGCTGGTTCAGGTCTTCGAGGACGGCGCCGGCTTGCACGCGAGCTTCCTGACTCCCGGGGTCGATGTCTACGATGCCGTCCATGTACCGCGTGAAGTCGAGGACGATGGCCTCGTTGACCGTCTGCCCGGCGAGGCTCGTGCCGCCGCCGCGGGGCAGGACGGGAATCTCGCGGGTCGCGCAGTAGTCGACGACCACCGCGACGTCCGCGGTGTCGGTGGGGAAGACGACGCCCACGGGCGTCACCTCGTAGGCGGATGCGTCGGTGGCGTACAGCTGGCGCGTGTACGAGTCGAAGCGCACGTCGCCGTCCACGCGGGCTTCGAGGTCGTCCACGAGCCCGGGTCGCTCGACGTCGCCGCTGACGTAGTCGTACTCCGACCGGTCGTCGGCCGCGGGAGGCGTCGCGTCGCGCCCCGGGACGCCGTGTTCGTTGGATGCCATCTGTTTGCACGCACCTACGCGGGACGACCTCCTTGTGTTTTCGGATGCGTGGTGTGGCGTCGTGAAACAGTTTAGTGGCTCCGCGCGAACGGAGACGTATGCCAAACGGGCCCACGACGCGAACGGGGGTGAAGTCCGACGAGACGCTGTTCGCGGTGTTAGCGGCGGTGCGAGAGTCAGATGGGGCGGGCGTCACGGAGCTCGCCGACCGCCTCGATGTCGCGAAGAGCACCGTCCACAACCACCTCGCGACGATGCGCGAGCACGGGTTCGTCGTGAAGCGCGACGGGAAGTACCACCTCGGGCTGGAGCTGTTCAACTACGGGCAGGCGGTGCGCAACGACCGCGAGGTCTACCGGGCGGCCCGTCCGGTCGTCGACGACCTCGTGGCGGCGACCGGCGAGATGGTGTGGCTGTTCACGCCCGAGGACGGCCGCGTGATGTACCTCTACGGCGGCGCCGGGGAGACCGGCATCGACGTGGACACGATTCTGGGGTCGTGGGACTACATGCACTGCACGTCCGGCGGGAAGGCGATTCTCGCGCACTACTCCGAGGAGGAAGTCGACGACGTGGTGGAGCGCCACGGGCTGCCCGCGCGCACCCCGAACACGGTCACGGACCGCGAGGAACTGGACGCGGAGCTGGAGGCGGTCCGCGAGCGGGGGTACGCGCTGAACCTCGGGGAGGACCTCGAAGGCATCCACGCGCTGGCGGTACCGCTGCGCTACGAGGACGCCCTCGTGGGGTCGCTGGCGGTCGCGGGGCCGGCCCACCGCGTCAGCCGCGAGCGCTGCGAGACGGAACTGCTCGACCAGTTGCGCGCGTCCACGAACGACATCGAACTCAACCTCGCGTACTCGTAGTCAGCCCGCCAGTCCCGCGGTTTCTGCGGCCACACAGCCCGCGCTCGCGCACTGCGCCGCGAGCAGCGCCGCCGTGAACGGGTACGCCAGCGCCATCTGCGCGCGGACCGACCATCGGGGCGCGACGGCGACCGCGAGCGCGGCGTCGGCGAGCGCGACCACACCGGCGACCAGCGCGAGCGGCGGGAGGACGGCCGCCGCGACGAACCCGACGACGAGCGCGGCGGCGAGCGCGTGAATGGCGGCGCCGACGCGCGTGCTCGCGCGGTCCCCGAGCAGCACGGGGAGCGTGCGCTTGCCGATGGTGCGGTCGAACTCCCGGTCGAGTCGGTCGATGGAGACTTTCAGCCCGGACAGCGAGACGACGAGGAGGGCGGCGACGGCGGCGACGCCGGGCGCGAGGCGGCCGGTCTGGGCGAGGTAGCCGCCGAGGAACGCGAGCGCGACGCCGACCGGGTAGTCGACGGTGACGGACAGCGGGTGCGTGTCGAGGACTGGCGCGTGGAGGACGGCGAGCGCCCACAGCGGGAGCGTCGCGGCGACCGCTTCGCGAGCACCGGCGGCCCACAGGAGCGCGGCGAGCGCGCTGAACCCGAGCGAGGACGCGACCGCGGCGGCCGTCGCGGCGGTCGCCGAGAGCACCGGGTCGTGCTCGCCGCGCACGTGTGCGTCAACGTACTCGTCGACGACGTGCGCCGTGTAGAGGGCGGCGGCGACGGTGGCCGCGTGAGCGGCGGCCAGCGGGAGCGAGACGGTCGGCGCGAGCGCGCCGCCGGCGAGTGCGAGCCCGACCGCCGGGAGCATGAACGTCGGCTGGACGGTCGCGAGGACCCCGCGGGCGGTGTGCGTGCCGGTCACGGCGGAAGTTCGGTGCTGGGCGGGAAAAGTCTGGTTCGTCGCGCCGCAAAACTCGCCGACGGCATCCCGAATGATTAACCGACACTGTTAATAGCAGGTGTGGGCTTGGGTCACACAGCACAGCAACGCATGCACTACTTGGAAGCATTCGAACGGAGCGTCCGCGTCCACGGCGACGACACCGCCATCCTCACCGACGACGGTCGGTCGTTCACGTACGACGAGTTCGACCGCCGGAGCACCGAACTCACGAACGCAGTCACCGACGCGGTCGGTGACTCTCCGCTCGCAGTCCTCACGCTGAACGGGCCGGCCGCCGCCGAAGCGATGATTACCGGTCACAAGCGCGGCACGCCGACCGTCCAGCTGGCGTTCCGCGGGACCGCCGGCGAACTCGTGGACATGGTCGAGACGGCGGGCGCCGACGCCCTCCTCTTCGACGACGCCAACGCCGACACCGCCGTCGACGTCATCGACGGCGCGGACCTCTCGGTCGGCTTCCACGCCGGCTCGGCGGCCGTCGACCACCCCGACGTGGTCGACTACGAGGACGCGCTGGACGCCGCCGCGTTCACGCTCCCCGACCGCCTCCCGGCGGACGGCAAGACCAACATCTTCTACACGAGCGGCACCACCTCGGCGCCGAAGGCCCTCGCGTTCGACGGCGAGCAGATGTGGACCGGCGCCTACCAGGGCGTGATGGAGCACGGTATCGACCAGACCGACCTCGCCATCGTGACGACGCCGTGGTACCACATGGTCACGTCGGACGCGTGGCTGTACCCGCACTGGATGGCGGGCGCGACCGTCCTCCTGCACGAGGACTTCGACCCCGCCGAGGTGCTGGAACTGGTCGAGGACAACGGCGCGACCGGGCTGCTGGCGGTGCCCACGCAGCTCTCGCTGCTCAACGACGTGCAGGAGAACGCGGCCGACCCCTACGACACGAGCACGCTGTCGTACGTCCGCACCGGCGGGTCGGTCGTCACCGAGGAGCTGGTCGAGCGCACCTCGGAGTTCCTCTCGGAGCACCTCTACAACACGTACGGGATGACCGAGGGCGGCCCGAACTTCACGTTCGCCCACCCCTCGGTGCAGGACGACCACCCGGGTACCATCGGCAAGGAGTCGTTCTCGTGGGAGCTGCGCGTCGTGGAGACCGCGCCCGTCACCGAACACCCCGACCCGGAGGCGGAGGTCGGGCCGGGCGAGCAGGGCGAAATCATCGCGCGCGGGCCGGGCGTCCCGGACGGCTACATCGACAACCCGGAGGCCGAGGAGAAGTCGTTCTTCGACGAGTGGCTGCGCACCCGCGACGTCGCCGAGGTCGACGAGGACGGCTTCCTCTACATCACCGACCGCGTGGACAACATGTTCATCAGCGGCGGGGAGAACATCTACCCCGCGGAGGTCGAGCGCGCCATCGACGGCCACCCCGCGGTCGCGGAGACGCTCGTGTTCGGCCGCGACGACCCCGAGTGGGGGAAGAAGGTCACGGCCATCGTCGTCGCGGAGGCCGACGTCGACGCCGAGGAACTGGACGACTTCTGCTGCAAGCACGACGGGCTGGCGAACTACAAGCGCCCCCGCGAGTACGTCGTCCGCGAGGAGCCGCTGCCGCGCACGGACACCGGCACCGTCCAGCGCCAGCAGGCCATCGACCGCCACTTCGACTGACCTGACTCCCTCCTCGAAGCGACCGCCGTCAGAACGCGAGCGCGAAGATGCCGATCTGTACCGGGAGCAGGACGAACAGCGTTGCTAGTGAGCACAGCGCCGCCATCTTGATGAGCTCCATCGAGTCCACGACGTCCAGCCCCAGAATCGCCACGAGGACCGCCGACTGGTAGGGGAAGAAGTAGGAGTTGAGCGCGACCGCTTCGGTCATCATCACCGGGTACAGCGGGAGGCCGGCGCTCTCGGCGAACGCGACGAGCACGGGCGTCAGCACGCTCGCGACCGCCAGCCCCTCCATGAGGAACGTCAGCGCCAGCGACGCGAGCGCGAGGAACGCGAGCGCGACCGACAGCGACGCGTCCTGCGGGAACGACGCGAGGATGGCGTCGGCGGCGACGTCGGTGAATCCGGTCTGCTGGAGGCCGGCGGCGATGGCGAAGATGGCGCCGAGGAAGAACACGATGGAGAAGTTGGCGTTCTCGACGGCGTCGGCGCCGACGACGCCGACGCGGGGCGTGAACGCGAGGACGGTGACGACGAGCGCGCCGTACAGCGGGTGGAGGCCGTGGACGGAGTCGGTCGCCCAGATGGCGACGCCGACCAGCAGGAACGCCATCATGCGCCGCGCCTCCGAGGCGGCCTCGGTCCCGTGCTCGGAGTTGTCGGACACGTCGATGGCGTCGGCGTCGGCCGGCCGGTAGAGCGCGTACGCGATGGCGGTGATGACGGCCGCACGCCCGACGCCCATCACGGGGCCGAGCCAGACCGCCCACTCCATCCAGCCGATGGAGACGCCGGCGTTGGCCTCCAGCAGGCCGTTGATGATGATGTTCGCCAGCGACCCGGTGAGGATGCCGGTGCCCGCGTAGTAGGTGACGAACAGCGGCCCGAGGAACAGGCCGACGCGGGCGCTGCGGTCCGAGAAGCGCTTGCCGACGGAAATGAGGATGGGGCCGAGGATGAGCACGCGCACCAGCGACGAGGGCACGAGCACGACGAACCCGAGCGCGGCCACGCACAGCACGACCAGCAGGTTCCGGTACGTGGTCTTCGCGTTCGTGGCGGCGTCCCCGGGGAGCACGCCGAGCGCGGCGCGTTCGACCGCGCTGGCGAGCCCGCTCTGCCGGGTGGCCTCCCCGAGCAGGATGCCGAGGACGACCAGCCACGTCGCGGCGGACTGGAAGCCGGTGAGCGCGAGGTCCGTCGAGAAGGCGGCGCCGACCAGCCCGACCGCGAGCAGGCCGGTGAGCCACGGGGCGACGGGCGCACCCACCCAGAGGCTGATGGAGAAGACGGTGATGGCGAGGATGCTCGCCATGTCGGCTTCGACGGGCGCGTACACGAGGACGGCGGCGGCCGCGGCGATACCGACCGGCAGCGAGAGCCACGCCGGGTCGAACTGCCCGCGGAGCACGTCCGTCCACGTCGTTTCAGTCGTCACGTTGGAACACCGTTTGCTCGCACGGACGGAAACTGGCTTAATCTGTCTTCCGAAACCGAGAGCGGGGAGGTTTTTGGGGCCGTGGGCCGTCCGTCGAGGCGATGCTCACGGAGCCAGCCACCGACGTCTACGATGTGACGCTCGCGGAGTTCAACGGCGGCCGCTACCGGCTGTTCGTCTTCGACGGCGACGCGCCGACGCTCGTGGACGCCGGCCTCGAAGGCACGACCGACGCGGTCGCGGACGCCCTCGCGGACCTCGGCATCGAACCGGAACGCCTCGTCGTCACGCACGGGGACGGCGACCACGTCGGCGGTCTCCCCGGGCTCGTGGAGCGCTACGACCTCGAAACGTGGCTCCCGGAGGGTCTCGATATCGACGGCCACGAGCCGGACCACCAGTTCGGGGACGGCGACGACGTGGGTCGGTTCACGGCCGTCCACACGCCCGGGCACGCGTCCGAGCACCACTCGCTCGTGGACGAGGACAGCGGCGTCGCGGTCATCGGGGACGCGCTGTTCGGCGCGGACTCCCGCGGCCTCCCGGAGGGGCACTTCGTGCTGCCGCCGGCGTACTACTCCGAGGACCTCCACACAGCCGAGGAGTCCCTAGAGAAACTCGTCGAGTACGACTTCGACGTGGGGCTGGTCTACCACGGCGAGAGCGTCACCGAGGACGCCAGCGAGAAACTGGACGCGTTCGTGAACTTCGCGGGGAAGCCGTAGTCAGTCGGCGCCGGCGTCGGCGGTGTCGCCCATCGCGTCGCCGGCGTTCTCCCCGAGGTAGGCTTCGATGACGCGGCGGTCGTTCTGAATCTCCTCGGGCGTCCCCGTGGCGATGAGGTTGGCGTTGTCGAGGACGAACACGCGCTCGCTGACGGACATCAGCGCGCGCATCACGTGGTCGATGAGGAAGACGGTCTTCCCGCGGTCGGCGATGTCCCGGATGAGCTCGACGATGGCCTCCGTCTCGTCGGTGTCGAGGCCGCCCGCGACCTCGTCGAACAGCAGGACTTCGGGGTCGGTCGCGAGCGCGCGAGCGATTTCGAGGCGCTTGAGCGCGCCGACGCTGAGCTCGTCCGGCGTGGTGTGAGCCATGTCGTCGAGCCCGACGAACTCCAGGGCCTCGTGCGCGCGCTCCTCGGGGTCGCCGGAGTTCCGGCCGCCGAACTGCGCGCCGACGGCGGCGTTCTCCGCGAGCGTGAGGTTCTCGAAGGGGTGGACGATCTGGTGGGTGCGGACGAGTCCGCGGTGACAGATTTCGTGCGGCGTCATCCCCGTAATGTCCTCGCCGTCGAGGTAGACGGTGCCCTCAGTCGGCTCCTGGACCCCGGAGATGAGCCGGAACAGCGTCGACTTCCCGGCGCCGTTCGGCCCGATGAGGCCCACGGTCTCCCCCTTGTCGATGGAGAAGGAGACGTCGTCGACGGCGACGATGCCGCCGAAGTTCTTCGTGAGGTGCTCGCCTTCGAGTACGGTCATCTTGGTAGCCGTTACCTACCCACCCGCATAAATGTAGTCCCTGTCGCGTCCCGAAAGTACGTAATCGCGGGCCGCGACACTGTGGATATGCTCCGAGCGTACGACGGCGTGACGCCGACGGTCGCGGAGTCGGCGTACGTCGACGAGCGAGCGACCGTCATCGGGGACGTAGAGATTGGACCGGAAGCGAGCGTGTGGCCGGGCGCGGTGCTGCGCGGCGACCACGGCCGCATCGTGCTCGAGGAGCGCGCGAACGTCCAGGACAACGCGACCCTCCACGAGCACGCGGTGCTGGAGGCGGGCGCGACCGTCGGCCACAACGCCGTCGTCCACGACGCGACGGTCGGCGAGCGCAGCGTCGTCGGCATCGGCGCGGTGGTCCTCGACGACGCCGAAGTCGGACCGGGCAGCGTCGTCGGCGCGAACAGCACGGTCACCGAGGACACCGAGATTCCCGGCGACGTACTCGCCGTCGGGACGCCCGCGGAAGTCCGCCAAGAGTTGGAGGGAGACTTCTGGGCGGGCGCCGGCGACCGCTACGCCGAACTCGCGAAGGAGTACGCCGGGACGACGCGCGTCGTCGAGGACGGCCCCGTGCTGCCGGAGTGAGGGGTCGGCGCGCCGGTCGCGGCGAGCGCGTTTGACGGAGGGAAAACCGTTTTAGTGGCATTCGGTGTAGTGTGGGGCGTGAACTTACAGCGCCTGTTCCGTCCCGAGCGCATCGCGGTCGTCGGGGCGTCCGACACCGAGGGGAAGCTCGGCTACGAGGCGATGGCGAACGCCGTCGAGTTCGACGGTCGCGTCTACCCAGTGAACCCGTCCGGCGAGGGCGAGGTGTTCGGCGAGCCGTTCGTGGAGTCCGTCACCGACATCGAGGAGACCGTCGACCTCGCGCTGCTGGCGGTGCCCGCGCACGTCGTCCCCGACGTCGTCGCGGAGTGCGGCGAGGCCGGCGTCGGCGGCGCGGTCATCTACGCCGGCGGCTTCGCGGAAGCCGGTGGCGAGGGCGAGGAACTCCAGGAGGCCGTGATTTCGGCCGCCGACGAACACGACGTCGCCCTGCTCGGCCCGAACACGAGCGGGTTCGTCGCGCCCGCGAGCAATCTGCTGGCGTCATTCGCCGGCGGCGTCGAGCGCCTGCGGCCGGGCGGCGTGACGATTCTCGCGCAGAGCGGCGGGGTCGCCCACCAGCTGGCGTTCAGCGCGCACCGCGAGGGCCGCGGCATCGCGACGATGGTGGGGCTCGGGAACCGCGCGAACGTCGGCTTCGAGGAGGCGATTCCGTACTTCGACTCGGACCCGAACACGGACGCCATCGTCCTCCACGTCGAGGGCACCGACGACGGCCGCGCGCTCCTCGAAGCGTGCCGCGACTCGGACACGCCCGTAATCGCGTACAAGGTCGGGCAGGCGGACGTTGGTGACTTCGCGGAGTCCCACACGGGCGCGCTCACGGGCGACCACGCGCTCTACACCGCGGGGTTCGCGCAGTACGGCGTGCCCACCGTGGAGTCCACGACGGAGCTGTTCGACGCCGGGCAGGCGCTGGCGAACTCCCCGGAGCCCGAGGGCGCGAACGTCGGCGTCGTCACGGCGCAGGCCGGTCCGGGCATCATCATCGCGGACCGCCTGCAGCGAGCGGGCGCGACGCTCCCGGACCTCGCGGCGGACACCCAAGACGAGGTCGGCGAGATTCTCCCCGGTATCACGTACGCGGAGAACCCCGTGGACACGGGCCGTCCGATGCCGGAGTTCGGGGACGTGGTCGAAGCGGTCGCGGAGGACGAGCACGTGGACGTGGTGCTCGTCTACGAGCTGTTCGAGGAGGCGCTGGGCTTCCCGCAGGAGACGCTGGACGGCCTCGCCGAGCGCGTCGAGAAGCCCGTGCTGTTCGCGACCGAGGGGCCGGCCGAGTCGATGGCCGACGACCTCGACGCGCTCCGGGAGGCCGACGTACCCGTGTTCACGTCGCCCGAGCGCGGCGCTGACGCGGCCGCGGCGCTCGCGCGCTACGCGACACTAGACGACGCGGCCGCCGAGGAGGAGGTGAGCGCCGATGTCTGAGGACCCCATCGCCGCCGCGCAGGCGGACGGCCGCACGACGCTGACGGAGGCGGAGGCGAAGTCGCTGCTCGCGGACGCGGGCATCGAGACGCCGGCGTTCTCCGTCGCCGCGGACGCCGAGGCGGCTGTGGAGGCCGCCGCGGACATCGGCTTCCCGGTGGTCGTGAAGGTCTCCTCGCCGGCGGTCACGCACAAGAGCGAGTGGGCCGACGGCGCGGGCGTCGCGGTCGGCTTGGATTCGCCGGACGCGGTGCGGGAGGCCGCTGAGGCAATCTTCGATGCGGCGGACGCGCGCGGCATCGACGCGGACGTGCTCGTCGAGGAGGCGCGGGACGTGGACGCCGGCACCGAGGTCATCGTCGGCGGCCTCCGCGACCCGTCGTTCGGCCCGGTCGTGCTGACGGGACTGGGTGGCATCTTCACGGAGGTCTACGAGGACACCAGCCACCGCATCGCGCCCATCGACGCCGCGGAGGCCCGCGAGGCCATCGAGGAGCTGACCGCCATCGAGTTGCTGGAGGGCTACCGCGGCCGCGAGCCCGCGGACGTCGACGCGCTCGCGGAGGTCGTCGCAGCGGTCGGCAACCTCGTTGACGAGCACGAGGCGATTTCGGAAGTGGACGTGAACCCCGTGCTGGCGACGGAGGGCGGCGCGGTGGCGCTGGACGCGCTCGTCGTGCTGGGGGGTGACTGAGATGGCGGGCTACGAGCGCGAGTGGACGGTGCGGTTCTCGGACACGGACCCGTTCGGCATCGCGCACTACCCCCGCATCGTGGACGCGCTCCACGAGACCTCCGACATGTTCATGGAGGAGTTGGGCTTCCCGTTCTGGGAAATCTCACAGGAGCACGGGTTCGGGCTGCCGCTCGTGGAGATGAACTTCGAGTTCGAGAACCCCGTGGAGGCCGGCGACGAGGTGACCATCGAACTCACGCCCGACCCGGGGACGCGGAGCGTGCGCTTCGAGTACGAGGCGCGCTGTGACGGCGACGTGGCGTTCTCGGGGCACGAGCAGCGCGTCTGCGCCCACCACGGGGGCGGCGGGTCGATGGAACTCCCCGAGGAGTTGCGCGCGGCGTTCGAGCAGTACGCCGAGGACTGAGCGGGCGCTTCCGCCGACGGTACGCTTTTGCTGTTCGGTGCGCGACGTACTGGCATGGCCGAGTTCACGAACCCGTACGCGGAGGCCGACCCGTTCGTGGAAGCGCACTTCGACTGCCTGAACTGCGGCGGGAAGCTCTGGGAGTACGCGATTCAGCGGGCGATGGTCTGCGAGGACTGCCGGGCGCTGTTCCGCTCGGAGGACGTCTACGCCGACCAGGTCGCGGAGACGGCCTAACACGTTCGTCGCCGCTGGGCGCCGCGTCCAATACACTTATGAGATTTCTGTGCTAGTGTAACACTATGGCAACGGAAGACCCGGAGGACCTCCTAGAGATGAGTGCGGACACGAGGGGCCTCCTCGACGAGCACGACCTCGTGCCGCTGTGGGAGGTCGAAGACGAGATGGGGAGCCTCGTGGACGACATCGGCGCGAACATCTGGAAGTGGGAGGACATCCAGGCCGCCATCGACGGCATCGAGGCGGACGTGCCCATCGAGGACCTGCCGCCGGGCTTCCAGCGGCGGGTCGCCGTCCCAATCAACGCGCCCCACGCGATTTCGAACACCATCTACGTGGGCGTCCAGACGGTCTCGCCCGGCGAGACGGCGCCCGCGCACCGGCACGCCTCCAGCGCGCTCCGGTTCACCATCGACGGCCACGAGGACATGAAGACGGTCGTGGCCGGCGAGGAGTTCCCGATGCGGGACCACGACCTCATCACGACGCCGCAGTGGGAGTGGCACGACCACGTCAACGACTCCGACGAGACGGCGGCGTGGCTGGACATCCTCGACCTGCCGCTGTTCTTGGACACGCTGAACAACTCCCACGTCTTCGAGAACCACGAGCTGGAGCGCCAGCCGGTGACGAAGACGCAGGGCTACTGGGACTCCCAGTACGGCCGCGGCCGCCCGACCAACGGGGACGACGACGATTCCATCCCCGGTCCCTTCGAGGGCGACCGCGCGGCGACGCCGCCGTACCGCTTCGGCTGGGCGGAGATGGTGGAGGCGCTGCGCCAGCACGCGGACAACGACGACCCAGACCCCTACGACGGCCACAGCATGGCGTACGTCAACCCGGCGACGGGCGAGCCGCCGGTGACGCCGACGATGTCGTTCCGCGCGCAGTTGCTCCAGGAAGCGACCGACGACCACTTCCACAACTCCACGGAGGTGTACTTCGTCATCGAGGGCGAGGGCGTCACGCACGTCGGCGACGAGGCCCTGGAGTGGGGCGAGAAGGACATCTTCGTCGTGCCGCCGGACGAGATTCACCACCACGAGCCCGAGGGCGAGGAGGCCATCCTGCTGGGCATCACCGACGAGCCGGTGCTGCGCGCGCTGAACTTCTACGCGGAAGCCGAGCCCTCCTCGTAACCGCAGCGGCAGTCGTATTCGTTTCCTTCCACGCTCCATCGTCGGGAAAGAGTGGCGTATCAGCCGACAAGTATCAGGACCTATAGGTTTACCGCATGTTTTATAATGTAAGTGGTGTAGGTGTGCGTATAGCATGGTGGATAGTGACAGGTCACACAGCAGGCGCACGTATCTCAAAACACTCGGTGCGGCGGGCACCGTCGGCATGTCCGGGCTCGCCGGCTGCACCCTCCTCGGCGGTGGCGGCGGGGGCGGCAGCGAGACGGTCACGATAGCGGCGACGGTGCCCGAGTCCGGGCAGTTCTCCTCGCTGGGCGAAGCCGTCAAGCGCGGCTACGAACTCGGCGTCGCCCGCATGGACGAGCAACTCGACGCGGACGTCGAGCTCATCATGCGGGACGACGAGAGCGACCCCGAACTCGTCCGGCAGAACCTCACCCAGATTACGAGCAACAACCAGGTGGACATGATCTGGGGGAGCTTCTCCAGCCTCCTCGTGACCGCGGGGTCGGCGTACGCGGAGAGCCAGGGCATCCCGTTCGTCGGCGCGTTCTTCGCCTACGAGGGCCCACACCGCAGCGAGGGCTACGAGTGGACGTACTCGCCGTTCCCGAAGTCCCGGGACGTCGCGCGCTCGACGCGCGGGCTGCTCGAACTCATCCCCGAGGGCGAGCGCCCGACCAACGTCGGCCTCTGGGAGCCCAACAGCGGCTGGGGCGAAGAGCAGGCCGACTACTGGGAGGAGACGCTCACGGACGCCGGCTACGACGTCGTGATGCGGGAGACGTTCTCGCTGGGCAACCAGGACTTCTCGACGCTCATCTCCCAGTCCGAGAGCGCGAACGTCGAGGCGCTGCTCTCGACGCCGACGCCGCCCGGCGGCATCACCGCCGTCAACCAGATGCGGGAGAACAACTGGTCGCCGGACCTGCTGAAGTTCGTCCGCGCCGCGGACCCGACCGCGTGGTGGACCGGGCTCGAGGAGTCGGGCGCGTACGCCTGCATGTGTCCGGGCTGGGTGCCCGGCCTCACCGGCGGCGGCAACGAGGCGATGTGGTCGGCCTACGAGTCCGAGTACGGCCTCGACGACGGCGAACTCATCCGAACGCCCGTCGGCGGCGCGTACAACGTCGCCCAGACCGCGCTGCAGGCGATTCAGGGCGCCGAGTCCACGGACCCCGGGGCGCTCCAGGAGACGTTCCGCTCGGAGACGTTCGAGACCGTCATCGGGTCGTTCGGCTTCGAGGACAACGGGCTGCCCGCGGAGGGCGACCTCACCGCGCCGACCGGCCAGTGGTGGGAGGGCAACCAGCACACCGTCTACCCGGACACGGACGGGCGCGGCGCCATCGACTTCCAGTACCCGATTCCGGCGTGGAGCGAGCGGTAATCGCCCAGTATCCCACTCTCCCCGTACACACACTCACACATGGTAACGACCGATTTACTCGTTCAGTCGCTGCTCAACGGCCTCCTCCTCGGCGGAATCTACGCCGTCGCCGCGCTCGGGCTGTCGCTCGTGTTCGGCATCATGGACATCGTGAACCTCGCGCACGGCCACATGCTGATGGTCGGCGCGTACGTCGCCATCATCCTGTTCACGTCGCTGGGGCTCACGCCAATCGTCGGCATGGTCGTCGCGTTCGTCGTGTTGTTCGTCCTCGGGATGGCGCTCCAGCGCGTCGTCCTCGAACGCGTCGTCGGGGAAGGCATGGAACAACCAATCATCGTCCTGTTCGGGCTCGCGTTGATGCTCCAGAGCATCGGCCGCATCGCGTTCGGCGGGAACGCCCAGTCGACGGACATCGGCATCCCCGGGGACGCAATCGCGGTCGGCGCGGCGACGCTGTCGTTCCCGCGCGTGGTCACCTTCGTCTTCTCCATCGTGCTCATCCTCGGCACGTGGGCGTTCCTGAAGTACACGACCACCGGGCTCGCCATCCGCGCGACCGCGCAGAACAGCTCCGCCGCCCAGTACATGGGCGTCGACACGGACAACATCTACGTGCTCACGCTCGGCATCGGCACCGGGCTGGCGGGCGCCGCGGGCGCGCTCCTCTCGATGCTGTTCCCGTTCACGCCGTTCGTCGGCTGGACGTACCTCCTGAAGGCGTTCGCCGTGGTCGTCCTCGGCGGCGTCGGCAGCGTCGCCGGCACGCTCGTCGGCGGCCTCGTGCTCGGCGTCTCCGAGAACGTCGGCGTCCTCTACTTGGGCGGCGGCTTCCGGGACATCATCAGCTTCGGCATCTTCGTGCTGGTGTTGCTCGTGCGGCCGCACGGCCTGTTCGGCAGCTCCGGGGGTGGTGAGTGATGGTGTCGCTCACGAACCCCTTCGAGGAGCTGTTCGCCGACCGCCGCAGGGTCGCCGTCGCCGTCGTCGGCGTGCTCGCGCTCGCCGCGGTCCCCTACTCGACGACGGCCTTCGTCACGGACATCATCTTCACCGGGCTCGTCTTCGTGATGCTGGGCGTGTCGTGGAACCTCGTCGCGGGGTACGCCGGTCAGATTAGCCTCGGCCACCACGCGTTCTTCGGGCTGGGCGCGTTCGTCTCCGCGTGGCTGACCACGCCGACGCGCGCCGGCCTCCCCGAGTCCATTCAGTCCCCCGCGCTGTTGGCCATCCTCGTCGGCGCGCTCGTCGCGGGCCTGCTGGCGCTCGTGCTCGGGCCGCTGCTGTTCCGGCTGACCGGCCACTACTTCGCCATCGGCACGCTGGCGGTCGCCGCCATCATCCAACTGGTGTTGCTCGACCAGCGCCAGTTCAGCGGCGGGTCGTCGGGGTACCTGGTGGAGACCAGCCTCGAACCGGAGACGGTCTACCTGTTGATGCTGCTCGCGACCGTCGCGGCCATCCTCCTCACGTACGCCATCGTGAACAGCCGCTCCGGGCTCGGGATGCGCGCCGTCCACGACGACGAGGACGCCGCCAGCAGCCTCGGCGTCAACCCCCTGCGGTACAAGCTCATGTCGTTCGCCGTCGCCTCCGGGATGGCGGGGCTCGCGGGCGGGTTCTTCGCGCAGTTCTCGGGGTACATCAACGCGGACTCGACGCTGGGCGTCACCTACATGGTAGACACGCTCGTCGTGGTCGTCCTCGGCGGCATGGGGACGATGGCGGGGCCGCTGCTCGGCGCCGGCCTGTTCCTGACGCTGGACACGGTACTGCGCCAGACGGCCGGCGAGTTCGCGACGACCATCGAGGGCGCGCTCATCATCATCTTCGTCATCTTCGTGCCCGGCGGCCTCTACAAGCTCCTCACCGACCGCTCGGGCGGCGACGACGCCCGCGAATCAGACGACGGCGGCGCGGCCGAGCGAACTGAGTAGCGCCGCACCGCGCTGCTGTTCTCGTTCTCTGTACTCGCTTCGACGTCGCTCGTCCTCCGATATCGCGAGAAGTGTGTCGAGCCGCCGTCAGCCGCCGAGGTACGACGCCGCGACGCGGTCGTCGGTCGCCAGCTCCTCCGCGCTCCCCGAGAGATTCATCCGGCCGGATTCGAGGACGTAGCCGCGGTCGGCGATGCGGAGCGCGTTGTTCACGTCCTGTTCGACGAGCAGCACCGTCGTCCCCTCCTCGTTGATGCGCTCGATGGCGTCGAAGACGTCCTCCACGAGCACGGGCGCGAGCCCGAGGCTGGCCTCGTCGAGCAGGATGAGGTCGGGGTCGCTCATCAGCCCGCGGCCGATGGCGAGCATCTGCTGCTCGCCGCCCGACAGCGTCCCCGCCTTCTGTCCCTTCCGCTCTTCGAGGCGCGGGAAAATCTCGTAGACGCGGTCGAGGCGCTCGCGCATCCCGTCGCGGTTCGTGTACGCGCCCAAGCGGAGGTTCTCGCGGACGGTGCTATCCGAGAAGATCTCGCGGCCCTCGGGGATGTGCGTGACGCCCTTGGGCACCACCTCGTCCTGCTGGAGGTGGCCGATGGACTCGCCGTTGAACGAGATGTCGCCCGCGCTGGGCGTGAGCGGGCCGCAGATGGTCTTCAGCACGGTCGTCTTCCCGGCGCCGTTCGCGCCCAGCAGCGCGACGGTCTCGCCCTCGGTCACGGAGAAGCTGACGTCCCAGACGACCTGCACGTCACCGTACGCGACGTCGATGCCGTCCACTTCGAGCAGGGTCATGCCCCACCGTACACGAGTCCTCCATAAAAGATTATCTCCGTCCGCGACCGGCCGTCGCGCGGCGGGCAGCGCCGCAGCGACTACTCCTGGCCGCCCTTCGTGACGTGGACGTCCTCGAAGCGCACGTCGCGCTCGGTGACGTCGACGACCATCCGGCCGACGTCCTCGATTTCGGCGTCGATGGTGTCGCCGTCAGAGAGCTCGCTGACGCCCTCCGGGGTGCCCGTGGTGATGACGTCGCCGGCTTCGATGGTCGCGCCCAGCGACGCGTACTCGACGATGTCCGCGCACGTGTACACCATGTCGCCGGTGTTCTCGTACTGCTTGCGGTCGCCGTTCAGCTCCAGCTCCATCTGGAGGTCCTGCGGGTCCTCGATTTCGTCGGCGGTGACGACGGCCGGCCCGATGACGGTGAACGTGTCGTAGGACTTCCGGTTCGAGCGGTCCTGGTCGCCGCGCACGGAGATGTCCAGCAGAATCGTGTACCCGAAGATGTGGTCCCACGCGTCCTCGGCGTCCACGTCCTTGACGTCGTCGCCCATCACGAACGCCAGCTCGATTTCGTGGTCGACGCGGCGGTCCGAGAACGGCAGTTCGACGCCGTGGTCGGGGCCGACGACGCTCGAGGGCGCCTTCAGGAAGTAGCCCTTGTCCTCGATGCTGAACCACTCCTCGGTGGTGATGTCGCGGTCCGCCAGCGCCTCCTCGATGTGGTTCTCGTAGTTCAGCGGCGCCGCGATGACCTTCCCGGGGCGCTCGACGGGGGAGCCGAGTTCGACCTCCTCGCGGTCGTAGTCCGGCTCGGCGTCGGCGTACTCGCTGGCGTCGTAGTCGCCGTCGATGTACTCGACGAGCGGGTCCTCGGCGTCGATGTCGAGGCGGTCCGTGAGGTCGACGACGCCGTCGTCGTCGGTGAGCAAGCCCAGTCGGTCCTCGTTGAAGCGAACGAATCGCATGTGTCCTGATGGGGCGACCACCCTCATAAATCATCGCGTTCGCTCACGTCGCGGCGGGTGAGTGTCAGTTTCGCTGTCGATAATCGCGGTGAACGCTTATTACACATCATCACAGAGGAGTGACTAATCATGGCCTCACGACAGCGCGAACACGACGCGTCCGCCTCGCTGTACGACCCGCCGGACGACGCCAGCGAAGTCGAGCGGCTGCGCGACGAGCGGGACTTCTGGAAGCACCTCTTCGAGGACCTGACCGAGCGGTTCCCCGAGCCCGCGCTGGTCGTGGACGACGACGGCCGGGTCGCCCACTGGAACCGCGAGCAGGAGGACATCCAGAACACGCCCGCCGACGAGGTCCTCGGGGAGGTCGCCCACGACGTCATCGGCACCGACGACGTCACCGACACGCTCGCCGAGGAGGTCGTGCGCACCGAGGAAATCGTCAACGAGGACCGCGTGCGCTCCGGGACGAACGACGACGGCAGCCAGTGGCACGTCAGCGCCGCCGCGCTGCCGCTGTACGACCCTGCTGGCGAGGTCGTCGGCTCCTTCGAGATGGTGTCTCGCGTGACCGACCTCGTGGAACAGCGCCGCGCCGTCGAGGACGCCCAAGAGCGAATCACCTCGGAGGTCGATTCGACGGTCGAGGAACTGCTGGACTCCTCGGAGGCGGTCGCACAGAACAGCCAGTTCATCGAGGAGACCGCCCGCGAGCAAGTGGAGTCGCTGGCGGAAGTGCGCAACGAGGTGGAGTCGCTGTCAGCGACCGTCGAGGAGATCGCCTCCCAGACGGACGAGGTCGACGAGCGCGCCGCAAACGTCGCGGAGAACGCGGCAGCCTCCGTGGACGCTACCGACGAGGCGCAGGCGCTCCTCGACGACGTCGAGGAGGCCGCGACGGACCTCGATGAGACGGCCGTCGAGTTGGACTCACAGGTCGAGGAAATCGAGTCCGTGGTGGACGTCATCAGCGACATCGTCTCCCAAATCAATCTGCTCGCGCTGAACGCGAACATCGAGGCCGCGCGCACGAGCGGGAACAACGACGGGTTCGCGGTGGTCGCGGACGAAATCAAGGAGCTGGCCGACCAGTCGAAGGCTGAAGTGGACGCCATCGAGTCCACCATCGAGCGCGTGACCGACATCGTCGAGGAGACCACCGAGGGCGTCGAGCGCACGACGGAGGGCATCGAGGCGACCGTCGAGCGCGTGGAGACGATTCGCGAGCGACAGAGCGACATCCACACCGCCGCCGAGGAGACCGCCACGGGGATGGCCGAAATCGCGGAGGCAACCGACGAGCAGGCGGTCAGCGCCGAGGAGGTCACGACGATGCTCAACGACGCGCTGGACAGCCTCGGCGACGTCGTGGACGAAATCGGGGAGCTGGCCGACGAGAACGACGAGCAGACGCAGTTGGCGCGCAGCGTCCGCGAGCGCGTCCACGACGTAGAGGCCGAACTGGACGCGACAATCGAGGACTGAGCCGAACTGGACGCGAAAAATCGCGGGTCAGTCGTCGTGGCCCTGTCCCTTCTGTCCGGTCAGTTCCTCGGGGACGAGCCGGTAGCGCGGCTGGTCGGTAATCGGCTCGCCGTGGGGGAACAGGCTCGCGAACTGCGCGTTCTCGAACATCGTCTCCGTGACGTCGTCGGTGTCGTCGTCGGACACTTCCTCTAGAGGGCCGCGCGCGACGACGCTGCGCCAGTGGTGTTCGTCCTCGAAGTTGTACGTCGAGAACGTCGCGCGCTCGGTGGTAGCGGCGTAGTCGAGCTTCTCGCTGTCCTCCCCGAACTGGAGGAGGATGAAGTAGAGGTCGTCGCCGTCCCACCCGAACGAGACGGGCATCCCGTAAGCGACGTTCTCGTTGGCCAGCGAGAGCACGCCGATGCCGCGCTGGCGGAGGAACTCGTCTCGCTCTGTCTCGTCCATGGCGACGCCCCGCAGGGTTCGTTCGCCGGTATCTGGTGCCTCCATGCGAACACGTTAGTCTACGGGCACAAAGAATCCCTGTGCGAATATGTTCGGTTTCTTCCCAGAGGGTCGATCGCTGTTCACTATTGATCTATTTTATCGAGCGGGGAAACATCTATACGCCAGTTCCACGTGGGTTGTAACACGATGAGCGGCTCAGAAGCTCAAGCAGACGTGCCCGTCGTCGTCGCCGGTGCGGGGCCGACCGGCATGACGGCCGCGCTCGCGTTGCACGCCCGAGGCGTCGACGTCACCATCCTCGAAGCCGACCCGAAGGACCGAGAGCGGCCCGGTAGCCGGGCCATCTACGTCCACAAGGACACGCTCCGCACGCTGGAGAACGCGTCCCCCGGGCTCGGCCACCGGCTCGTCGACAACGGGATGATCTGGTCGACGCGGCGGACGCTGTTCCGCGGGACGGAAGTGTTCGAGCGGACGTACTCGACGCCCGGCGGCGACGGCGACCTCCCGCACTTCACCAGCCTCCCGCAGGTCTGGACGGAGGAGTACATGCTCGACGCCGTCGAGGACGCCGGCATCGACGTCCACTGGGGCGACGGCGTCGAGACCGTGGACGCCAGCGAGGACGTCGTGCGCGTGGAGACAAAGAGCGGCGAGGAGTATCACGCCGAGTACGTCGTCGGCGCGGACGGCGCCGGCTCGACGGTCCGCAAGGAGATCGGCGGCGAGTTCGACGGCACCGAGTCGGCGAACTCCTTCATCATCGCGGACATCGCGGAGTTCGAGGACGAGGACGAGCAGCTGTTCAAGGAGCGGGTGTTCCACTACGACCACCCGCGCGTGGACGGCCGGAACGTCCTGCTCGTGCCGTTCCAGGGCGGCTGGCGCGTGGACATCCAGTGCAAGGACAGCGACGACCCCCAGCGGCTCACCGAGGACGACGCCATCAGCGAGCTCGTCGCGGAGACGCTCGGGGAGGACTACCGCGACCGCGTGGAGTGGGTCTCCCAGTACAAGTTCAAGCAGGTCATCGCCGACCGGATGGTCGACGACCACGACCGCGTGCTGCTCGCGGGGGAGTCCGGCCACCTGTTCGCGCCGTTCGGCGCGCGCGGGATGAACTCCGGCGTCGCCGACGCCGAGGCCGCCGCCAGCGCCATCGCGGTCGCGCTGAACGCGGAGGTCGAGTCCGCGCGCGCCGCCGAGATCACGCAGTACGGCATCACGCGCCTCAAGGCCGCCGAGTACAACAAGAGCGCCGCCGGGCAGGCGCTGGAGTACCTGCAGGGCGACAGCTACGTCACGCGAGCGAAGAAGTACCTCGCGGCGAAGGCGGCGCCGTACTACGAGCCCGCCGGCGAGTGGCTCGACGACGCGCCGTACGGCCCCCACGGCGGGCCGCCGGTGACCATCGGGCAGTACTAGTCGAACCGACGCCGACGGCCACCACGCGCTCTCCCTCCGCGTAATCGCACTTCTGACGCCTTCTTCGTCGCTGTTCGCTGTAACTGAACGAATCTCGATTGTCGTGCCGGCGCCGGCCGGGCGACGAGACGGATACCCCAGCGGAATCGCCGTACTCGCCGAGAGCAATCGGCAGCGGCTCAGTGAGGGTCGAGCCGAGCGCTTCAGTCGCCGTTCGAGGTCGATAATCATTTATCAGTTGGTTCGTGGCGTTCGCTCACGGCGAACGGAGTAGTAGCTGAATGTTTGTATCACGTGGTCAGATATAGCGGAATACTAGCTAACGAATTCAGCAGATTACCGTCCATTCGTGTACCAATTCTCCTGCTCCGTCGCCAAGCCCGGAACGCAGGGTGACTGCTCACCCGTGGGACCGAACAACCAAAGCCCCGGCCATCGCGTGTATGGGACTAACTACCGCGGAACAGCCTCGAAAGATACGCTCCGGATGGAGTCGAATAGAAAGACGAACTCGGTTCGTAGTTGTTCGTTATAACCGAACGGAAGTGGCTGTAACGCGAGAGGGTGAATTCGCCGCACAGTCCCAACTGAGACGATACACTAAGCCCGGAGTGTAATTCGACCGGCGAGCTGACGCGTGACGGGCGAAGTTCTGGCCTCGACCCGAAGGGGATAGCGGACGAGACAGCCGCGAGTGAAAATAACAACAGTAACAGTGTTATTTCTTCAGTCGTCGCAGTCACAGCCACCCGCGGTGAGCAGCTCCGAGACACCGTACTGGGACTGGCACTCGGTGCAGAGGATTTGGACGTCGACCATCACGCGGAACTCGCCGAGCGTCAAGCGGGACGTGTTCCGGAGGTCGTCGAGTTTCGTCTCGGTCACCGAAACCAGCCGCCCGCGGAGCTTCTGGACGGCGTCCGCGACGGTTTCCAGGCGGTCGCCGGTGTCGCGCTCGTACTCCGCGCCGCGGTAGTCCTGGAGGTAACTTCGCACCGCCTGATAGGTCACGAGGTCGCCGGCGAGGTCGTCGACGTCGATCCCCTCGCGTTCGAGGCGGCGCCGGAGCTGGGTCTGCTCGGCGGCACCGGTGTCGTCGCCAGTCAGCGAGCGAACGACGTCCGCCACCTCGCCCTCGGAGGGGCGCATGCCGGCGTCGTAGAGGCGTTCCCGGACGAGTTCGCGATTGAACGTCGTCGCGAGGTCCCGTAGACTCCAGTGGTCGTCGCCCGTCGCCGTCCAGCGCGCCTCCAGTTCGGCGCCGACCCCGTCGAGGTCGTACTCGTCGAGGAGCCGCGCGACCTTGCTGCGGCGGCCCCCGGTGTCGTGCTCTGCGTCGCCCATACCTGCGGTAGGAAACCGCGGACGGTTATACTTACGCCTGCGAGCCGGCTCTGACTGGTTCGGGCGCCGACTACCTCAGAGGTTCGAGCCCGTGGAGCCGCCGTCGATCGGCACCGCGGCGCCGTTGACGTAGCCGGACTTCGGCGAGCTCAGGAACGCGACCGTGTTGCCGAGCTCCATCGGGTCGCCGATGCGTTCGAGGGGGTTGTCCGCCCAGTCGGCCAGCCCTTCCTCGTAGCTGTCGTAGTCGCCGCGCTCGACCGCTTGGTCGACGAGTTTGCGGATGCGCGAGGTCTCGTGCGAGCCGGGGAGGACGGCGTTCGCGCGGACCTCCGGGGCGAACTCCTTCGAGAGCGTCTTTTCGAGGCCGATGACGCCCATGCGGACGGAGTTCGACAGCACGAGGTCGTCGATGGCCTCCTTGACGCTGCGGGAGGTGATGGTGACGATGGTGCCGCCGTCGCCCTCGGTCAGGTACGGTTCGGCCTCGCGGGCGAGCCGGACGACGCTCATCACGAGCAGCTCGTAGGCCTCGTACCAGTCCTCGTCGTCGGTGTCGAGGAACGCGCCCGACGGCGGGCCGCCGGCGCTGGTCACGAGGTGGTCGATGGTGCCGAACTCCTCGACGGTTGTCTCCACGAGTGCCTCGATGTCGTCTGCGTCCGTGAGGTCGCCGGGCTGGGCGACGACGTCGCCCTCCGCAACATCGGCGATTTCGTCGCGCGCGTCCGCGAGTCGGTCCTCGTCGCGGCCGTTGACGACCACGTTCACGCCCTCGCGGGCGAGCGCCTTCGCGGAGGCCTTGCCGAGTCCACTCGAAGAGGCTGTCACGAGCGCCGCGTTGCCGTCGATTTCCAGGTCCATACGTCGTCCAACTGGAGCGGCGTCGGAAAGCGTTTTCCTACAGGCAAGCACCGACCCGGGACCGCCGGCGACCCAGTGGGGGGTTATTTGTCGGTGGAGTCGGTACCCCGGCGTATGCTGGACTACTTCGGCCTGGAAGCGGACCTCGGCGAGGAGGAGCGACTGCTCGTGGCGTCGGCGCGCGAGTTCGTCGACGGCGAAGTCGAGGACGTCGGCCAGCACTGGCTCGACGGCACCTTCCCGACCGACCTCGTCCCGAAGATGGGCGAGATGGGGTTCTACGCGCCGAACCTCGACGGCTACGGCCTGCCGAACGTCAGCGAGAAGGCGTACGGCCTGCTGATGCAGGAGCTGGAGGCCTGCGACTCGGGACTGCGCTCGATGGCGAGCGTGCAGGGCGCGCTCGTGATGTACCCGATTCACGCGTTCGGCAGCGACGAGCAGAAGGAGGAGTGGCTGCCGAAACTCGGCACGGGCGAAGCCGTCGGCTGCTTCGGCCTCACCGAGCCCGAGCACGGCTCGAACCCCTCCGCGATGGAGACGCGAGCCGAACGTGCCGGCGGGCACGCAGGCGACGAGTACGTCCTGAACGGCTCGAAGACGTGGATTACGAACTCCCCGATTGCGGACGTCGCGGTCGTCTGGGCGAAAGACCACAGCGAAGACGGCGACCCCGTCCGGGGGTTCCTCGTGGAGACCGACCGAGACGGCGTCACGACGAACGAGATAGACGACAAGCTCAGCCTCCGCGCGTCCGTCACGGGCGAAATCAGCCTCCAGAACGTCCGAATCCCGAAGGAGAACCGGCTCCCGGGCGTGGAGGGGATGAAGGGGCCGCTGTCGTGTCTCACGCAGGCGCGGTTCGGCATCGCGTGGGGGGCGGTCGGGGCGGCCCGGGACTGCTTCGAGACCGCCCGCGAGTACGCCACCGAGCGCGAGCAGTTCGGGAAGCCAATCGGCGGCTTCCAGCTCCAGCAGGAGAAGCTCGCGGAGATGGCGACCCAGATTACGCTCGCACAGCTGCTCGCGCACCGCCTCGCGGACCTCAAGGAGCGCGGCGAGATGCGTCCCCAGCACGTCTCGATGGCCAAGCGCAACAACGTCCGGATGGCCCGCGAGCAGTCCCGGGTCGCCCGCGAGATGCTCGGCGGCAACGGCATCACCACCGACTACTCGCCGATGCGCCACCTGACCAACATGGAGACGGTCTACACGTACGAGGGCACCCACGACATCCACACGCTGATTCTCGGCGAAGACCTCACAGGCATCCCCGCGTACGAATGACGTAATTCTGGTGTTCCTCCATTACTATATTTTATTCTATATATAGAAAGCGACGCGTTCCCGGGAGTTCATCGCGCCCGACGAGACCGACAGCCACAGATTTGGCCGCAACAGTTCAGCCGCGCGAATTGTACAATAGGTACCTGAGAAAGCTATTGCACTAATAAATACCCTCTACACGCCATTTCTATTTTCGGGAGCGTAGAAGTGAGCAGGTGCATTGGCGACGGGGACCAATGGGTGATAGCGGTAGCGAAGTGGAGTGGGATGAGAGAGTCTGCTATACACATCGAATAACTACCATTTAGATAAGTAGTAAAGTAGAATGTTAATTCGTGCTGTGTGGTCGTGTTCCGTGAACGGACAGACAATCGGGTCCCTTGCTCCCTGCAATCCCAGTCTCGGCGTGAGAACTTCTATACCCCCGAGAACCAGCTATCGTTTTAATGAGGGTAGGTAGTGTGGCGGTCAGTAGGTATGTCCACCCAAGAACACCGCCTCGAAAGTACCGTCGCCGGCTTCACCGCAGTCGGGAAACTCCACTCGCTGAGCGTCTGGTTCATCCTCGCGTTGCGCCTGATGATGGGCGTCGCGTTCCTCTGGAGCGGCGCCGACAAGGTACTGTCCGGCAGTTTCAGCGCCGCCGGCTACCTCGTGAACGTCACGCCAGCCAGCCCGGCCTCAGAGCTGTTCGTCACGATGGGCGAGACCGCGTGGTTCGTCGACTTCGTGAACGTCGCCGTCCCGTGGGGGGAGGTCCTCATCGGCCTCGGCCTGCTCGTCGGCTGTCTCACGCGCCTCGCGGCGTTCTGGGGCGCGTTCATGATGCTGCTGTTCTACCTCGGGAACTGGGAGGTCAGCCACGGCTACATCAACGGCGACTTCGCGTACATGCTCGTGTTCCTCTCCGTGGCGGCGTTCGGCGCCGGCCGCATCCTCGGGCTGGACTCGTACATCGAGCAGTACGACGTCGGCGGCGAAGCGCTCGTCGAGCGCTACCCGTGGACGCGGTACTTCCTCGGCTAGAAGAGCGGTCCGAGACCGCTACTGCGACTCTCTTGCGTGCTGCAGCGAGAAGACGAACCCGTAGTAGGCGACGACGCCGCTCGCGAGCGCGCCGTAGTACACCAGCTGTGGCGCGCCGAGCGCCTCGAACAGCAGCGTGACGACGATGACCCACGCGAACGCGAACGCGAGGTCGAACAGCATCCCGTCGTGGTGTTCGACGACGTGGTCGCGGACAGCGTCGAGCAGGCTCACGATTCGTCTTCCCCGTGGGCGTCGACGACCAACACCGGCAGCCGGGTTCGCCGGAGGACTTTCTCGGCGACGCTGCCGAGCACAACTCGGGAGAGCCCGGAGCGGCCGTGGCTCCCCATCACGACGAGGTCGATGTCGTTGTCCTCGACGAACTTCCGGATGGCGCGCGCGGGCTCGCCGGCGGTGACGTGCTCCTCGACGGAGACGCCGTGTTCGGCGGCGACCTCGGCGACGTAGCCGGTGGCGTCGTCGGCTTCGGCTTTCACTTCGGGCATCTCGTCGAGTTTCCCGCGACGGATGCGTTCGACCTGTTCGGTGCCCAGCGCGAGGTTCGTCGCGTCGACGTCGAAGACGAACAACGCGTGGACGGTGGCGTCGTACTTCGCCGCGAGGTCGACCGCCTGGTCGACCGCCGCGCGCGACGTTTCGCTGCCGTCGGTCGGGACGAGGATGTTGTCGTACATTTAGTCGTCAGAGCTCACGACGTCTTCTGCGCTCTCCTGTTGGCTCATCGGCTCGGGGCTGTGACACTGCCGGACGAGCTTCTTCGTTTCGAGGTCGGGCTCGGCGGTCACCATCGAGACGACGATGGTCACCGCGAACACGACCGGGACCGCGACGAGCGCGGAGCCGATGGCGGGCAGCCACTGCGCGAGCGTCGCGGAGACGATGCCGTCCGCGCCCGCGGCGCCGCTGAGGAGGCCGTAGTTCGGCCCGACTTCGTTTATCATCGGCACGGTCCAGATGACGAGACCGGTGGTCATGCCGGCAAGTGCGCCCTGACGGTTCGTGTTCTCCCACCAGAGCCCGAGGAAGAACATCGGGAACAGCACGGCGCCGGCCAGCGAGAACGCGTACGACACGAGCGCCGCGATGGGCGCGGCGGGGTCGAGTGCGGCCAGCGTCGTGATGACGCCGAGCGCGACGATGCTCAGACGGCCGACCAGCACCTGCTGGCGCTGGGTCGCGTCCTCGTTGATGAGGTTCTTGTAGATGTCGTGGGAGATGGCCGACGACCCGGTGATGAACAGGCCGGCGGTGGTCGCGATGGCGGCCGCGATGCCGCCCGCGGCGACCAGCCCGACGAACCACGTCGGGAGGTTCGACAGCTGCGCGGCGAGCACGACGATGACGTCGCCCGCCGCGGTCGTCATGCCGGGGTCGCCGTAGACGGGACCGATGTTGTTCGCGTAGAGGTCGGTGCCGAACGCCGCGAACGCGGGCGACGCGAGGTACAGCAGGAGGATGAAGCCCAGCCCCCAGACCGTCGACCAGCGCGCGGTGCGCTCGCTCTCGACGGTGTAGAACCGCACGAGCACGTGTGGTAGGCCACACGTTCCCACGACGAGCGAGAACGCGGTGGCGATCCAGAGGTAGAAGCTTTCGTGGACGAACGGTTCGCTGAACTCGTTGCCGATCGCCGTGAACAGCGCGCCGTACTCGACCTGCGGGAAGATCGTCGAGTAGCCGTTCGCGAACCCGACGACGTACAGGCCCGCGAGGAACGCGACGATGAGGATGACGTACTGGACGGCCATGTTCTTCGTCGCGCCGAGCATCCCCGACAGCGTCAGGTAGCCGACCGTGATGGTCATCATCAGCACGACCATCGACTGGTAGCCGGTGAGCCCGAGAATGCCGATGTCGCCGAAGATGTAGAGGCCGACAAGCCCCATACCGCGGGCCTGCCCGATGGCGTACACGAACGCGATGAGGAACGTCGTGAGCGCGGCGATGGCGCGGGCGGTGTCGGAGTTGAATCGGTCGCCGACGAAGTCCGGCGCCGTGTACTTCCCGAACCGCCGCATCTGGGCGGCCATGAAGATTAGCAGCACGAAGTAGCCAGTCGACCAGCCGACGATGAACGCCAGCCCGTAGAACCCGGAGACGGCGATGGTCGCCGCCATGCCAAGGTACGACGCGGCGGACATCCAGTTCGCGCCGATTGCCATGCCGTTCTCGACGTTCCCGATGGAGCGGCCGGCGACCCACATGCCCTCGGTGTCGGCGACCTTGAACACGAAGCCGATGACGAGGAACAACAGCAGCATCGCCGTCACGAGCACGGCGGGCAGCGCCTTGAACGAGACGTTCAGCCCCTCCGGGAGGAGCCCGGACTGGGCGACGGCGCTGTTCACGTACGGGAGCAGGGCGCTCATTCCGAGACCCCTCCGTCAGTCGCGTGGTCGATGCCGTACTTGTCGTCTAGGGCGTCGCGCTTTCGCGCGTACCAGAACGCCAGAATCAGCGCGCCGCCGGGCGCGCCGATGGAGACGAGGAAGTAGTGCAGCGGGAAGCCGATGACGGGCATCGTCGTCGTCATCACGTCCGGGGCGACCGCGGTCAGCGTCACCGGACCGAAGACGACGACCGCCCAGATGGCGAACCCCGTCCAGATGATGCGGAGGTGGTCCCGCATGAACGGCGTGCTCGGCCGCAGCAGGTTCACCTCCGAGGTGAGGTAGTCGGTGCTGTCCCCGGCTTGGGCGGCGCCGGCGACGGCGCCGCCGTCAGGTTCGGCGGGCGGTTCGTCCGTCGAATCGTGGGTGTCGTTGTCTGTCATAGTTAGTGGTCTGTGGTGTCGTTCCGTGGTGTGGCTGTGAAAAATCGTGGCGTGATGTGGCTAGTCGTTCGAGACCTTCGATTGGATGTCCTCGACGACCTCCGGGTTCCGCAGCGTGGAGGTGTTGCCGAGGGTCTCGCCGTTGGCGATGTCTTCGAGGAGGCGGCGCATGATCTTCCCCGAGCGCGTCTTCGGGAGCTCGGTCGTGAACACGACTTCCTCCGGGCGCGCGATGGGGCCGATGGCGTCCTCGACACCGGCAATGATGCGCTCGCGGAGGTCCTCGTCTCCGTCGTAGCCGTCCTCGGTGATGACGTACGCGTAGACAGCTTCGCCTTTCAGCTCGTGGTCGCCGCCGACGACGGCGGCTTCCGCGACGCCCTCGACGCCGACGATTGCGGACTCGATCTCCATCGTACCGAGGCGGTGGCCGGAGACGTTGATGACGTCGTCCACGCGCCCGAGCACGGTGATGTAACCGTCCTCGTCCACGGTCGCGCCGTCCTCGGGGAAGTACACCCAGTCGTCGGCGTCGCTACTGTCGGTGTCCGAGTACTCCGTCCAGTACTCGTCGATGAAGCGCTCGTCGTTGTCGTACAGCGTCCGCAGCATCCCCGGCCACGGGTTGTTGACCGTGAGGTAGCCGGCTTCGCCGGCGCCGACCTGCTCGCCCGTGGTATCGACGATGTTCGCGTCGATGCCCGGGAGCGGCGGACCCGCGGAGCCCGGCTTCATGTCGTTGACCGCGGGCAGCGTGGTGACCATCATGCCGCCGGTCTCGGTCTGCCACCACGTGTCCACCACCGGGCAGTCCTCGTCACCGATGTGCGTGTAGTACCACTTCCACGCGCGCGGATTGATGGGTTCACCGACCGTCCCCAGCAGCCGCAGGCTGGAGAGGTCGTGCTGGTCGGGGTACTCCTTGCCCCACTTCATGAACGCGCGAATCGCGGTCGGCGCGGTGTAGAGCTGGTTGACGTCGTATTCCTCGACGATTTCCCAGAGGCGGTCCTTGTCCGGGTAGTCCGGCGTGCCCTCGTACATCACCGACGTGGTGCCGAGCGCGAGCGGTCCGTACACGATGTACGAGTGGCCGGTAATCCAGCCGATGTCCGCCGAGCACCAGTACGTGTCCTCGGGCTTGACGTCGAGGACCGCGTGGCTCGTCCACGCCGCGTACGACAGGTAGCCCCCCGTCGTGTGCTTGACGCCCTTCGGCTGGCCCGTGGTCCCCGACGTGTACATGAGGAACAGCATGTCCTCGGCGTCCCGGGGAACGGGCTCGACTTCCGCGCCCTCGAACTCCGCGACGAGGTCGTCGTAGTCGGTCTGGTTGGCCGCGAGGTCGTGGCCGAAGCCGTCGTCGCCGAGGCGGTCCACGACGACCACGTCGCTGACCTCGTGCTCGACGCCCTCCAGACCCTCGTTGGTCTTCTCGAGGTGGTCGAGGGGGTCGCCGCGGCGGTAGTAGCCGTCGCAGGTGACCAGGTACTCCGAGTCCGCGGAGTTCATCCGCGTGGCGAGGGCGTCCGCGGAGAAGCCCGCGAACACGACGGAGTGCGGTGCGCCGATGCGGGCGCACGCCAGCATCGCAATCGGCAGCTCCGGAATCATCGGCATGTAGAGGGTGACGATGTCGTCCTCCTCGACGCCGCGGTCCCGGAGCGCGGCCGCGAACTCCTCGACCTCGCGCTGGAGCTCCGAGTACGTGTACGTGCGCGTCTCGTCGGTCGGCTCGCCTACCCACTCGAGGGCTTCCTCGTCGCCGCGGCCGTCCTCTACGTGGCGGTCGATGCAGTTGTAGCTCGCGTTCAGCTCGCCGCCCGTGAACCACTCGTAGAACGGTGGGTTCGAGTCGTCGAGTACGGTGTCGTACTCCTCGTCCCACGAGAGGTGGTCGGCGGCGCGCTCCCAACACTCCGGCCAGTTCTGCTCGAACTCGTCGTAGATGTCGGGGTCCGAGACGTTCGCCTGCTCGACGAACGACTCCGGCGGCTCGAAGACCTCCCCCTCCGGGAGGCGGGCTTCGAGTTCCGGGTCAGCGTCTTGGTCTGGCATATCCATCACAATCGTTCACGACATCCGTGTTAAGTACCCCCGCTAATTATGCCAACACCCGCCGCGAGAGAAAGCAACGACTCAACCCGGCGCTGGGGCCGTAATACCGGAGAATAGCCGTCTCCGCGTCGGAATGGGGAGGCCACAAAGCACTCAACCGCCAGCGGCGCCGCGACGCGACACTAAACAGTTAGCGACGCGGCGACCCGGGTCAGTCGTCGGGCCACTCGACGCCGCCCCGGCCCACGTCGTCCTCTGCGAAGAACGCCGTGAGGAGCTTCTGCTGGGCGCGCCGCAAGTGGTTGTGCAGCGTCGGGGACGTGATGCCGATTGCGTCCGCCAGTTCCTCGGCGGTGCTGCCGCGGGGCCACTCGAAGTAGCCGGCGTGGTAGGCCGCGCGTAACACGGACGCCTGCTTGTCGGTCAGCGACTCGTGGAGGGACGCGCGGAACGCCGCGGCGGTCTCGTCGGGGCGGTCGCGCTCGCGCTTCGAGACCAGTTCCGTGTCCGGGAACGCGTCGGTGACGGCCGCGACCAGCGAGCGCACGTCCGTGTCCGTGGTGACGTCGACGACGACGCGCTGCTCGGCGGGCGTCGCCGTCAACTCGCGGACGGACGCGCCGCGGTCGGTCAGCGTCTTCGCGACGTCCGCGCCCGAGACCGCGAGTTCGAGCAGCGACTCATCGCCGTAGTCCCGGACGAGGCGGCCGTCCGCGACCGCGGGGTGGTCGGCCGCCCACGACAGCACCGCCTCCGCGGACGCGCCCGACAGCCGCACGAAGTACAGGAGCGTCCCCGCTTCGCCGGGGACGACGCCGTCCAGCTCGAACGTGCAGCCGTGTTCGGCGGCCGCCGCGGCGAAAAACGACGCCTCGCCGGTCGTCTCGAACGCCAGCTCCAGCACCGCGTCCGCCAGCAGGAGCTGGCGCTGCTGGACGACCGTGACGGTGCGGCCGACGCGCCGCCCGAGGTCCGCCAGCAGCGCGCGCTCGCGCTCGGAAATCTCGCCGTCGACGCCGACGACGAGCACGCCGTACCGCGTCTCGCGGTCGTCGACGGGCACCACCGCGGCCGCGCTGAACCCGGCCGCGTCGGCGGCCCCGCGCCAGTCCGCGAACGCCGCGTCGCCGCGAACGTCGTTCGTGACCCGCACCTCGCCGGACGCGAGCGCGTCGGCGACCGCGCCCCCGTCGCTGGAGACGTCCAGCGTCGCGTCGTCCGCGCTGGCGTGCGTCTCGTCGCGCAGCGTGCCGCCGCTGTACCGGGCGACCCACGCGAACGCGTAGGCGTCGCCCGCGACGAGCGCCTCGCAGGCGCGTCGTTCGAGTCCGTCCCGCGTGGACGCCTCGGCGAGCGCGTCGCCGACGGCGCGCACGCGGTCGAACGCGGCGTCGAACCGCGCGTCCACGGCCGCCGCGCCGTCGCCCGGCTGGTGGGCGGGTGCGAGGTCGGTGTCGGCGAACGCCGCAGCGACGTCGCCGCGGTCGGCGTCGTCCACGAACGGGTCGAGGCTGGCGAGGCGCTCCCAGCCGCCCGCCGCCGCGACCGCACGCGGGTCCACGCCCTCGTCGAGTCGCTGTCGGGCGAAGAACTGGCGGAGCGTCCGCGTGGAGACCTCGCGGAGCGCGTCGTCGCCGGTGCGGTCGGCGGCGCGGTCGCCGACGTCCGCGACGAGCATCTGGACGCGCCGCGGCGACACCGGGACCACGCGCTCGTCGTCCCCGACGCCGACCGTGCGGGCGTACTGCCGGAGGTCGTGTTCGACGTCCGCGGGCAGGTAGGCGTCGCGAGCGGCCTCGCCGTCCTCGCCGCGCACGCGGAGGAAGTAGTGGGTGGCGTCGCCGTCGTCGTGCGTCGTGACGTCCGCGGGCCGGACGCGCGCGATTTCCGCGGGCCGCAGGCCGGCTTCGCCCGCGAGGCGGACGACCAGCTCCTCGCGGTGGGTCTCCGTGGCTCGGCGGAGCCGCTCGTAGGACGCCTCGGACAGCGCGGCCGCGACACCCTCGCTCATGTTTCGTGAATCATCTCACACGCGAACAATGAATCTTTCGAGGGAGTGGTCGAAAAGTAGCGATAGGTGGCTATCAAAGGAATTGTCGGGGAATCGGTTTCGCTCTTCTACTGGGCCGCGAAACAGTAGTCAGTCGCGCTCGCCGAGCGCGGATTCGAGTTCGCCGACGACCTCGGGGTTGCGGAGCGCGCTGGTGTCCCCGAGGTCGTCGTCGTTGGCGATGTCTTCGAGGAGCCGCCGCATCACCTTCCCGGAGCGCGTCTTCGGGAGTTCGGGCGTGAACACGACCACGTCGGGGACCGCGATGGGGCCGATGGCGGCGTCGACCGCGTCGGTGACGCGCCCGCGGAGCGCGGCCTCGTCGCTGTCCTCAGCGGCGCTGACGTACGCGTAGACGGCTTGTCCCTTGAGGTCGTGGGGGCCGCTGACGACCGCGGCCTCGGCGACGCCCTCGACGTCGGCGATGGCGGACTCGATTTCCATCGTGCCGAAGCGGTGCCCGGAGACGTTGATGACGTCGTCCACGCGCCCCAGCAGCGTGACGTAGCCGTCCTCGTCGACGGTCGCGCCGTCCTCCGTGAAGTACGCCCACTCGTAGTCGGAGAGGTCCGGAAAGACGGGCGCGTGGTCGGCGAACCAGCCGTCGTCCTCGACCATCGACAGCGGCATCCCCGGCCACGGGCTCGTGACGACGAGGTAGCCGGTCTCACCCGGTTCGACGGGCTCGCCGTCGCCGTCCACGACCTTCGCGTCGATGCCGGGCAGTGGGAGGCCCGCGGAGCCCGGCTTCATCTCGTCGACCCCTGGGAGCGTGGTGACCATCATGCCGCCGGTCTCGGTCTGCCACCACGTGTCCACCACCGGGCACTCGCCGTTCCCGATGTGCTCGTGGTACCACTTCCACGCGCGCGGATTGATTGGCTCGCCGACCGTCCCCAGCAAGCGGAGGCTGGAGAGGTCGTGGCTCGCGGGGTGTTGTTCGCCCCACTTCATGAACGCGCGAATCGCGGTCGGCGCGGTGTAGAAGACGTCGACGGCGTTGCGCTCGATGAGCTCCCAGACGCGGTCCTTCTCGGGGTGGTCGGGCGTCCCCTCGTAGAGCATCGTCGTCGAACCGAGCGCGAGCGGCCCGTAGACGGTGTAGGAGTGGCCGGTAATCCAGCCGATGTCCGCCGAGCACCAGTGGGTGTCCTCGGGCCGAATGTCCAGCACGGCGCGGCTCGTCCACGCCGCGTGCGCGAGGTAGCCCCCGGTCGTGTGGCGGACGCCGGTGGGTTCGCCCGTGGTGCCGGACGTGTAGATGAGGAACAGCTGGTCGGTCGCGTCCCGCGGCACGGGCTCGACGGTCTCGCCGCGGTGGGCGGTGACGAGGTCGTCGTAGTCGTACTCGTCGGCGGCCAGCGGCGCGTCGTCGGCCGCGTCGGACGACTCGCCCCCGTCGCGGACGCCGAGGCGGTCCACGACGACGGTCGCCTCGATGCCGTCGTCGAGTGCGATGGCGGCGTTGTCGGCCTTGTTCTTCTGGTGGACGGGCGCGCCGCGGCGGTAGTAGCCGTCGCAGGTGACCAGATATTCGGAGTCGGCGTCGTCCATGCGCATCGCGAGCGCGTCCGCGGAGAACCCCGCGAACACGACGGAGTGCGGTGCGCCGATGCGGGCGCACGCCAGCATCGCGATGGGGAGTTCGGGGACGACGGGCATGTAGAGGGTGACGACGTCCTCCTCCTCGACGCCCAACTCCCGGAGCGCCGCGGCGAACTCGTTGACCTCCCGGTAGAGGTCCAGATACGAGTACGACCGGGACTCGCCGAGCCGCCCCTCCCACGTCAACGCCACCTGGTTCTTGCGCTCGTCGAGGTGGCGGTCCACGCAGTTGTAGCTCGCGTTCAGCTCGCCGCCGTCGAACCACCGGAACGGCGGGCCGTCCCCGCCCAACACGGCGTCGTAGTCGTCGCTCCAGTCGAGGAGGTCGGCGGCACGCGACCAGCAGTCGGGCCACTCCCGCGCGGACTGCTCGCGGAGGTCGGGGTCGGTGACGTTCGCCTGCTCGGCGAACGACGCCGGCGGCTCGATGGCGTCACCGGTGACCGCGTGGTGCCACGACTCGTCGCCCGGCATCGGTTGGAACCTACGGCCTAGCGCGAATAAACGTTCGCCCTGCAGCAAGCCCGCGGGAGCGGCCTGTACACTTACCACGCCGGCGGCCGCAGGGCGCGTATGAGCGTCGTCGCAGAAGTCACGGTGCCGGCTCGCTCCGTCGCGATGGCGGAGACCCTCGCCGCCGCCCCCGAGACAGTCGTGGAGATCGAGCGCGTCGTCGCGCACCCGGACGGCCGACTCACGCCGTACTTCTGGGTGCACGGCGACCTCGACGCCTTCGAGGCGGCGCTCGGCGACGACCCGACCGTCGACGAGGCGACGCGGCTGGACACCCACGAGTCGGAGGCGCTGTACCGCGCCGAGTGGCCGGTCGGCGTCGAGTCGGTGGCGAACGCGGTCGTCGAGACGGGCGGCACGCTCGTCTCCGCGACCGGCCAGCGGGGCAACTGGGAGCTCCGCATCCGGTTCGAGGACCCCGGCCAGCTCCCGTCGTTCTCGACGTACTGTGAGCGCCACGACGTCGATTACGGCGTCCAGCGCGTCTATCGGTCGGAGGAGGCGGGCGCGCCCGACCGCTTCGGCGTCACCGAGAAGCAACGCGAGGCGCTTGTCGCTGCCCGCGACGCGGGGTTCTACGAGGTCCCGCCGGCGGCGACGATGGCGGAGGTCGCCGACGACCTCGGCATCAGCCAGCAGGCGCTCTCGAAGCGCCTGCGCCGCGGCCACGGCAACCTCGTCGGCGACGTCTTCGACGCGCCGGAACCGACCGAGGGCGAACCGACGACGAACTCGTGACCGCGCCAAATCAGGGACGCGCGACGGCCGACGGTACTTGAGTGGGTTGTATATACTAGGCGAGCTCTCATCGGTGGGAGCCGACTGCGTTCGGGTACGCGACGATGGACGACGACAGCGACACCGGCGGGTCACCCGACGTCATCGTAGGTTGTACGGACTGCAACAGCACGTACCCCGCACAGCGGGCCGGCGACGGCTTCCGCCCCATCGGCACGGACGGCACCTGCGACTGCGGGAACGACGAGTTCGAGACTATCGACGCGGACTGAACGGCTCCCAGCTGGGAGCGCTCTTTTAGCGGCTCCCGAGAAACAGCTCAGCCTAGAGGCCGGCGACGTCCTCGATGGCGTCGGTCAGCGCCTCGATGCTCTCGACGGTGTGCTCGCCCATGTGGCCGATGCGGAACGTCTCCCCGCCGAGCGTCGAGCCGTAGCCGTTCGAGAACACCATGTCGTACTCCGCGGAGACCTCCTCGATGACCGCCGCGACGTCGAGGTTCTGGGTGTTCTCGATGCAGCTCACCGTCTGGGACTCGTAGCCCTCCTCGGGGAAGACGTCGAAGTGCTCGTAGGCCCACTCGCGGGTGTACTCGGCCATCTCCCGGTGGCGCTGGTCGCGTGCGCGGTGGCCCTCGTCGAGCATGTGCTTCATCTGCTTGCGGTACGCGAGCATGACGGGAATCGCGGGCGTGGAATGGGTCTGTCCCTTCCGGTCGTAGTAGTCCAGCGAGCGCTGGAAGCCGCCGTACCACGACGCCTCGTCTTTCTCCAGCTCGCGGTCGTAGGCGTCGTCGCTGACCACGCAGACCGCGAGTCCCGGCGGCATCGCGAACGCCTTCTGCGTGGACGCGAAGATGACGTCGATGCCGTGTTCGTCGATGTCCACGTAGTCGCCGCCCAGCGCGGAGACAGCGTCCACGACGAAGTACGTGTCCGGGTAGTCGGCGACGACGTCGCCGATTTCCTCGATGGGGTTGCGGACGCCCGTCGAACTCTCGTTCATCACGGTGGCGACGACGTCGTAGTGCTTGTCGCTGGACTCCAGCGCGTCCCGGATGTCGCCGGGCTTGACCGCCTCCCCCCAGTCGTACTCGAGGCGGTCGACGTCCTTCCCGAGCCGCTCGGCGACGTTCGCGTGGCGCTCGCTGAAGCTCCCGCAGGTCGGCACGAGGATGTTCTCGTCGACGAGGTTCAGCGTCGAGGCCTCCCAGAACTCCGTCCCGGAGGCGGTGAGGATGACGACGTCGTTGTCGGTGTCGAGGAACGTCTTCGTGTCCTCGACGATGGTCGTGTAGAGGTCGGTCATCCGGTCCATGCGGTGGCCGAACATCGGCTCGCACATCGCCTCCAGCACGTCGTCGCGGACTTCCGTCGGCCCCGGGATGTACAGCGTCTTGTCGTCGTAGTCGCCGGTGTACTCGCGTTTTTCGGTCATGGGAGCGGCTGAACAGCGACTCCTTCACAGCAACGCGGGATGTGTGTTTTGATAGAGTCCACACTGGCCGGCGGTCGCGCCGGGAGCCACCGCAGTCCCGCGTTTCCCAGAAGGCTGGAATCGTACGCCCGTTTTCCGAGGGAGCCCGCCGTAGGGGGAAGTGAGGACGAACCACGCGAGACCACCCCGGACCCACCACGGACACCCCACTATGCCACCCAACACGACGCAGACGGCCGACGCCCCCACCGGTAGCATCGGCACCGAGCACCCGCCGCAGTCCGACGACCGGTTCCCCGTGCCGCCGGTGGAGTTCCGCGACGACGAGGACCGCCGCGTCTCGATTCACTCCGTCGGCGCCAGCGACTTCGACGCCTTGGCCGCGATGTACGACGACTTCGGGCCGGAGAGCCGCGCCCAGCGCATCCCGCCGGCCGACGAGCGCCGCCGCCACGACTGGCTGGAGACGCTGCTCGCGGAGGGCTGGGACGTCGCCGCCTACCACGAGGGGCGGCCGGTCGGGCACGCGACGCTCGTCCCCATCGAGGAGTCGGCCGCCGAACTCGCCATCTTCGTCGCGCCCGGCTACCAGCTCGCCGGCATCGGCTCGCGGCTGCTGCGGACGCTGCTGGGCTACGGGCGCGCGCACGGCGTCGAACGCGTCTGGCTGACCGTCGACCGCACGAACCGCGTCGCGCTGAACCTCTACCGGTCGGTCGGGTTCGAGGCCGTCGGCGGCGGCGCGGAGCGCGAGATGGAAATCGAGCTCTAGGCGAGCTCGCGGACGACCAGCGAGATGCCGATGCCGGTCGCCAGCAGGACGAGCAGGTTGAACGCCGCGCGGAACAGCGAGCGGAACTCGGGGCCGATCCACTCGCCGATTGCGGCGTTCGCGCTCGTGTAGAACTGGAAGAGCGCGACGACCGCGAGCACGCTCAACACGAGCAGCGCGCCCCGGAGCAGGAGGTCGCGGACGTCGCGTCCGTCGGTGGCCGGTTCGTCGGTCGGCGCGGAGTCAGGTTCGTCGGTCATGAGCGTGTCCTCGAAGCGATGGCTGCGCCGATTGCGAGCGCGACGACAGCGAGCACGGGCCCGAACCCGGGGATGCCACCGCCGCTCGTCGCCCCGCCGTCGGCCGTCGGCTGTTGCTGGTCCCGTCCGCCCGTGCGCTCGAAGTCCTCGACGCGGAGGCCGACGTCGCGGACGGTCGTGTTGGCCTCGATGCGTTCCTGCGGGTCGAGGTTCGCCGCGCTGCGCGCCGCGTCCACGACGACGCCGCCCCGGCGCAGGACCGCGTCGAGGTAGTAGTTGTAGCCGGCCGGCACCGTGACCGTCGCGTTCGGGGCGACGGTCTCACCGGGCGCGAGTTCCGAGACCGAAATTGTCGTGCGCGCGGCGACGATGTTCGACTCGGCCTGCCGCACGATGAGTTCGATCGTGACCGGGCCGGTCGGCTCGGCGCCGCTGTTCGTGAGGTACGTCGAGACGTCCAGCGCCGTCCGGTTCGGGCCGGCGTCGGCGACCGCGTACTGAACCGACGGGAGCCCGGCGGCGAAGTCGTGGAACGCCGCGCGGCCGCCCGCCTGCACGGTGCCGACGCCGCGGACCGTCTTCGAGACCGTGCCGACCCGCTGGTCGTCGCTGTACAGCACCGTCTCGATGCGGTAGCCGCCCTCGCGGGAGACCGAGACGTTCACCTCGACGGGGACCTCCCGGTCGCCGGAGATTTCGTCGACGCCGACCTCCCGGGTCGCTTCGACGAGCCCGGAGTCGAGGTCGACCGCGCGCACGAGGACGCTGACGTTCTCGGAGGTGCCGCCGCGGTGCTGGAGGTACGACGTCACCCCGAGCGTGACCGTGCCGCCGGAGACGCCGTTGGTGGCAATCGTCACTTCCTGCACGTCGGCGTAGCCGGGGCGCGCGTCCTCGGGTTCGCCGTCGGCGAACACGCCGGGGACGGCGACCATCGTCGCTGTGGAGGCGACGAGCAACAGGGCGATGCCGACGGCCAACACTCGCTCCCGACGCATAGCTGACAGTTTCAGCCAACGCCGCCAAGGGCTTTGTGGTGGGTCAGGCCGTCGGCGCGAGCCCTTCGACAGCCTGCACGAGGTCGTCGTAGAGGGCCTCGGCCTGCTCGTCGTCGTAGTCGGTGTGGTACTCCTTGGGGACGCCGCGCTCGGCGAGGTTGACGTGTCGGTCCGGGGTGACGTCGTGCTGTTCGAGGCTCTTGCGCGCGCACTCCAGCGGACAGCCGTCGACGACGAGCATCGGCCGGCCGGAGGTGGCGGTGTTCACGAGCGGCGCGACGTCGCCGCCGACGCCCGCGATGCAGGACATCTCGGCGTGCTCTTCACGGTCGAGCCTGACTGCGAGGTCGTTGGCCATCTGCGCGGCGCTCGAACAGCCCGAACACGAGTACACCAGCGGGAGGTCGTCGTAGTCGGTCATCACGCCTCCGTTGGCGGTTCCGCCCCGAAAGCCGTCCCCCGAAATTGTTCGCCTCCACCACCTCGGAGTGTGAGACGGCGAGACACACCGAGACAAAACTTATTGTACCGGCGCAAAATTGACGAATCGACAGCGGCTCGGAGCGACCGAGTCCACACCGGGTGACACACCGATGATGACCACACTCCACGCACCGGACGCCCGCTCGAGTAGCGGGCCGTCCTGGGTCTCCGTGGGGTTCGTGGTCGCCGGCTACCGCCCGAACGCGCAGTCCGCGTCCACCCTCGCCGCGTGAAGCGGCACCGAACCCCCGGGGAGGACGCGGCTGCCGTGCCCGACTGCGACGGGACTGCGTCTTCTCCGCGGGTCGAGTGGTGAGCGCGGGCTGTCGCTCCCGACAGCCCGTGGACGCCGGCCTCGCCGGCGCCGAGTTCGACTCTCGGCGGGAGCCTATGGCTACTGCCAGCCAGCAGGTCCGCCTCGTCGCGGACCTCACGATGCACGTACCGCGCGACACCGCCGGCGACCTGGAGTGTGGCGCCGCGAGCGTCGTCGAAGGTGTCGATGCCGTCACCGGCGTCGAAGCGGTAGACGTCACCGACCTCCGGCCGCGCCTGAACGACCTCCAGATCGACGCGACGGTCACCGTCGCCGTGGAGACGCCCGCGGACGAGGACAGCGAAGCCGCGGCGCGAGCCGCGTTAGCAGACGGCTTCGGCGTCGATGCGGTCGAGCGCGTCCGCCTCGACCGCGCACAGGGCGGCGCGGAGACGCCCGTCCTCGAACACGGCTAACGGTAGCGCGGTTCGCTGTCCCGACCCGGCACGCCGGGGTCGTCGGCGAGCGCGTCCTCGCGTTCGTCCGGGAGGACGCCGGGGTCTGCGCTCCCGACCGCGCCCGGGTCCGTCTCCGTCAGCGAGTCGTGGAGCGTCGGGATGTCGTCGAGGCTCGGCCCCGCGTCAGGGTCCGGCCGAAGCACGGGCTGGGGGCGCGCGCCCCCCTCGCGGCTCTCCCCGCCGGTATCTTCGCCCGCGGCCTCGGCGTCGTCGAGTTTCGCCTCGATGCGGGCGACCGAGCGCTCGAACCCCACGGCCTCGTAGTGGTCGAGCGCGGCTTCGAGGTGCGCGAGGCGGTCGCCGTCGTCGTCAGCGACGATGGCGCGGCGCTCGTGGCGCTGGCCTTCGAGGTGGTCGCGCATCTCCGCGAACCGGTCGTCGGGCACGCCCTGCTCGCGGAGGTCGGCGAGCGCGTCGTCGAGGACTTCGACCGCGCGCTCGTGGTCGCCGGTCGTCGATAGCATATTCGACCGCACGACGGCGTGGCTGTACGTCGGCTCCCACGGGTCGAGGAACGAGTGCGACTCGGCGACCCCGCGGGCCGTCTCGAAGTGTTCGAGCGCGAGCGCGTGGTTGCGCTTGCTCCGGTGGCGGTGGGCAGCCGCGCGGGCGCGCTCGTAGTCGGCGTGGCCCGCGACCCACTCCAGGTCGATGGTGCGGGCGGCCGCGGCGGCGCCCTCGTGGAGGAGTTCGTCCGCGCGGGAGTCCGAGCGGCCGACCTCGCCCGTCCAGTAGAGCGCGTTCGCCAGCACGTACGCGAACGTCGGGAGCGACTCGCCGGCGGCGGGGAGGACGGCGTCGCGCCACGCCGCGCCGCGGTCCCAGTAGTCCGCGCGCTCGGCGGCTGCCTTCGCGTCCGCGAAGTCGGCGTGGTCGGTGTTAGCGCCGCGGCGTGCGGCGGCCTGTTTCGCGTCGCGGACGCCGGCGGTGCGCGCGACCTGCGCGAGGTAGTGCGCGAGGAAGCGGCCGTCGCCGCGCTCGGCGAGCAGCGGCAGCTCGTAGCCGAGGTCCGCGAGGAACCGCTTCGTCTCGGCGGGCGTGTCGTGAGCGACGAACGTGGTGTCCGCGAGCGCGTCCAACACGTCCACGTCGCCGACGGCGTCCACCCCGTCCAGTCCCTCGACCAGCGCCTCGAACTCGTCGGCCGTCCCGACCGGCGGGCCGGCACCGGTCGTCGCGGCGATGCGCACGAGGTCGTAGCGGGTCGCGTGGAGGTCGTCGGACGCTCCCTCACTCGCAGTGGCGAGTGTGTCCACGAGCGCGACGAACCCCTCGACGTCGAGGAACGGTCCACAGGCGAGCGCGAGCGCGACCGGGGAGTCAGCACCCGCGAGCAGGTCGTGGGCCGCCGCCTCGTCCCCGTCGATTGCGGCCGTGAGGGCGTCGTCGAACGTCGGGCCGGGGAGCCGGAAGGCCACGGTGGCGTCGTCGTTGCGAAGGCGGACTCGCGCGAGGCCAGCGCCGTCGGGGGCGGTGACCCACAGGGTTCCGTCCTCCCACGCGGTGTCGCAATCGGACGCGTGGACGGTGGCGTCCGAGGGTGCCGGAACGGAGAGCGTGTAGCGCCGCTGGGGGTCGCCGTCGGCGAGTTCGTGGTCGCCGGCGACGCGCGTGACGGTCACGGTGCCGCCCGGAGCGGGACGGGTCCAGCGGAAGCGCCGCGTCATTACGCCGCGGTAGGGGCCGGCGCGGCTTCAGGGCACGGATTCCACACCACACGTCCGCAATCCGAGTTACGCGTCCAGCAGTCGCCGGGCGCGGTCCGCGGCGGCCGACTCGAACGCGTCGCGGTCGATTGGCACGTCGTCGCCGTAGAGGCGCGCGTACTCCTCGCGTGCCAGCAGTTCCAGCACGCGCTCGACAGTTTCGTCGGCGCCGCCGGACGGGCTAGCGGCCTCGCGCGCTCGCCGGACGCGCTCGTCGGTGACGAACTGCTCGGCGAGGGCCGCGGGGTCGGCGTCGAACGCCACCGGTTCGGGCGCCGTCAGCGAGTCGGCGCGGAGGAGCGCGCGGTCGCCGGTCTTGTTCCGGACGAGCACGCCCGCCGCGGTGCCGTCGCGCCACGACGACGCGGGGACGGCGTAGTCCTCGGGGTCGAAGTCCGCACCCCGGACCTCTTTCGCGACGGCGGGCAGCGGCGTCAGTCCGAGGCGGTCGTAGAGTGTCTCTACCGCGTCCGGCGGCAGGAGTCGGTCGTCGCCGGCGTGGTAGACGTCGAAGCCGAGGAACCTCGGGAGCGACGCCCAGTCGTAGTCAAGGGGCTGTTGGCGGGTAGCGGTGCCATAGAAGACGGCCGATTCGACGTCGTCGAGCGCCGCGCGGAGCGCGTCCCGGTCGAAGCGCTCGCGGACGTGCCGGACGGCGTGGCGGTAGCCCGGGGGCACGTCGTCGTGGTCGAAGACGCGGTCGGCGTCCCCGAAGCGGAGGAGGCCCGACTCGCGGAGCTGCACGCGGAGCGGACCGCCACACGCCCACTCCTGAATCCAGAGGTGGCCGTCGAGCAGCGAGGGCGGAGCGTCCGCGGCGGTCGGGAGCGACGGGAACGCGCGCATCTCGTGACGGTAGCGACTCCGCTGGCGTAAGCGTTCGGTCGGCGGCGTAGTATTCGTGGGGGACGTTTGCACGACGCACGTCCACGGCCACCTAATCACTTAGGCATACATCCGAAGGGCGTACGGTAGCATTGTTGAGATGAGGTCTGGTCCGATGGCAAGCAAGAACGTCCAATCCGACGGCATCGTCGAACAGTGCGCCGAGTGCGGTCGCGAACAGCCACACGAGGTGTCCATCGACATCCTCACGGAGAGCGACGACGACCAGAACGCGGAGTTCTCCCGCGAGCCGTACCGGGTCGCGGAGTGCAAGGCCTGCGGGGCCACCAGCAAGACCCGGATGAACAACGCGTAACCGTGGCGTGCGCGACGCGATCGGGGGCCGCCGCCCCGTCAGCCCGACTACTTTCGCCCGTCGGTGACCGTCACTGGCCGTAGGACCGGAACTTCTCCTCGACAGTCGCTAGCTGGTCCTCACTCAGTTCCGCGGGCGTCCCGTGCTGGCGCGCCTGCAAGTACACCCGGCAGAGGTTCTCCACGACGAACGTGTTCTCGACGGCCGACGCGAGGTCGTCGCCGGTGACGACGAGGCCGTGATGGGCCAAGATGCAGGCCTTCGAGTCCGCGGCCTCCATCTCTTCGACGACCAGTTCCGCGAGGTCGTCCGTGCCGTACGGCGCGTAGTCCGCGACCGGCACTTTCCGCCCGACCGCCGTAATCATGTAGTGAACCGGCGGGAGCTCCTCGCCGAGCACCGCGAGCGTCGTCGCCCACGTCGAGTGCGTGTGGACGATGGCGCCCGCGTCCAGCCGCCGGTAGATGCCGGTGTGCATCGGCACCTCGCTGGTCGGCTTCATGTCGCCGGCGACGACCTCGCCGTCCAGCGACACCACCGGGACGTCCGCGGGGTCGAACTCGTCGTAGGGGACGCCGGTCGGCGTCGCGGCGAACCGGTCGCCGCGGCGCACGCTCAGGTTCCCCGTGCGTCCGGGGGTCAGTTCCGCCAGCGTCGGTGCGTGGTCGACGACCGCGACGCGTTCGCGAGCGAGCATTACAGTACCACCTCTAAGACCTCGGCGAAGCCATCAATCTGGTGGTCGGGCCGGCAGTGACCGGTCTCGTCGTCGGCCGTCTCGTTGAACAACACCGTCGTCAGCCCCACCGCGTTCCCGCCCTCCACGTCGGCTTCCACGTCGTCCCCAACCATCACGGTCTCGCTGGGCCGCCGGTCGAGCTTCGCGAGCGGCAGCGTGAACATGTCGCTGGCTGGCTTCTCGCGGCCCGTCTCCTCGGAGGTCAACACGAGGTCCACGTGCTCCTCGATGCCCAGCGCGTCGATTTTCTCCATCTGGATGCGCGTCGTGAGGTTGCTCACGATGGCGACGTCTACGCCCGCCGCCTGCAGTTCCGCGAGCGTCTCCCGCACGCCCTCGAACAGTTTCATCTCCTCGACGTACGTCTCCCAGTACGCCTCCCCGAGCGCGAGCGCGTCCCGCGAGCGGTGCGTGCCGGTGTGAATCTCCAGCGCGCGCTTGAAGTAGAGGAACCGCTCGTGGGCCGACGCCGTCCCCGCGAGTTCGCGTTTCACCTCGCGTCGCCCCTCCATGTAGAGGTCGTCGAACGCCGCCCGCGAGAGGTCGTACCCCCGGTCGTTGGCGGCCTCCCACGCCGCCGCCTTCCCCGCCTCGTTGCACTCCGGGTACGAGTACAGCGTGTCGTCGAGGTCGAAGAACACCGCCTCGTAGCTCATACCACCGCGTTCGCCCGAACCCGTGTTAGCAGTCACGGTCGCGGGGCCGCCAGCCGACAGCGAGAACGCGGCGGCCTTTTTGTGTCCACGGGCGGAACCGACTCTTGATGAGCACGACTCGCGCGCCCGCCGACCGCCTCCGGTCGTTCGTCGGCGTGCTCGGGGACCGACGCACCTACCGGCGAGTGCTCTACCTGCTCGCCGCGATGCCGCTCGGCTTCCTCTACTACCTCCTGCTCACGTTCGGGTTCGTGTTCGGCGTCGCGCTCGCCGTGTTCGTCGTCGGCGTCCCCGTCCTGCTGGCGACGCTGCTGGTCGCGCGCGTCCTCGCCGACTGGGAGCGCCGCCTCGCGAACGCGCTCCTCGACACCGACATCGCGCCCCGCGACGGCCTCCCGTCGCTCTCCGAGGACGGCGTGCTCGCCGCCGTCAGTGCGCTCGTCCGCTCGAACACCACGTGGCGCAGCGTCGCCTTCCTCGTCGTGAAGTCGCTGGTCGGCTTCCTCGCGTGGCTGTTCGTCCTCCTCGCCGGTGTCGGCGCGCTCGTTCTCCTCCTCGCCCCGCTCGGCGGTATCGCCACCGTCCTCGGGTGGACCATCGACACCCTCCCCGAACGACTGCTCGCGCTCCCGCTCGGCGTGTTACTCGCGCTCACCACCGTCCACGTGCTCGTCGCCGCAGCCGACCAGACCGGGGACATCGCAACTGCGTTGCTCGGGAGCGAAGAGTAGAGTTTGGCGGGTGCGGTCGGTCAGGGATTTGAACCCGATGCCAGACCTCGCTGACTCACGGTTCCACCGTTCATCTTTCCGAGGTTGCTTCGCAACCTCGCACCGCTCGGTCTGCCGTGGTTCGAACCCTTCGCTGCGCGCTTTTCTCACTTCGTTCGAAAAGTGCTCGGTCAGGGATTTGAACCCTGGTCGTCGGCTCGAAAGGCCAACATGATTGGCCGGACTACACCAACCGAGCGACACTCGTTGGTACCCGGGAGAATTGTTTAAACGTGTCGTTCTGCCGTGGCCGTGTCAGTGGCCCTCGAAGTCGGGGTCGCGGTCGCCGGTGAACGCCGCGATGCCCTCCATGAGGTCCTGGGTGTTCATCAGCTGGCCGAACGCCTGCGCCTCGGCTTCGAGGCCGGCGTCCGTGGAGTCGCGGCCGGCGAGCATCGCGCGCTTCGTGTACTTCTGGGCGATGGGCGGGCCGGCGGCGAGGTCGCGGGCGAGCTCCCACGCGCGGTCGTCGAGTTCGTCGTTCGGGACGACCTCGTTGATGAACCCGTAGTCCTCCAGCTCAGCGGCCTCGTAGCGGTCCGCGGTGAAGATGATTTCCTTCGCGCGGCCCTCGCCGACGATGTTCTTGAGGCGCTGGGTGCCGCCCCAGCCCGGCAGGAGGCCGAGGTTGTGCTCGGGCTGGCCGAGTTCGGAGCGCTCGCTGGCGACGCGGAGGTCCGCGCACGTCGCCAGTTCCATCCCGCCGCCGAGACAGTAGCCGTCGATGCCCGCGACGACGGGCACGTCGGCGGCTTCGAGTTTGCCGAACGTCTGCTGGCCCTTCCGGGAGAGCTCCACGGCGTCGATGGGGTCCGCGCTGCCCGCCATCGAGGTGACGTCCGCGCCCGCGGAGAACGCCTTCTCGCCGGCGCCCGTGAGGAGGATGGCGCGCACGTCGTCGTCGCCGTCGAGGTCGTCGACGGCGTTCGCGAGGTCGTCGAGGAGGTCCTCGCTAATGGTGTTCATGCGGTGCGGGCGGTCGAGTTCCACGTGCGCGACGTTGTCCTCGACGGTCACGACGAGGTTCTCGTAGGACGCCGCTTCGTCCTCCGTTTCGGCGCCGTAGAACCCCTCACCGGCGTCCGCGAGCCGCTGGAGTTCGTCGGCGGGCCCGTAGCGCGGTGCGCCGGTGTCCTCGTAGGCCGCTTCGAGCGCCTCGTGGAGGTGCGCGAGGCCGGCGTCGTCGGCCATCTTCGCGGGGCCCTCGGGGTAGCCGGCGCCGAGCTGGACGGCCTCGTCGATTTCCGCGGGGTCGGCGACGTCGTTGCCGACGAGCTTCGCGACCTCGTTGGCCATCACGGCGAGCAGGCGGTCCGCGACGTCCTCGCGAATCTGGTCGGTCGGAACGTCGGCACCACCTTCCTCGTAGACGTAGAAGCCACGGCCGGTCTTCTTCCCGAGGTCCTCAGCGTCTACCTTCTCGACGAGCAGCGGGCACGGCTCGTAGGCCTCGCCGAGCACGCCCTGCATGTAGTCGAGGACGTCGTAGGAGACGTCGACGCCGACCTGGTCGGCGAGCTCGAACGCGCCCATCGGCAGACCGAGGTCGTACTTCGTCGTGGAGTCGACTTCCTCGATGGTGGCGACGTCGTCGTGGACGAGCCACGCGGCCTCGTTCAGCAGCGGGACGAGCACGCGGTTGACGATGAACCCCGGGGAGTCCTTGCGGACGCGAACCGGCGTCTTCCCCATCTCCTCGGCGAGATCCTCGGTGAGGTCGAGCACGTCGTCGTCGCTGTGCTCGCCCGCGATGACCTCCACGAGCTGCATCCGCACGGGCGGATTGAAGAAGTGCATCCCGCAGAACCGCTCGGGGCGGTCGGTGACCTCCGACAGCTCCGTGATCGAGAGGCTGGAGGTGTTCGTCGCGAACACCGCGTGGTCGGGCGCGTGCTGTTCGAGCTCCCGGTAGACGTTCTGCTTGATGTCCATCTTCTCCGGGACGGCCTCGACGACGAAGTCGGCGTCCTCGACGGCCGCCTCCAGGTCCACGATGGGAGTGACGCGGTCGAGGGCGGCGTCGGCCTCGTCGTCGCCGATCTGGTCGTTCTCCGCGAGCTTCCCCAGCGACCACTCGATCTGGTCGTAGCCGTTCTGCACGAACTCCTCTTTGATGTCGCGGAGGTTCACGTCGAAGCCCGCCAGCGCCGCCACTTCCGCGATGCCGTGGCCCATGTTTCCGGCGCCCAGCACCGCGATGGTCTCGATGTCATCAACGTCCATGGTAGTACACCCGCCGGGAGCCCCGTTGAAGCTTTCCCTCTCCGCGAGTGTGAACGTCTCACGGGTTTACACGCGTGGAAACTGACGGCTCTGAGTCTGGGTGCCGGCGGCGAGACGCAACGCACTTGTCGGCGTCCCGAAAACCGCTCCGGCGTGAACACCCAGCAACGCGCCGCCGCCCTCGGTCTCGTCGCCGGCGTCGTCCACACGCTGGTCGTACTGGTCGCCCTCGAATCGCTCACCGGCGGGTTCACCACCTCGACTGGACGGCTGTTCCTCCAGTCGTTGGCCTCAACGCTCGTGTCGCTGGCCGTGATTCCCGGCGTCCCGCTGTACGGCGCGTGGCGGATGCGCGTCCGCGAGTCGCCGACCCGACACGCCGCGCTCGTCGGCGTCGGCGCGGGCGTCGCGGTCGCCGTCAGCTATCCGCTGGTCACCGCGGCGAGCGTCGGCGCGCCGTTCGGCGAGGCGCTCGGGATTCGGCTCGTCGGCCCCTACCTCGTGAACGGGCTCTCGCCCGCGGTGTACAGCGGCGTCGCTGCGCTGGCGGGGTTCCTGCTCGCGGGTCGAAACGCGTAGATTCCCGCAGCGACTTCCCCCCGACATGACCGACCCGCACGACGTACTCCGCGACGACCCCGAGTTGGAACCGCTCGTCGACGAGCACGGCAAACTCGAACTCGACCCCGCCGACGACCCGTTCGAGCGCCTCGTCGTCTCCATCGTCCGCCAGCAGGTGTCGATGGACGCCGCCGCGGCCATCCGCGAGCGGCTCTTCGACGCCGTCGAGGTGACGCCCGAAGGCGTCGCCGGCGCCGACCCCGAGGTGCTTCGGGACGCCGGCCTCTCCAGTCAGAAGACCGACTACGTGCGGAACGTCGCCGACGCGTTCATCGAACGCGACTGGGAGCGCGAATCCTTCGCGGACCTCGGCGACGACGAGGTGCGCGCACAACTCACGTCGATTACGGGCGTCGGCGACTGGACCGCGGAGATGTTCCTGATGTTCGGACTCGGGCGCGAGGACGTCTTCCCGGTCGGCGACCTCGGCATCCGGAAGGGGATGCAGGCGCTGTACGGCGAGGAGACGACGCGCGCGGAGATGCGCGAGGTCGCACAGCGCTGGCGGCCGTACCGGTCGTACGCGTCGCTGTACGTCTGGCGGGCCTACGAGGGGTAGCTACGCGAGCCGGCGGTACGCGTGGTCGGCGAGCAGGCCGCCGACGAACGCGACGCCGACGCCCGCGAGGAGGCCGACGACGCCGACGCCGAGCGTGAGGGCGTACTGGTCGGTGTCGAGGCTGGTGTGCGCGAGCTGGGCGGCGACGGCGGCGAGCACGACGCCGAGCATCGCGACCGGGAACGCCGAGACGACGCCGACCGCGAACACCGCCGCGAGCACGTAGAGCGCGCCGAGGACGACGTTCGCGGCGGCGGTGCGCGCGCCGAACGCGTACTTGCCGGCGACGCCGCCGCTCCCGTGGCACATCGGAATCGCGCCCAGCGGCACCGCGAGGAGGTTCATCACGCCCATGCTGGTCGCGAGGTCGTCGGCCGTAGCGTCCGAGTCGAAGTACTCGCCGAGCAACAGCGCGGTGGCGACCGCGGCGTTCCCGACGGACATCGCGAGCTGTCCGACAGCGGCCTGTACGGTCCCGACGTCGAGGAGGACGGCGGGCGACGGGAGCGCGAGCGCGAACGCGGGCACCGCGGGGGAGACGCCCCCATTTTCGACGAGCGCGAGCGCGGCGCCAACGCCGACGACGGCGAGCGCGCTGGCGCGCACCGAGACGACCGCGACGACAGCGGCGACCGCGACCGCCGCGCCGGCGAGCGCGAGGTCCGTCGCGGCGAGGTCGAAGGCGGTCTCGAAGAGCACGAGCGCGACCGCGAGCTGGACGCCGCGGACGACCGGCTGGCCGACGAACCGGCTGACGCGCCCGAGCAGTCCGGTGGCGCCCGCGACCAGTAACGTCCCGCCCGCGAGCAGGCCGGCGGCCGCGAGCCCGCCGGCGGACAGCGACCCCGCGATTGCCAGCGCCGCCAGCGCCTTCATCGGCTCGACGGAGACCGGGACGCCGTACCGCGCGCCCCACGCGACTTGGAAGACGCCGAACCAGACGAGCACGGGCGCCAGCGACACCTCCGAGAGCGCAGCGAGCGCGACGACGACCGGGACGACCGTAACCGAATCCCCTACCGCGCCCGTGAGGTCGCCGGGGAGCTCGACTGCGGCCGTCCGGGCGGCGAATCGCTCCGAGAATGCCATCGTGCACCGGGACGGTTGCCGCGGGCAAGAGTCTGACGCGTGTTCGAAACAGGTTTTCTCGGCGGACGTGAGTGAGTGGTTTTAGTTACTCCTCGTCGTCGGGGGCGTCGACGCGGCGCTTGACGTCGACCTGGTACTCCTGGAGGATGTCCCGGCCGAGCAACAGCGGGTAGTCCATGTGGCCGCGGTCCTCCAGCGACGCGGCGACGGTGTGGCGGTCGCCACCGACGCCGACGACGATGTCCACGACCGGCCGCGACTTCCCGGCCTTCACGCTCCCGGAGCGGACTTTCGTCATCGACTTGATGGGGCCGGCGCCGATTTGGGCGGCGAGCCGGGTGTCGATGCTCGTGCGCGCGGCGCCGGTGTCGGCCTTCGCGACGACGCGCTCGGTGCCGCTCGTCCCGGAGACCAGCACGTCCTCGGTGTAGCCGATGGTCGCGGACGCCTCGCCGGCGGGCCGGGGCTCGGTCGCCACCGAATCGGGCTTGGAGTCGTCGAGCGTCTGCGCGAGCTCGGCGACCCGGTCGTCGTCGACGTCGCCGCCCGCCGTCTCGATGGCGAGCTTCGCGACGTACGGCGCGGGGCTGACACCGGTCGCCTCGAACAGCCCCTTGAACCCGGCCGTGGGGTTGATTTCGAGGAGGTACCAGCCGTCGGTGCCCTCCACGAGGTCGACGCCGGCGTAGTCGAGGCCGATGGCGTCAGCGGCTGTCAGCGCCATCTCGGCGGCCTCCTCGGGCACGTCGTCGACGCCCTCGACGGAGCCGCCGAGCGCGACGTTCGTCCGCCAGTCGTTGTCGGGCGCGTACCGCCGCATCGTCGCGACGATGTCGCCGTCCACGACGTACACGCGGAGGTCGCGGTGGCGGTCGCTGTCCCGCTCGACGAGCTCCTGGAGGAACGCGTACCGGTCGCCCACCCGGGGGTTGACGCGCTCGTCCGCGCTGATTTTCCACGTGCCGCCGCCGTGTGTGCCGATGGCGGTCTTGTAGACGACCTCGTCGCCGTACTTCGCCTTCTCGTCGTTGAGCCGGTCGGCGTCCAGCGCGAGCGTCGCGTCCGGCAGTCGGACGTCGCCGTTCGCGAGCGTGGTCGCAGTCGCGAACTTGTGGAACGCCGTCAGGACGTTCCGCGGGCGGTTCAGCATCGGCCGGAGCTGGCTCAGCGACAGCGCCAGCCCCAGCAGTTCCGCGGGCTGTTCGGTCTTCGAGAGGAGCAGGCGGTTGGCGATGACGTCGACGTACGGGTCGAGCGTCGAGTCGTCGTCCGCGATGTCCACGCAGAGGTTGTCCTCGCGGAGCCACACGCCCGAGTGGCCGAGCGCTTCCACCGCGTTCAGTATCGCCTTCGTCTCCTTGCTGTTGTGGAGGCTGAGTACGCCGACAGAGACAGAGTCGTCCATCCCGTGAACTGACGGCGGGCAGCGACTAAACGGTGCCGACGGTTCGGACGGCCCTGTTTTACGTGTCGCTCGCGAACCTTGGTCCATGACCGACGGGGCGTTCACGTACGACGGCGGCCGGGTGGACCCCGGGGAGCGCGCGGACATCCGGTACACCATCAGCGAGACGTACCTCGGGGACCCGGTCCGCATCCCCGTCTCCATCGTGAACGGCGAACAGCCCGGTCCCACCGTCTTCCTCTCAGCGGCCTCCCACGGCGACGAACTCAACGGCATCGAAGTGGTGCGGGAGGTCTCCCACGAGTGGTCGCACGCCAACCTCCACGGGACGCTGGTGTGTCTGCCCGTGCTGAACGTCCCGGGGTTCGTCACCCAGCAGCGCTACCTCCCCGTCTACGACCGCGACCTGAACCGCTCGTTCCCCGGCAACGACGCCTCGACGAGCGCCAAGCGGATGGCCGACCAGATTTTCCGGAACTTCCTCGCGCCCTGCGACTTCGGGCTGGACTTCCACACCTCGACCCGGGGCCGCACGAACATGCTCCACGTCCGCGCGGACATGACCGACGACGACGTGGTTCGGCTCGCGCGGTCGTTCGGCTCGAACGTCGTCATCGACAGCGAGGGGTCGTCGGGGACGCTCCGCCGCGAGGCGACCGAGGCCGGCGTCCCGACCGTCACCGTGGAGATGGGGGAAGCCCACCGGTTCCAGCGCGGGCTCATCGACCGCGCGCTCGACGGCGTCCACAGCGTGCTCGCGGGGTACGGCATCTATCCGACGGAGGCCGTGGACCTGCCGGCGTGGTGGACCGTCGTCACGACCGACCAGAAGACGTGGATTCGCGCGGACGACGGCGGCCTCGTGGACATGCACTACGAGCGCGGCGACCTCGTCCGCGAGGGCGACGCCATCTGCAGCATCTCGAACCCGTTCAAGACCGACGTCGCGGACGTGGAGGCGCCGTTCACGGGACTGCTCGTCGGGAAACTGGAGAACCCCGTCGTCTACCCGGGGAACCCGCTGGTCCACCTCGTGGAACTCGACGCCGCGACCCAGCGCGCCTACGAGCGGGCCCGCGAGGCGGGGTCCGGGCCGCCGGCCTGACGCCGCGCACGGCGAACGTGTTCGTTTCCGGCCCGAGAGGCATAATATCCTCTAACTATTTACGGAAATAAAATGCTAGAAACCTCGATAAAGAGTCTGAAAGCATCTTAATCCGCGTTAACTGTTCGGAGTTTTTTACTACCCGGGGACGGACGTACGAACTGCGATGTCGGACCACTCGACTCACACCAGACGCAGCATCGTGAAGGCAGTCGGCGCGACCGCCGCGGCCGGCCTGTTCACCGGCGCGGCGAGCGCGGCGACAAGCGACGAGGGCGGACTCGAAGTCGTCGAGTCCCCCACCGCGAGCACGCTCTACGACGTCGAATCCACGACCGCGGGCGCGTTCGCGGTCGGCAGCGGCGGCGTGGTACTCGAACGCACCGCGAACGGCTGGGAGAAGCTCCTCGACGGCGGCCCGACGGGGAACGGAAACAGCGTCTACGGCGCTGACGTGACCGACGACGGGAAGCGGCTGTGGTTCGTCGGCTCCTCCGGCGCCATCGGCGAGTACGACGTCGAAGCCGGCGTCCTCAACGACCACTCCGCGCCCATGGACGTCACGAACAACTTCAACGACGTCTCCGTCACCGGCGAGGCCGGCGAGGCGAACGTCTACGTCGCCGGCGACTCCGGGAAGATGTACTTCTCCTACGAGAACGGCGAGACCGGCTCGTGGGACTACACGACGCCCGGCTCGGGTGCCGCAATCAACGCCGTGGACTTCTTCGACGACCGCAGCGGCCACATCGTCGACGGCAACACCAGCGTGTTCTACACGCGCGACGGCGGCACGTGGGACAAGCTCGGCATCGCGAACGCCAACCACAACTTCTACGGTGTCGACTCGGACGGCTTCGACGACGTCTGGATCTCGGGCGGCGGCGGCACCGTCTACCACTGGAACGGCAGCGAGTGGGTGCGCTCGGACACCGGCGACGCCACCCTCCGCGACGTCGAAGTCGCCGACGGTAGCGGCGCCACGGTCGGCGGCGGCGGGAAGTTCTACGCCTACGACGGCAGCAAGTGGGCGGCCCAGAGCACGCCGACCGGCCAGAACCTGAAGGCGGTGCTGCGCGGCGACACCACCATCGCGGTCGGTGCCGGCGGCACCATCCTCGAAGGCTGACGCCCCGCAGGCGTCCCCGTCGAACGGCCCTCGACCGAACATATTCTCCCGCCGGGGTCGCGGGCGACGCGCGCCCGCCGCCCGCGGTTCGTGCGGCGCGCTCGTGTAGTAACTTCTATGTGCGGAGGGACCACACGCTCCGAATGGTATGAGTCAGTCGTACGACCGAGGCCTCATCGAGGACTTCGGCCGGTGGCGGGAGTTCACGGCCGGGATGTGGGCCTGGGTATTTCACAAGTTCACAGGGTGGGTGCTCATCGGCTACCTGTTCACCCACATCGCCGTCCTGAGCACGTCCATGCAGGGCGCCGAGACGTACAACCAGACGCTGTCCGGGCTGGAGGGGCTGGCGCTGGTCCGGCTGTTGGAGGTCGGCCTGCTGGCGGTCGCCGTCTTCCACATCCTCAACGGCATCCGCCTGCTGTTCGTCGACCTCGGCGTGGGACTGGAATCGCAAGACAAGAGCTTCTACGCGTCGCTCGTGCTGACCGGCGTCATCGTCGTCGCGAGCGTGCCGACGTTCGTCTCGGGGGCGTTCTAACAATGGCACAACGCTACTCCTCGTTCAGTTCGGGTTCGACCGCGTGGCTACTCCAGCGCATCACGGCGGCGTTCCTCGTCGTCGTGCTGGCGTTCCACTTCTTCAACCTCCACTTCGTCACGCACGCCTACGAGATCGAGTTCGCGGGCAGTCAGGCGCGCATGCAGAACGTCGGCTACTTCGTGACGATGATACTGTTCCTGCTGACCGCGACGTTCCACGGCGTCAACGGCGTCTACAACGCGCTGGTCAACCAGGGCATCGACGGCGTCCAGAAGCGCATCGCGCAGGTCGTCCTCGGTGCCGCCGCGCTGTTGCTGGTCGTGCAGGGGATTCGCGTCGCAAACACGCTCGCGGGATTCTAACATGAGTACGCAGACACCCGACACCGACTCCGAGACGGAACAGCCCTCGTCCACGTCGCCGCAGGAGCGGCGGATGGCCGAGAAACAGGCGCGCAAGGAGCAACGCGAGGCCGACGAGGCCGCCGCCGCAAACGAGATTCAGGGCGAGACGGTGGAGCTGAAAGTGTTCCGCTACGACCCCGAGATCGAGGGCAAGGAGGAGCCGCGCTTCGACTCCTTTACCGTGCCCTTCGAGAAGGGGATGACCGTCCTCGACGCGCTCATCTACGCGCGCGACGAGTACGACTCCAGTCTCACCTTCCGGCACTCCTGCCGGCAGGCGGTTTGCGGGTCGGACGCGTTCTTCGTGAACGGCCGCCAGCGGCTCGGCTGTCAGACCCAGATTGCGGACCTCGACGGCCCCGTCCGGGTCGAACCGCTCCCCCACCAGGAGGTCGTCAAGGACCTCGTGGTGGAGATGGACCACTTCTACGACCAGATGGAGTCCGTCGATCCGTTCTTCGACCCCGACGAGACGCCCGACGACGAACTCGAAGAGCAGCGCCAGGACCGCGAGAACCGCGAGAAGGTCAAGCTCTCGACGCGCTGCATCTGGTGTGGCGCGTGCATGTCCTCGTGTAATATCGCCGCGGGCGACAACAAGTACCTCGGCCCGGCGGCCATCAACAAGGCCTACCGCTTCTACATGGACGAGCGCGAGGGCGAGAACAAGCGGCAGGAGCGCCTCGAAATCATCGAGGCCGAACACGGCGTCTGGCGGTGTCAGACCCAGTTCTCGTGTACGAACGTCTGTCCGAAGGACATCCCGCTCACCGAGCACATCCAAGAGCTGAAGCGCGAAGCGGTCAAGCAGAACCTCAAATTCTGGTAACATGTACGAGCACGACGTAATCGTAGTCGGCGGCGGCGGCGCGGGGCTCCGAGCCGCAATCGCCGCCCACGAGGAAGGCGCAGACGTAGCAATCGTCACGAAACTCCACCCGGTGCGCTCGCACACGGGCGCCGCGGAGGGCGGCATCAACGCCGCCCTGCAGGACGGCGACTCCTGGGAGGACCACGCGTACGACACGATGAAGGGGTCGGACTACCTCGGCGACGCCCCCGCAGTCGACACGTTCGCGCAGGACGCCCCCGAGGAGGTCATCCAGCTGGAACACTGGGGGATGCCGTTCTCCCGCGAGGAGGACGGCACGGTCAGCCAGCGGCCGTTCGGCGGCCTCTCCTTCCCGCGGACGACGTACGCGGGCGCCGAGACCGGCCACCACATGCTCCACACGCTGTACGAGCAGGTGGTCAAGCGAGGCATCGAGGTGTACGACGAGTGGTACGTCAGCCAGGTCGCGGTCACGGACGAGGACGACCCCAACGAGCGCGACTGCCACGGCGTCGTCGCGTGGGACGTCCAGAGCGGCGAAATCGCGGGCTTCCGCGCCCGCGACGGCGTGATTCTGGCGACCGGCGGCCTCGGGCAGGCGTTCGACCACACGACGAACGCCGTCGCCAACACCGGTGACGGCGTCGCCATCGCGTACCGCGCTGGCGTCCCGATGGAGGACATGGAGATGATTCAGTTCCACCCGACGACGCTCCCCTCGACGGGCGTCCTCATCAGCGAGGGCGTTCGCGGGGAGGGCGGCATCCTCTACAACTCCGAGGGCGAGCGCTTCATGTTCGAGTACGGGTACGCGACCAACGACGGCGAGCTCGCGTCCCGCGACGTGGTGGCGCGCGCGGAACTCACGGAAGTGCAGGAGGGCCGCGGCGTCGAGGACGAGTACGTCTACCTCGACATGCGCCACCTCGGCGAGGAGCGCATCACCGACCGGCTGGAGAACATCCTCCACCTCGCGCGCGACTTCGAGGGCGTGGACGGCTTGGAGGAGCCGATGCCGGTCAAGCCCGGCCAGCACTACGCGATGGGCGGCATCGAGGTCAACGAGCACGGCGAGACGTGCATCGACGGCCTCTACGCGGCCGGCGAGTGCGCGTGCGTGAGCCTCCACGGCGGCAACCGCCTCGGCGGGAACGCGCTCCCTGAGCTGCTCGTGTTCGGCGCTCGCGCGGGCCGCCACGCCGCGGGCGCGGACATGCCCGAGCCGAAAATCGAGACCGGCCCCGAGCCGGACGCCGAGCGCGAAGACCTCGGCGTGCCGGTCGGCGAGCCCGGCGCGAAGGAAGCCGCCGCCGACGGTGGCGCCGTCGAGAACCCCGCCAGCGACCCGAAGGCGGTCGTCGAAGCGACCGCGGAGACCGAGCGCGAGCGCATCGAGACGCTGCTGGAGCGCGAGGACGGCGTCAACCACGCCGACGTGCGCGCGGACCTCCAGGAGTCGATGACGGAGAACGTCAACGTGTTCCGGGAGGAGGAGAACCTCAAGCAGGCGCTCCGGGACATCCAGGACGCCCGCGAGCGCTACCAGGACGTCTACGTCGCGGACAAGTCCCGGACGTTCAACACCGACCTCCAGCACACCATCGAGACGCGGAACCTGCTGGACGTCGCGGAGGCCATCACGATGGGCGCGCTCGCTCGCGAGGAGTTCCGCGGCGCGCACTGGCGCAAGGAGCATCAGGAGCGCAAGGACGACGAGTACCTCAAGCACACGCTCGTCTCGTGGAACGACGGCGAGCCCGAACTCTGGTACCGCCCGGTCATCCTCGAAGGCGACGAGCAGACCTACGAACCGAAGGTCCGCTCGTACTGACGGCGCTCCGTCTCCGAATCTTTCTCGGCGAGAACGCGACTAGTCCGGCAGCTACACGCCCAGCGCGTCCAGCAGGTCGAAGCCGAAGCCGAAGTGCTTGACGAGCCGGTAGCCCAGCCAGATGCCGACGATGCCCATGACGCCGGCCAGCGACGGCGGCGCGGGAATCGGGATGCGGAGGGACGCGAACACCACGCCGACGGCGATGCCGGTCAGCGTCGCGGCGACGACGAAAGCGACGTTCATGGCCGTAGCTGAGGGCGGGCGGCGGCAAAAGCAGCGCGAAACGCGTCAGTCCGAGCGGTACTCCTTGCGGTAGCCGCGGAACTCCGTGCGGTGGGCTTCCTCGTCGGCGAGAATCGTCACCGCGAGGTCCTCCGTGACGGGGTCGTCGGCGTCCTCGGCGGCGTCGATGAGGTCGCGGTACGTGTCGATCGCGTCCTCCTCGGCGTCGAGCACGCCGTCGATGACCGACAGCACGTCGGTGGTGTCCTCGGGCGGCTGGAGGCTGTGCTGGTGGGCTTCGAACTCCGCGGACGCGGGCGGCTGTTCGTCCAGTTGCTTGAGCCGCTCGCCGAGCTGTTCGGCGTGGGAGAGTTCCTCCTGGATGTCCGTCTGGAGGGACTCCTTGATCTCCTCGGCGCGCACGCCGTCGAGGACGATGGAGTTGGTCATGTAGTTCATCACGGCCTCGATTTCGTCGCCGTACGCCTTCCGTAGCAGTCGCGTGACTTCCTCGCTCGTCATACCGGCGACTACGCGTGGCGGTCTTAAAGAACCAGGTGGCGGTTCCGGATTGGCGAAAGCTACTCGCCGCGGACGTCGTCCATGTGGTCGATGCGCTCCTGCAGCAGCGCGTCCGTGCCGATGTCGCGGCGCACGCGCAGTCCTTCGGGGAGGTCGCCGAGCGCGGCGCTGGCCTCGGCTTCGGCGTCGGGAATCGAGGAGCCGAACCCGACGACGGCGTACGACCGCGACGTGGTGGTGTAGATGCCGTCCTCGCGGGCGTCCACGCTCGCGTAGAACAGCTCGGCGTCGTCGAGGTCGGCGGCGTCGATGGTGACGCGGGTGCCGCCCTCGGGATTCGTCGGGTAGCCGTCGGGGACGACGTACTTGCAGACGGTGGCGACGTCCGCGAACTCGGGGTCCGGGAGCGGGTCGTCGTCGCGGGCCGCCGTGAGCACGTCGATGAGCGGCGTCTCCATCGTCGGGAGCGTGTTCAGCGCCTCGGGGTCGCCGAAGCGCGCGTTGAACTCCACGACCTTCGGGCCGTCGTCGGTGAGCATGAACTGGCCGTAGAGGACGCCGCGGTACTTCGGGAGCGCGTCCACGACGGCTTCCAGCGTGTCAACGCAGGCCTCGTACTCGTCGTCGGTGACGAACGGGAGCGTCCAGTCCGGGCCGGTGTAGCTTCCCATGCCGCCCGTGTTCGCGCCCTCGTCGCCTTCGAGCGCGCGGCCGTGGTCGTGGGCGACCGGCGTCGGCCGGACGTCGCGGTTCGCGACGAACGCCTGCACGGTGACCTCCTCGCCGACGAGGCGCTCCTCGACGACCCACTCGTCGTGCTCGGAGGAACGCACGTAGTCGGCCGCTTCCGCCTTGGACAGTTGGTCGCCGGTGACGCGGACGCCCTTCCCGCCCGTCAGGCCCGCGGGCTTGACGGCGACGTCGCCCTCGACGGACTCGACGTAGTCGGCGGCCGCGTCCGAATCCTCGAACGTCTCGAACGCCGCTTGGCCGGGGACGTCGTGCTCGGCCATGAACTCCCGCTGGAACGTCTTGTCCGTCTCGATGCGGGCGTCGGCCTGCTTCGGGCCGAACGCGTAGACGTCCTCGTCGTCGAGCGCGTCCACGACGCCCGCGGCCAGCGGTCCCTCCGGGCCGACGACGGCGAGCGTCGCGTCCACGTCCAGCGCGTAATCGACGACCGCGTCGGGGTCCTCGGTGTCGAGTTCGCGGAAGCCGTCCGCGAGTTCGGCGATGCCCGGGTTGCGGTTGCCCGCGGCCGCGTACAGTTCGCAGTCGCCCGCGAGTTCGTCGGCGATGGCGTGCTCGCGGCCGCCGCCGCCGACCAGCAGGACTCGTTCGGTCATGTCCGGTGAGAGTAAGCAAGCAAGTGTAAATCTTCCCCTACTCCGCCAGCGTGTTGTACGCGTTCGTGTATCGGGCGTGCCGCGAGAGTGGGTTTTACCCGCCGGCGCGCCCTCGTTGGGGTATGTCCGACCCCACCGCGCGGAACCGGCTCGACGAGACCGCGAGCCCGTACCTCCGCCAGCACGCCGACAACCCCGTGCACTGGCAGCCGTGGGACGAGAAAGCGTTCGAGGCCGCCCGCGAGCGCGACGTCCCCATCTTCCTCTCCATCGGCTACTCGGCGTGCCACTGGTGTCACGTCATGGAGGAGGAGTCCTTTTCCGACCCCGAGGTCGCCGAGGTGCTGAACGAGCACTTCGTCCCCATCAAGGTCGACCGCGAGGAGCGCCCGGACGTCGACTCGCTGTACATGACCGTCTGTCAGGCCGTCCGCGGTGGCGGCGGCTGGCCGCTGTCGGCGTTCCTCACGCCCGAGAAGGAGCCGTTCTACGTCGGGACGTACTTCCCGAAGGAGGCCGAGCGAAACCAGCCCGGCTTCCTCCCGCTGACGAAGCGCGTCGCCAAAGAGTGGGACCAGAACCGCGACGAGCTGGAGGAGCGCGCCGACCAGTGGATGAGCACCGCGCGCGGCGAACTGGAGTCGCTGCCCGACCCCATCGAGGTCGGCGACGAGAGCCCGCTGCTCGCCGCCGCGGACGAACTCGCGCGCGCCGCGGACGGCGACCACGGCGGGTTCGGGCGCGCGCCGAAGTTCCCGCAGGCCGGCCGCGTGAGCGCGCTGCTACGCGCTCACCATCGAGAGCGAGGTGACGGCGAGATGGGGACGCGCTACGGCGACGCCGCCCGGCACGCGCTCGACGCGATGGCCGACGGCGGCCTCTTCGACCACCTCGGCGGAGGCTTCCACCGCTACTGCACGGACGCCGACTGGACGGTGCCGCACTTCGAGAAGATGCTGTACGACCAGGCCGCGCTCGCCGAGTTGTACGTCGACGGCTACCGGCTGTTCGGCGACCAGCGGTACGCCGACGTGGTCGACGAGACGCTGGCGTTCGTGGACCGCGAACTCGGCCACCCCGACGGCGGCTTCTACGCGACGCTTGACGCCCGCAGCGCGCCGCCCTCGAATCCCGATGGTGACCACGAGGAGGGCGCGTTCTACGTGTGGACGCCCGACGAGGTGGCGGACGCGATTGGCGAGTACGCCGGCGAAGCGCCCAGCGACGAGTCGGACGACTTCCTCGCGGACGTCTTCTGCGCGCGATACGGCGTGGACGCGGCAGGGAACTTCGAGGACGGGCAGACGGTGCTCACGGTGTCCGCGACCCTGTCCGAACTCGCGGACGACTTCGAGCGCTCCGAGGGCGAGATTGCGAGCGCGCTCGACGCCGCAGCGGAGCGCCTGCGCGTGGCTCGCGAGGACCGGCCACGGCCTGCGCGCGACGAGAAGGTGCTCGCAGGCTGGAACGGCCTGATGGCGCGAGCGTACGCGGAAGCCGGCCTCGCGCTCGACGACTCGTACGCCGAGCGCGCCGCCGACGCAATCGAGTACGTCCGCGGGACGCTGTGGGACGGCGAGCGATTGTCTCGCCGGGTCATAGACGGGGACGTCGCCGGCGTGGGCTACGCGGAGGACTACGCGTACCTCGCGGCAGGCGCGCTCGCGACCTACGAGGCGACCGGCGACCACGACCACCTCGGGTTCGCGCTCGACCTCGCGGACGCCCTGCTCGCGGAGTGCTACGACGCGGAGACCGGCGCGCTCTACGAGACGCCCGAATCCGTCGAGGACGTGGGCGTGCGCTCGCAGGACGTGGCCGACGGGCCGACGCCGTCCCCCGTCGGCGTCGCCGCCGAAACCCTGCTCGCGCTGGACGCGTTCGACCCCGACGCGGGCTACGGGGACGCCGCGGGCGCGATGCTCGAACGGTACGGCGGCCGCGCGGAGACCACGCCGACGAGCCACGCGACGCTCGCGCTCGCCGCCGATACCCGCGCCGAGGGGCTCCTGGAGGTCACGGTCGCCGCGGACGCGCTCCCCCGCGAGTGGCGCGAGACGATTGGGGCGTCGTACCTCCCGCACCGCCTACTGACCGTTCGGCCGCCCGCGGAGTCCGGGCTAGCGGCGTGGCTGGAGGACCTCGGACTCGGGGACGCGCCGCCGGTGTGGGCCGAGCGGAGCGCGGCCGACGGCGAGCCCGCGGCGTACGTCTGCCGGCGCGCGTGCTCGCCGCCCGTGACGACGACCGCAGAAATCGCGGAGTGGCTCGCGGAGTTCCGCGCCTAGAGCTGCTCGGCGAGGTAGACCGCCGGCGAGACGCTCTCCTCCTCGACGAAGCGCGCGAGCTCCTCGCCGTCGCGCTCGATGATGATGGTCGGGATGAGTTCGATGCCGTACTCCTCGACCTTCGGGCCGTACTTCTCGCCGTCCTCGCGCTCGACGGGGTACTGCTCGACGTTCTCGACGCCCGCGGCGTCCAGCGCGGCCGCGAAGTCCGGGAGCTGGCTGCGGCAGTCGCCGCACCAGTCGGCGCCCCAGACGTGGACGGTCACGTCGTCGCCGAGGCTCTCGAACGCTTCCACGACCTCCGGGTAGGACTTCGCGTCCCACGCCGGGTTCGGCTCCATCGTGTTCAGGCTCATAGCTATCAGTTGGCGTGGCGCGGGCAAAAGGCTCGCGCTCGCGGCGACGGCCCCACAGACTCATTTGCGAGCACGTACCAGTCCGCGGTGATGAGTGTCATCGAGGCCGACTCCCTGCGGAAGGCCTACGGGGACGTGCGGGCCGTGGACGGACTCGACCTCGCGGTCGACCGCGGCGAAGTGTACGGGTTCCTCGGGCCGAACGGCGCCGGGAAGACGACGACCATCGAGATTCTGACCGGCCAGCTCCGCCCGGACGGCGGCCGCGCGGCGGTGTTGGGGACGGACCCCGCGAACGAGCCCGTCGAGACGCGGCGCCGGGTCGGCGTCCTTCCCGAGCAGCAGACGCCGCCGAGCTTCCTCACGCCCACGGAGTTCTTCGAGTTCGTCGGGCGCGTGCGCGGTCTGGACGACGAGACGGTGGCCGAGCGCGTCGAGGAGTGGAGCCAGCGCCTCGGATTCGCGGCGAAACTGGACACGCTGTGCGCGGACCTCTCGCGGGGCCAACAGCAGAAGGTGATGCTGACGCAGGTGTTCGTCCACGAGCCCGACGTGGTGGTCATCGACGAGCCGCTGGCGAACCTCGACCCAATCGTCCAGGAGCAGGTCAAGCGCTACCTCCGGTCGTACGCCGAGGACGGCAACGCGGTGTTCCTCTCGACGCACAACATCGACGTCGCCGAGGACGTCTGCTCGCGGGTCGGAATCGTGACGAACGGCCGGGTCGTCGCGGAGCGCGACGTCGCCGACACCGAGACTGACCTGCTGGACGCGTTCCTCGACGCCGTGGAGGGCGCGGACCCGCGGGACACGCCGGCGGGCGGGGTGCAGTGATGGCGTCGAGGACGTGGCTGGTGTTGCGCGCGATGGCCCGCGAGGAACACCGCCTGCACGCGGCGCTGTTCGGCGGCCAGCGCTTCGGCGCGGTCCCCGTGTTCGTCGCGGTCGCGAGCGCGGCGACCGTCGGCGCGCTCCAGTTCACCGGCACGGACGCGGCCGCAATCGCGGACGGCGCGCGCGTGCTCGCGCTCGCGTTCGGCCTCTACACGGGGACCGCCGGACTGGTCGGCGACGACCTCCTGGAGCGCGCGCTCGGCGAGACCGAGGTGCTGCTCTCGACGGCGGGCTACCTGCCGCTGTCGCGGCGCCGGCTGCTCGGCGCGTTCCTCGTGAAAGACGCCGCCTACTACGCGGTGTTGTTCTTGCTACCGATTTGCGCGGGGTTCGCGCCGCTGGTCGCGACGGGCGCGCTCGCGCCGGCGGCGCTGGGCTCGCTGTGGGTGTCGCTTTTGGTCGCGTTCGTCGTCGGGATGGTCGCCACGTTCGCGGCCATCGCGGCCCGCACGCGCGGCGTCCCGTCGTGGGCGCTCGGTGTCGTCGTCGCCGGCGGCGCCGGAGCGGTCTGGGCGACGGGGAACGCGGCCGCCGCGTGGAACGCCGTCGTCGCCACCAGTTTCCTGCACGCGCTCGCGGTGCTGGCGGCCGCGCTCGCCGCCGGCGCCGCGGCGCTCGCCGTCTACGTCCCGACGCACCGCGACCCCGCCGAGACCCGACCGAACCAGTTCGGGCCGCTCGCGGACGCCATCGGCGACGAGAACGGGCTCGTCGCGCGCACGCTGTTGGACCTCGCACGCTCCAGCGGCGGCCTCCTCAAGCCCGTCGTGTCGGCGGCGATTCTGCTCGCGCTCGCGGCGTTCCTCGTGGACGTCGCCGCGCGCATCGTTGGCGTCACCCCGAAGCCCGGCGTCTTCTTCGGGACCGTCCTCGCGCTGAGCGCGTTCACGACGTACAACTGGCTGACGCAGTTCGACAGCGTCGAGGAGTACCTCCTGTTGCCGGTGTCGGTGCCGGCGGTGTTCCGCGCGAAGCGCACCGCGTTCCTGCTGACCGGGCTCCCCACGTCGGTGGCCGCCTACGTCGTCGTGCTCGCCATCTACGACGTATCGCTGGTGGACGCCGCCGTCGGGCTGGCGCTGCTCGGCGGGCTCTCGGTGTACCTGTTCGGCGTGACGGTCGCGCTGGCGGGCTTCGACCCGAACGAGTTCCTCTTCGACGTCCGGCGGTTCGCGCTGTTCACGGCCGGCGTCGCCGTCCCCCTCGTCCCGGTGCTACTGGTCGCGTTCGCCACCGTCTCCGGCCCGATTTCGGGGGCGTACGCCGGCACGCTCGTCGCCGCCAGCGCCGCCCTCGCCGCGGTCGGGGTGGGCCTCTCGCGGCGCGCCGGCCCGCGCTGGGCGGCCGTCTACGCGGCCGGGTAGGCCGGTGTCGAAGGCGGCGAGGACTGACGGTGCCCGCCACACGTTTAGTGGGGGACTACCTAGACGTGGCTAATGAAGGACAGCATCCTCGAAGCCATCGGGTCGCCGCTGGTCCGCGTCCCCGCTCCCGAGGGCGCGACCGTCGCGGCGAAACTCGAGGCGTTCAACCCCGGGGGGTCCGCGAAGGACCGGCCCGCCCGAGAGATGGTGCTGGCCGCGGAGCGCGAGGGCCACGTCTCGCCGGGCGACCGCCTCGTAGAGGCCACCAGCGGGAACACGGGCATCGGCCTCGCGGTCGTCGCTGCCGCGCGCGGCTACGACCTCACCATCGTGATGCCGGCGTCGATGTCCGAGGAGCGACGCCGCCTGCTGCGCGCGTACGGCGCGGACCTCGAACTCGTCGAGGGCGGCATGGAGACCGCCAACGAGCGCGCCGACCGGATGGCCGCCGAGGACGGCGGGTTCCGCGTCAGCCAGTTCGAGAACCCCGCGAACCCGCGGGCGCACTACCGGACGACCGCCGAGGAGATAATCGACCAAGTGGAGGGCCGCGAGATAGACGCGTTCGTCGCCGGCGTCGGTACCGGTGGGACCATCACGGGCACCGCGACCCGGCTCAAGGAGGAGTACCCCGACATGGAGGTCGTCGCGGTCGAACCCGAGGAGAACGCCGTGCTCTCGACCGGCGAGTCCGGCGACGACGACTTCCAGGGGATGGGACCGGGGTTCGTCAGCGACCTCCTCGACCGCGACCTCATCGACACCGTGGAGCGCGTCGCCGTCGAGGACGCCGAGGCGACCGTCCGCGAGCTCGCGCGCGAGCAGGGCATCCTCGTCGGGCAGTCCAGCGGCGCCGCCTACGTCGCCGCCGAGCGCGTCGCCGAGCGCATCGCCGAACCCGGGCTGAACTGCCCGGAAGCCGACTTCGACGCCGCCGACCTCGCGGACGCCGGCATCGACGAGGACGCCCTCGCCGACGGCGGCACGCCCGACTACGACGACTGCCCGCTCGTGGTTACGGTGTTCCCGGACTCCGGCGAGCGCTACCTCTCCGCGGGCGTCTTCGACGCCTGATTACGCCTCGAACTCGGCTTCTGTCACGCGCACGACCACGGTCTCCTCGACGTCCCGGAGGTCGTAGTCGGGACGCTCGCCCTGCACGCGCGTGACGTACATCGGCTCGACGAGTTCGCCGTCCTCCACGCCGTAGACCTTCAGCCGCGCGTCCGTCTCCGGCGCGCGCACGTCCCCGTCCCGGACGGCCGCGGCGAGGTCGCGGGAGAGCCACTCGTCGTCGGCCACGGACGGTTCGAGGACGAACGCCTCCTCGGCGAGCCGGACGAGATACCAGTTCAGGTCGTTCAAAAGCGACACCGCGGCGCCGAGGCTCACGGTGTCCACGGCGACCGTGTTCTCGTACGGCGACCTCACGTCGTAGGTCGCTAGTGCGCGCCGCGCGGTTTCGTACGCGAACAGCTCCGTGCGAAGGTCCACCTCCGGCTTGCCGACGATGCAGACGCGCGTCACGCCGGCACCCCCTCCGAGACTTCGATGCCGTCGGCGACCGCGTCGGCCCACGCGAAGAGGTCGTCGGGTTCGTCCTTGCGGACGCTCTCCATGGACGCGGCCGTCAACGGTTGGTTCGGCGCGAGGCGCTCGCAGCCGACGTTCAGCGTGGAGTCGCGGTACGTGCCGACCTCGCGGGCGCGAGCGATTATCTCCTGCTTGTCGAGCGCGAACAGCGGCCGGTGGACCGGGAGGTCGGTGACGCGGTCTACGACCGCGAAGTTCGCGGCGGTCTGACTGGACTTCTGCCCCAGCGACTCACCCGTGACGACGCCGACGGCGCCGACCTGTTCGGCGAGCCGTTCGGCGACCCGGTACATGAACCGGCGGTACGAGAGCATCCGCGTGCGACCGACCTCGTCGCCGAGGCGTTCGACCGCGTCGCCGGCGTCGGCCACGCGCAGCCGCAGGTCGAAGTTCGGCGCGTACGCCGCGAGGTTGCGCGCCGTCTCCTCGGCGCGGGCGCGGTGGTCGGGGCCGCCGTACGGCCCGAGGTCGAGGTACAGCGGGACGACCGGCGAGCCGCGCTTCATCGCCTCCCACGCCGCGACCGGCGAGTCGATGCCGCCGGAGACGAGCGCGACCAGCGGCTTCTGCGTGCCCAGCGGCATCCCGCCGGGGCCGTCGCGGTGCTCCACGAAGACGAACGCCTCCTCGTGGCGGACCTCCACGGAGAACGTGACGTCGGGGTCGTCGAGGTCGACTTCCGGTCGGACGTCCTGCTCGACGGCGTGCCAGACGGCGTCCCCGCCCTCGCGGTTGACGTCGTGGCTGCCGAAGTCGTGGTCGCCGACGCGGCGGGCGTCCACGGCGTACGCGCCGCCGTCGTAGCACTCGCGGGCGGTCAGCGCGAGCGCGCCGCGAATCGAGCGCAGCTCCGCGGGCACCGAGAGCGCGGGGCTCGCGGAGACGACGCCGAACGTGTCGGCGGCGGCGTCCGCGGCGGCGTCCGGGTCGGGCGTGCGCACGAGCAGGCGGCCCCACTCGCGTTCGACGTCGCCCGGAATCCCGCGGTCGTCGAGGATGGCTTGGAGGTTCTCGCGGAGCCGGCGCTCCATGTCCGACTGCACCGAACTCGACTTCACGCCGACGTCGCCGTGCCGGACGACGACGGCGTCCGCACCGGGCGGTAGCATGGTAGCAGGAAGCCGACCCGGCAGTAAACACCTATCGCCTGCCGGCGGAGAACACTCGCAGACCGGGGGGTCCACCGGGGCGACGCGCACCGAGAACGCGGTCGCCAGCGGCTCCGGACTCGGACGTGGTGAGCGGCGGAATTACGGAAGAACAGCGCGTTCGCCGAGCGAACTGCGAGCGCTTAGATGCGGCCGACTTCCTCGACGCCGACGCTCTCGACGTCGTCGACGTTCGAGAAGGCCTCCTCGACGGCTTCCGTGCCGCCCGCGTCGTCGGGCACGATGACCGTCGTGAGGAGCGCGGTGAGGCCGAACGCGACCTCCTCGGTCTCGACGCCGTTGATCTTCGCGCCCTCGGGGAGGGACTCCGAGAGGCGCTCCTCGAGGTCGTCGAGGTCGACGTCGGGGCTCTCCGGCATGACCTTGAGGACGGCGGCGACCTTCCCCATCGTTACGGCCCCCGGAACCCGCAGTCGGGACACTCGTAGAGGTTGCTCTGCTTGCGGCACTTCGCGCAGCGGTAGATCTGCTGGCCGCAGTCCGGGCACTTGAACGCGGCGGCGGTCGTGCCGGAGATGTTGATGCCACAGGACACGCACTTGCGCGCCCGTTTGGCTTCGGTTTCGGTTTCGCTCATACGTTGTTTTGCGCCCGGACGCGTTTTAACCGTTGTCTTTCGGCGTCGCCGACCGGTAGCTAGCTCCCGGGGAGGATGTCGCCGAGGGCGGCGCCGATGGCCATCGGGAGGAGCGCGACGGCGACCGTGGACGCGGCGAGCATCGGGTCCGTCCACGAGATGCGGCCCCACGCGGTCAACAACAGCGTCGCCGTGACCGTGGACGCGCCGAGGACGCCGACGAGGCGGCGCGGGATGACGCCGAGAATCGGGTCCGCGACGCGGACGTCCTGGAACTGCGCGACGTACAGCAGGCCGTAAACGATGACGACGGTGCTTGCGAGGCTCCCCACGAGCAACGGGAGGTGGCCGGCGAGAAACTCGCCGGCCTCGTTGGTGCCGCCTTCGACGGCCATCGGGATGCCGAACAGGAGGCTTCCCAGCAGGGCTTCCGCGAGATCGTTGGCGTCGAAGCCGTAGATGACGCGGCCGAACGTCCCCTCGGGCTGCATGTCCGTCGCCATCTCCTTCACTTCGCGGAGCTGTTGGCGGGCTTCGTCGTCCTCGACGTGGTCGTCTAAGTCTTCGAGTTCGTCGAAGAGGTCCGAGAAGTCCCTTTGGCTCTCGGACGGTCCCGGTGGTGCGCTCATGTACGACGACACAGCCGCCCGGAACTTAAAACGGCCAGCAGTATCTTGGGCGGGGCGTTCGACGGCTCGCGCATGACCGAACAGCCACCGGAGTACCCGCACCCGAACGAGCTGAAGAAGGGACTGCACGTGGTCATCGAACAGGGACACGGCAAGGAACCCATCGAGGGCGAAGTCGGCGCGGTGCTCGGCGAAGCCGACCCGGAGGGCGCGCGCGTGAAACTGAAGTCCGGCGCCGAGGGCGTCGTCCGCCGCATCGAGCCCAGCGGGGGCGGCGGTCCGCAGCCGACGTGAGGGGCGGCGGTGCTGACGCCACACGAGTGGGTTTAACCCCGCGCGGCCGGTACGCCTGCACATGACTGAACAGGGGTGGTTCGTCGGCGTCGAGCCCGGCGACGCCGCCGCGATGGGCGAAGCCGTCCGCGAAGGCGAGGCGGACGCGCCCGCGGACTGGCCCGAGCGGGCCGTCGACGCGGGGTTCGCCGACGACGCCGACGAGTACTACGAGCTGCTGCGGGACGCGACGCTGGCGGGGACGCGGGCCGCCGTCCGCGAGCGCGAGGCCGCCGACGACCAACAACTGATTCACGCGGTGCGCGCGGCCGCGGACCTCGCGGACGCCGCCAACGAGCTCGCCGAGCGCGGCACGGAGTGGGCGGGCAGCGTCTTCGCGGACGTGGACAGCGGCGTCGAGGGCGCGCGCGAGGTCGCGGAGCGCGAGCCGGAGAACGCCACCGAGGAGCGCGCGGTCGCGCTCTGCGAGCGCGTCGCGGGCCTCGCCGACGAGCGCGACGATGTCCGCGAGTACGTCGAGCGGCAGGCGCCGACGGTCGCGCCGAACCTCTCGAACCTCGCGGGGCCGATGCTCGCCGCGCGCCTGATTGCGCTGGCGGGCGGCCTCGACGACCTCGCGAAACAGCCCAGCGGCACGGTGCAGGTGCTTGGCGCGGAGGACGCGCTGTTCGCGCACCTCCGCGGGCATGCGCCGTCGCCGAAGCACGGCGCCATCTACACGCACGACTACGTGCGCAACACCCACCCCGAGCACCGGGGGTCGGCGGCGCGCGCACTGGCCGGGAAGCTCTCTATCGCCGCGCGCATCGACCACTACTCGGGGGACCTGCGGCCCGAGTTGCGGGAGGAGCTGGACGAACGCATCGAGCGCATCCGCGCTCGTGATACGGAATGAGTCTCCCAGAGGGCGTCCAGCGCCGCGAGTTCGATGGCGAGGAAGTGCTCGCGACGCGCGGCGAGCCGGTGTACGGCGAGCCCGTCGTCGAGGGGTGGCGGCGCTGGGACGCGTCCCGCTCGAAGCTCGGCGCGACGTTCGCGCACGGCCTCGACACGGGCCTGTCCGGCGGTGACGGCGTGCTCTACTTGGGCGCGGCGAACGGGACGACCGTGAGCCACGTCGCGGACTTCGCGGGCCCAACGTACGCCGTCGAGTTCGCGCCGCGGCCCGTCCGCGACCTGCTCGGCGTCGCCGAGGACCGCGGGAACCTCTTCCCGCTGCTGAAGGACGCGCGCAAGCCCGAAACGTACGCCCACGTCGTCGAGTCCAGGCTGGATGCCATCGTGCAGGACGTGGCGACGCGCGGGCAGGCCGACGTCGCGCTCGCGAACCGGCAGTTCCTCGCCGACGACGGCCGGTTCGTCGGCGCCATCAAGGCGCGCAGCGAGGACGTCACGCGCGAGCCCGAGGCCGTCTTCGAGGACGTGTTGGAGCGGCTCCGCGAGGGGTACGAGGTGCTCTCGACCGACCGGCTGGAGCCACACCACGACGACCACCTCGCGGTCGTCGCGACGCCGAAGTAGCCGCGATAGGTCGAGGGGGAGACACCCGGTAGCTCCGCCGACTTCCAGAACTATTTACGGCCGCCACGGGTAACTCCCGCCAGCATGGACGTGGGTTCGCCGGAAGCGTTCGCGGAACTGGGGACGCTCGGCGTCGAGGAGGAGTTCTTCGTCGTCGGCGAGGACGGCGTCCCGACGGCCGGCACCGACCGGCTGGTCTACGAGGCAGAGCCGCCGGAGCTGCTGGAGGGACGCCTCGACCACGAGCTGTTCAAGTTCGTCGTGGAGACGCAGACGCCCAAGCTCGACGGCCCGGGCGACGCCGCAGACGCGGTCCGGGACGTGCGGGCGGCGCTGGTCGCGCACGCCGAGGCCAACGGCTACCGCATCGCCGCCGCGGGCCTCCACCCGGGCGCTCGCTGGCGCGAACACGAGCACGCCGAGAAGCCCCGCTATCGCTCCCAGCTCGAACGCATCCAGTACCCACAGCACCGCAACACGACCGCCGGCCTGCACGTCCACGTCGGCGTGGACGACGCGGACAAGGCGGTGTGGGTGGCGAACCAGTTGCGCTGGCACGTCCCCGTGATGTTGGCGCTGTCGGCGAACTCGCCGTTCTGGAACGGCTTCGACACGGGGCTGGCGTCGGCGCGCGCGAAAATCTTCGAGGGGCTCCCGAACACCGGGATTCCCACCGAGTTCGACTCCTACGCGGACTTCGACCGCTTCGAGCGCCTGATGGTGGAGAACGGCGCCATCGAGGACCGCGGGGAACTCTGGTACGACGTGCGCCCGCACTCCGGGCACGGCACCGTCGAAGTCCGGGCGCCCGACGGGCAGGCCGACCCCGAGACGGTGCAGGCGTTCGTGGAGTACACGCACGCGCTCGTCGTGGACTACGCGAAGCGTTACGAGGACGCCGCCGAACCCACGGTCACGGACGTCTTCGGGGACGGCGACCCGAGCGGCGCGCTCCGCCGCGAGGTCTTAGACGAGAACAAGTGGCGGGCGACCCGACACGGCCACGACGCGGCGTTCGTCCGGCGGGACGCCGGCGGCGAGGTGTCGCTGGGCGAGGTCGTCGAGCGCGAGTGCGAGCGCCTCGGCGTCGCCGGCATCCGGGACGTCTACGAGGCGGAGTCGGGCGCGAGCGCGCAGCGCCGGCTGCTCGCCGAAGCCGGGGAAGCGGCGCTGTACGAGTCGCTGGTCCTCTGAGTGGTACCGGGCGAGCCCGCGGGGGGCGAAGAGCTTTTCATCCACACGTCGCTTTTGACCCGAACGAGACGACGCATGTCCGAGGACACTACCGACGAGACAGCGGGGGAGGACCAGTCGCCGCGGGACCGACTCGGGGAGGAGAAAGAGCGCGCCGTCGCGGGCTTCGACCAGGGGGTCGTCGACATCCTCTCGTGGGTGCTCGACACGGAGACGCGGGCGCGCATCTTCGTCTACCTCCGCCAGCACCCGTGGAGCACCAGCGAGGAGGTCGCCGACGGCACGGGGCTGTACCCCTCGACGGTCCGCGAGGCGCTCGCGGAGCTCGCCGAGGAGGACGTCGTCGAGCGCCGCAAGCGTCAGAGCGAGGGCGCCGGCAACAACCCCTACGAGTACACCGCCATCGCGCCCAGCGACCTCGTGGGCGGCGTCGTCGGCCGCGTGCAGGACGAACTCAACACCGTGTTCAACCTCGACGCGCACCTCGGCAGCGAGGACGCCGACGCCGCCGACGAACCCGTCCGCATCGAGGTCGAAGCCGCCGACGACGGCGACGAGGACGAACAGCGCTCCTGAACCCAAACTGGTAAACGCGGCGGGGTCTTCCGCCGGCGTATGAACGTCGCCCTCGGTGGGACGTTCGACCCGATTCACGACGGCCACCGCAAGCTCTTCGAGCGCGCGTTCGAACTCGGTGACGTCACCGTCGGGTTGACCAGCGACGAACTCGCCGCACAGACGCGCAGCGTCGACCGCGCGGTCCGGCCGTTCGAGGAACGCGAGCAGGACCTCCAGGACGAACTCGCGGCCATCGCCGGGGACTACGGCAGCGAGTTCGAGGTGCGGAAGCTGGAGGAGCCCACCGGCATCGCCACGGAGCCCAAATTCGACGTGCTCGTGGTCTCGCCGGAGACGAAGGCGACGGGCGAGCGCATCAACGACATCCGCGAGGAGCGCGGCCACGACCCGCTGGACATCGAAGTCGTCGACCACGTCCGCGCCGAGGACGGCGACATCATCTCCTCGACGCGCATCGTGCAAGGAGAAATCGACGAACACGGCAACATCACGCCCGACCGCGACGGCCGCTAGTCTACCACGTGGGCGCGTCGAACCCGGCTTCCTCCAGTAACTCCTTCCACCGCTGCTGGATGGCGAGCCGGGAGACGTCGGCGGCCTCGGCGACCGCGGTCTGGGAGCGCTGGTCGCCCGCGATGAGCGCGCCCGCGTAGACGCTGGCCGCGACGACCGCGGGCTTCGACCGCTCCTCGCCCGGCGTCGCCGACAGGAAGAGGTCTTTGGCAGTCGTCTTCGCTTCCGCGTCCAGTTCCAGCTCGCCAGCGACGCTGTCGAGGTCGTCCAGCCACCGTTGTTGGTCGAACTCGTCGCCCGCCCGGTACATACCCCTCCCTTCGGCGCGCCGCACGTAAATCTTCGCCGGCGAACTCGGGGCAAATCGAGTGAATCCGGCGCGACGGTCTCGACGCTTGAAGGGCCGGGCGGACCTCGTGGCGACCACCGATCCCACCGCTCGCGCTCGCAGTCGCGTTCGTGGAACTGTTCGCCGGAACGCCCGCGCAGGCCGGCCCCATCGACGACTCCGTGGTCGTGTTCGCGGGGAGCCTGCTCGTCGGCGGCGTCGCCATCCACGTCGCCGCCAGCTACGTCGCCGGCGCCGGCGAGTACGGGGACGCGGTCCTCACCGCGCTGTTCGGCGCTATCGCGTGGGCGCTCCTCGACGGCGTGCCGCTGGTCGGCGGCCTGCTCGCGCTCGTCGCGTGGGTCGGCGTCATCAAGTGGCGCTACCCCGTCGGCTGGACGCGCGCCGCCATCATCGGCGTCGCCGCGTGGGCCGTCGCAACCGTCGTGCTCGCCGCGCTCACGCTCGTCGGCGTCGGGTCGCTCGACGCGCTCGGCGTCCCCGGGACGTAACGCAATTCTCATTTGCCTGCCTCGGATACGTCGGAGTGCGCGCGGGTAGCCAAGCCAGGAAAAGGCGTAGCGCTTAGGACGCTATCCCGTAGGGGTCCGCCGGTTCAAATCCGGTCCCGCGCACTGACTGAGTTTTCGAGCGAAGCGAGAAAACGAAGGAGGGAGCAGGCACGGATTTGAACCCTGGAAGACGAGCGTAGCGAGTCTTCCTTCGGTTCAAATCCGGTCCCGCGCACGTACCTTTTTGCGCCTCGGGCGTCCTCGCTCACTCCGCTCTCACGGCTCCCGCTGGTCGCCGTTCGAGTACTCCGAGGCCTCCCGCTGGTCGGCCTCGCGCTCGCTGCGGGCACCGCTCGGCGCAAAAATCTACGCTAAAAAGGCTGAACGCTCGGCTCCGCCTCGCGTTCAGTGAATCGCGCTCACTGCGTTCGCGCGAATGCTCGACAGCTAACTCTCACTCCTGAAGTGAGCGAGCATTTCTCGCAACGGTTCAAATCCGGTCCCGCGCCTCTGGAGCGTGAACGAGGGACACCGCTCCAGTTCCACTTTCAGTCCGGTTGGGTCGCCTTTTTGCCGTGACGCGGCGTGTGCATGGAGTGAAGCTATGTCTACGGAATCCCAGTTGCTCGGCGCGTGCCCGGAGTGCGGGGCGGCCATCCCGCCGGGCGCGGTGCTCGTGGAGTACGAGCGCGACGACGGCCCGGTGGTGTACGCGGAGTGTCCGGAGTGCGTGGAGCCGGTTCACCCAAGTTAGTGGTTCTCACGCGTAGTTAGCGGCACGCGGCTTCGTGCTTCCGAACGCTTTTGACTGAATAGTCAGTAAGTCCGGTAAGACCAGTATGGCGGCGCAACCGACCGACGAGATTCTGGAGGCGACGTATCGCGCGCTCTGCGAGCACGGCTACGCGGACCTCACCGTGCAGGACATCGCGGACAACTCCGAGAAGAGCAAGGCGACGATTCACTACCACTACGACAGCAAGCACGACCTCTTCGAGGCGTTCCTGGAGGACCTCTACGACGACTACACCGACCACGTCGACGACGTCTCCGGGGAGACCCACCGCGAGCAGTTGCTCGCGCTCGTGGAGTTCTCGCTGGCGGAGGGCGGCGACGTCCCCGGCATCGACTTCCGGACGGCGATGCTGGAAATCAAGGCGCAGGCGCCCTACGACGAGGGGTTCCGGGAGCGACTCACTGACTTCGACGGCTACCTCGCCGACCGCATCGAGTCGGTCGTCGCGGCCGGCGTCGAGGCCGGCGAGTTCCGCGACGACGTGGACCCCGAGACGACCGCGGAGTTCCTCGTGACGACCATCAAGGGCGCGCACACGCGGCGCGTCTCCGTGAACCACCCGCTGGACCGGATTCGGGAGACGCTCGCGGAGTACGTCGAGACCCGTCTGGTCGCCGACGGCGCCGAGGTGACGGCCTGATGGGGCTGCGGAGTAGCCTCGCGGCCGCGTTCAAGGGCCCCGAGGAGTTCGACCTGACGTCGGGCGGCATCGGGAAGCCGCTGTTCTTCCTCGCGATGCCCATCGTCGTCACGAACCTCTTCCAGACGGCGTACAACCTCGCGGACACGTTCTGGCTCGGCCAGTACAACACCGACGCCCTCGCCGCCATCAGCTTCGCGTTCCCGATGGTGTTCCTGCTCATCTCCCTTGGCATGGGCATCTCGGTGGCCGGCAGCGTCCTCGTCGCCCAGTACACCGGCGCCGGCGAAGAGCGACAGGCCGAGTACGCCGCCTCCCAGACGGTCACGTTCGCGGTCCTCGCGTCGCTGCTGTTGGGCGGCGTCGGCTACTTCTTCGTCGGGGACTTCCTCTCGTTGATGGGCGCGTCCGCGGACGTCCTCCCGCTGGCGTCCAGTTACATGGAGGTCGTCGCGCTCGGGCTGGCGGCGATGTTCGGGTTCGCCGTGTTCATCGCGCTGATGCGCGGCTACGGGGACACCATCACGCCGATGCTGGTGATGTTCGGGTCGGTCGTGCTGAACATCGTCATCGACCCGTTCCTCATCTTCGGGTGGACCGTCGTGGAGAACGCGCCCGTCGTCGGCACGGTCGCGTTCCCCGAGATGGGGATTCAGGGGGCGGCGGTTGCAACGGTCTCTTCGCGCGCGCTCGCGCTCGTGGTCGGCCTCGCCATCATGTTCCGCGGCAACCGCGGCATCGAAATCAACCTCCGGGACATGGCGCCGGACTTCGGGTACCTCCGGCGGCTCGCCCGCATCGGCGTCCCCGCGTCCATCGAGGGGACGGGGCGCGCGCTCTCGATGAACCTCCTGCTGTTCATCGTCGCGACGTTCTCCGACCCCGTGGTGGCCGCGTACGGCATCGGTACGCGGGTGTTCTCGGTCATCGTGCTCCCGGCCATCGCCGTCGCCCGCGGCGTCGAAACCATGACCGGGCAGAACATCGGGTCCGGGAAGCCCGACCGCGCGGAGGCCGCCGCGGCCCTCGCCGCGAAAGTCCTGTTCGGCCTCCTCACGGTGGTCGGCGTCCTCGTGTTCCTGGCGCCCGAACCCATCGTCTCCGTGTTCGTCGGCGCCGGCCAGGAGAACGCCGACCAGGTGGTCTCCATCGGCGCGGAGTTCCTCCGGTACGTCGCGCTCACGTTCGGGTTCATCGGCATCATGCGGGCGTACACCGGGAGCTTCCGCGGCGCCGGGAAGACGCTGACCGCGGCCGCCATCTCCGTGCTGACCCTCGGCGTGATTCGCTTCCCGGTGGCGTGGGTCTCCGCGGAGTCGCTGGGCGAGACCGGCATCTGGCTGTCGTTCGCGGTCTCGAACGTCGTCGGCGCCGCCATCGCCTACCTGTGGTACCGGCGCGGCACGTGGCGCGACGTCGACCTCACGGACTCGGAGGTCGCCGGCGCGGACGCCGCCACGACCGACGACTAGCGACCTGCACTTCTTTCGGGAGGCGCGTCGAACCCACCGTCGATGCCCGATTGGTCTCGCCGACGTGCCCTCCACGCACTCGGAACGGCGACGGCGGTAGCGCTCGCTGGGTGTAGCAGCAGCGACGACGACGGTTTCGAGGAGCCGCCCGGCGGCGGGCGGGGCGACCGAGTAACCGACTACGAACTCCGAACCGTGCGCGCGTCCGCCGCCGAGCCCGTGTTCTGGAAGGGCGAGCGACCCGCTGACGGGGAACCGTCGGTCGGCGGCCACGCGTACGTCGCCACCGAGGACGACCTCGCGGACGTCTCGTTCGGTGACGGCGGGCCGGCCGAGGAGCTGGAGGCGTTCGTGCGCGCGACCGACTACGGCTCGGAGTCCGCGCTCCTCCAGCAGCGGCCGGTCCGGGAGTGCTACGACCTCCGCTTCCGCGGCGTGTGGCGGGAGGATGACGGCTTCCAGACGTCGTTCTGTTCGTACCTGCGACCCGCGGACGTGGCCTGTTCGAGCGGCGACAGGCAGACCGTCGCGGTCGCCATCCGGTTCCCGTTCGTCGAGGACGACGTCACGTCGATGGGGTCGAGCTGGAGCAGCAGCTGCGATAGACGCCCCGACCCGGTCGTCGCCGACAGCGGGGGTGACGAGTCGTGACCGAGCGGAGCCGGCGCGCGTTCCTCGCGGCCGCGGGGAGCGCCGCGCTCGCGACGACGGCGGGGTGTTCGGACCTGCCGGTCGTCGGGGACGACAACGGGGGCGTCGAGTACGACACCGAGCGGTTGCAGTCCGTCGCCGAGCCGGACGCAGAGCCCGCGTCGCCGACGTACCCCGGTCCCGTCCCGGACGCGCTCGCGGCCGACCACTACGAGCGCGGCCGCGAACTGCTCGCCGCGGTGCCGGCGGAGCCGGAGATTCCGAACGAGGCCGTCGCGGAGGAAGTCGCGGCTGACCGCGCGGGCGTCGCCGACGCGCTCGCGGACCCACCCGGGGACGTCGCCACGCTCGACGCGCTGGACGAGTGGCGCCGCGACCGCGCGGAGGCCGCCGAGGTCCGGGGTGCCTACGCGGCCGCGACCGGAACCATCGACCCCGAGGCGCTGCGGGAGCGCCGCGCGGCGGTGCGCGAGGACCTCCACGCGTTCCGCGGCGACTGGGCGTACGAGGCGCAGAGCGTCGTCGAAGCGGTCGTCGTCCACGAGCGGCTGGAGCTGCTCGCGCGGGACGCCGAGAACGCGTTGGTCGCCGAGCAGCGGTTCCCGGACGACCCGAAGCGCGCGGTCTCGACGGTGGGTTCGCTGGTCCGCGGCGTGGAGGCGGCGAGCGCGAACGTAGCCGACGCCGCCGCGCTGCGGGACGCCTACCGGGAGTCGTCGATGACCAGCTACCGGGACGCCGTCGCGACCGCCGCGTCGCGGTTGCAGGCGGTGACACTGTCCACGCGGCGCCGCGTCGCGCCGTACGTCGACGCCGAGGCCGAACCGGCGGACTTCGACCGAGAAATCACTGACACGCCGGCCGAGCGGTTGTTCAGCCGGGCGGCGCTGGACGCACGGACCGCCGTGGAGACCACCGAGTCGGCGTTCGGCCGCGACGAGTACGCGCAGGCGGTGACCCGCAGCGGCCGCGCGCTCGTCGCACTCGTGGCGCTCGAAGCCGCCGTCGAGGCAATCCGGGACGGCGAGTACGGGATGCCGTCCTCGACGGAGGCCGTCGTCGAAGCGCGCCAGCGGGCCGTGGACGCGCTCGAAGCGGTCGCCGCGGGGCCGCTGGCCGACCGCTTCGCGTGGCAGGCGCGACAGACGTTCGACGACGCCGACCACGAACTCGGCGGCTACCGCAACTACGAGTACGACGACGACCACCCGGACCGCGACGACGTCCGGGACGCGGTCGCGAACTACGCGCTCGTCGCTCACGCCGCCGACGCGGTCGCGACCGTCGCCGAGCGCGTCCGCGACGAACTGCGGGCCGCGGCCGGCGAGGACGGCGACTCCGGGTCGGCGTGAGGCCGGCGAATCACGGCAGGCGACTGTCAGACGGGCGGACGACGGGCGCTAACCTTTTTGCGCGTGGGGCGGCTTCCTCCAGTAAATGGCCAGGCCACCGGAACTCCTCGAGGACGTGCTCGACGGCATCGACGCGTTGCTCGTGTTCTCGCCGAGCGGCGCGTACTACGACCGCGTGAAAGACGTCGAAGGTGCGGACGTGGTGGTCGTCGCCACGGAGAACGCCGTCGGCGCGGAGACGTTCGTGGAGCTGCCGCTGGCGTTCGAGGACGTCAAAGAGCGCATCCGGTTCGGCATCGAGGGCGCGCTCTCGGAGGGCGTCGTCGAGGACGGCGACGCGCTCGGCTGTGCGGCGCCGCTGTTCGGCGACGACGTCGACATGGTCGCGCGCACGAAAGTCGACGAGTCCCGTCACTCCGGCATCTACGACCTGTTCGCGAACTCGCGGGCCGAGCCCGGCGTCATCCGGGACGTCTTCGAGGTCGCCATCGAACTCGGGAACAAGGGACAGAAGGGCGAGCCCGTCGGCGCGCTGTTCGTCGTCGGGGACGCCGGGAAGGTGATGAACAAGTCCCGGCCGCTCTCCTACAACCCCTTCGAGAAGAGCCACGTCCACGTCGGCGACCCCATCGTGAACGTGATGCTCAAGGAGTTCTCGCGGCTGGACGGCGCGTTCGTCATCAGCGACTCCGGGAAGATCGTGAGCGCGTACCGCTACCTCGAACCGGGCGCGGAGGGCACGGACATCCCGAAGGGACTGGGCGCGCGCCACATGGCCGCGGGCGCCATCACGCGGGACACGACCGCGGTCGCCATCGTGCTCTCGGAGTCCGACGGCCTCGTGCGGGCGTTCAAGGGTGGCGAACTCGTCCTCGAACTGGACCCCGAGGAGTACTGACATGCAAGTCGACTTCAGCCAGGTACTGGACCCCGACTTCCGGTACGTGCTCGCCGTCGCGGTGCTGTTCGCGGGACTGATTCTCGGCTACCTCGTCGGCCGCGTGAACGAGCGCCTGCTGTTGGCGCTGGGCGTCGACGACGCCGTCGAGGGGACGAGCATCGAGCGGATGGCCCACGACGTGGGGTTCTCGACGGTGTCGCTGCTCGCGCGGCTGACGTCGTGGATAATCTACGCGTTCGCGGTGCTGGTGGCGCTGGAGGTCGCGAAGCTCACCGTCCAGGACGCGGTCTGGTATCCGGTCGTCGGCTTCCTGCCGTCCGTGGTCATCGCGGTCGCGGTGCTGTTCTTCGGCGTCATCGCGGGCGACAAGGCGGAGCTGTTCGTCAGCGAGCGCCTGCGCAGCGTGAAGGTGCCGGAGATGTCGATTCTCCCGAAGATCGTGAAGTACAGCGTGTTGTTCGTCGCGGCGCTGGTCGCGCTCTCGCAGGTCGGCGTCGCGATAGACGCGCTGCTGGTGTTGCTGGCGGCGTACGTCGGGGCGCTCGTCCTGTTCACCGTGGTCGCCACTCACAAGCTGTTGACGTCGGCGGCGTCGGGCGCCTACCTCCTGTTGCGCCAGCCGTACGGCATCGGCGACCGCGTCGCCATCGGCGAGCACGAGGGCATCGTACAGGAGGTGAACGTGTTCGTGACGCGCGTGGAGGACGACGGCCGGGAGTACGTGCTCCCGAACCACCTCGTGTTCGACCGCGGCGTGGTCGTGGTCCGCGAATGAGTCTGGTGGCTTCGGCCGCGACGGTCGGGACGTGGGCCGTGCTGACGGCCGTCGGGTACGCCGCGGTCGCCGGCGACGACCGCCGCGAGTGGGCGCGCGAGCACGGGGCGCGGGCGGCGCTGTGGCTCGGCGCGCTCGCGAGCGTACTGGTGGCCGTCGCCGCGGGCTCGTTCTCGGTGTACGAGCAGGCGGGCGTCTACGTGCTCGCGGTCGCGGGCGTGGTCGGCTACGGCGCGGGCGTCACGGCGGCCGCGGGCGCGGCCGGGCTGGCCGACGCGGCGGCCGGCGACCGGGCGACGCTCGCGCGCCGCCTGCGGGCGTTCTGGTACGCGTCGGCGGCCTACTTCCGGGAGGCGCGGGCGGCGTTCGTGCTGGCGTTCGTGGCGTTCGCGCTGGCCGCCGTCGTCGCGGGCGTCTCCGTCGACCCCGTGTTGCGTGCGGTCGGCTCGTTCTCGGTCGGCGGCGCGTTCGCGAGCCTCACCGCGCTCGCCGCGACCGGCGTGTTCGTCCCGGGGAGCTACGACGAGGAGGCGGCCGAGCGCGTCCGCGCGACCCACTAGCGGTCCAGCGGTTCCGCGGGGACGCCGGCGACGGTCTCGCCGTCGGGGACGTCTTCGACGACCAGCGAGTTCGCGGCGACCTGCGCGTCCTCGCCGATAGTGACGCCAGGGAGGACGACTGCACCGGCGCCCACCATCGCGCGGTCGCCGACGACGACCTCGCCGGTGCGGTACTCGTCCTGGAGGAACTCGTGGCACAGCAGCGTGGCGTCGTAGCCGACGACGGCGTCCTCGCCGACGGTGACCAGTTCCGGCCAGAAGACGTCGGGCGTGGATTCCAGCCCCCACGCGGCGCCCGCGCCGACGGTCACGCCGAGCCGGCGCAGCAGCCAGTTCTTCGCGCGGAGGCTCGGGCAGATGCGCGCGAGCACGACGACGACGTAGTTGAGCGCGACCCGCAGCGGGTGTTTGGCGTCCGGCCACTGCCACAGGGAGTTTCGGGGGCCGGGCGTCGGATTCCGGTCGAGGCGGTCGTGGCGCGACACGCTCGCGGGTTCGCGGGCGGTCGCCATGAACCTACGTGTTCCCCGCAGCGCCGCCGGTACGACTACTGTCGAAGGTAGGATTTATTATCGTCGAACTACAGTCGGCAAACGACGAATGTCTACTCGACAGCTGCCGACTGGGGTGGAGTCGCCGCGCGGGAAGCTGGTCTACCTCTACCTCTCGACGAACGAGAGCGCGACGCTGGACGAACTCCACGGCGAACTCGACGTGCCGCGCATCACGCTGTACAGCGTGCTCAAGACGCTGCGCAGCCGCGGCGTCGTCGAGCAGGACGGCGACAGCTACGTCGCGACCCGTCCGCTCTAGGACTCCTCGACGGGCGTGAACGTGCCCGTGACGTCCCACGAGTGGACGCAGTAGACGTCCCCGACCTCGTCGTCCACGCGCCAGTTCCCCGTCTCGTCGTCCCAGCGCTCCGAGCGCCCGCACTCCGTGCACGTGCGCTCTCTCGGGGCTCGAATCTCGGTCATCACGCGTACGCAGTCGGCCCGCCGGCTTGAGTGTTCTGTCCGCGACGATTTCGACAGCCCTCGGTCCAAACAGTTACGGCGTCGGCGACTCGCGTCTGCGGCATGCAGTTCGGCATTCTCTCCACGGCGAACATCGGCGACGAAGCGGTCGTCCCCGCGATTGCCGCCACTGACCACGAGGTGCGCGCAGTCGCGTCCCGGAGCGCGGACGCCGCGGCCGCGTACGCCGACCCTCACGGCATCCCCGAGACGTACGACTCCTACGACGCCCTGCTGGACGCGGACATCGACGCCGTCTACGTCCCGCTCCCGAACGGCCTCCACGCCGAGTGGACGAAGCGCGCCGCCGACGCCGGCCTCCACGTCCTCTGCGAGAAGCCGCTGGCGTCCGGCGCCGAGGAGGCCGTCGACGTCGTCGAGCACTGCGCGGACGCCGGCGTCACGCTGATGGAGGCGTTCATGTACCGCTACCACCCGCGGACGGTGCGCGCCGTCGAAGTCGCGCGCGAGGAGCTCGGCGACCTCCGCCACGTCCACGCGGAGTTCAGCTTCCAGCTCGGGGACGGCCCAGACGTCCGCCTCGACCCCGACCTCGCGGGCGGCGCGCTGATGGACGTCGGCTGCTACCCCGTCAACGCCGCGCGCACGTTCCTCGGCGAGCCCGCGCTCGTCTCCGGCCACACCCACGACCGCCGCGACGCGGGCGTGGACACCGAGGTCGCGGCGACCTTCGAGTTCGACGACGGCGCCACCGCCACCATCGAAGCCGGCTTCGAGACCGGGCTCCACCAGCGCTACCGCGTCGAGGGCACGGACGGCTGGCTGGAGACAGAGGCCGCGTTCAACCCCGGTCAGTCCGAGACGGTGCTGCGGTGGGGGACCGACGAGAAGACCGTCGAGGAAACGTTCGACCCGGCGGACGCTTACGTGCGCGAAGTCGAGCACTTCGCGGCCAGCGTGGACGCCGGCCGCGACCCGCTGACCGACGGCGAGGAGGCCGTCGCGAACATGCGCGCCATCGACGCCATCTACGAGTCGTCAGCGACCGGCGAGACGATTCCGCTGTAGTCGCGGCGTCGCCGTTCGTGACTGCAGGCGAGCCGGCGCGCGGCACGCAGGAGCGAACCCGAACGACTGCCGTTCACCGAACTCATGGACCGAGAAACTACGACGTCGGCCGTCTCGACGGTGGTGAAGTACGTGGGGATGTTCGCAGTGGCGAGACTCACGGCGGGCGTCGTGCTCGCCATCGTTCCCCAGTCGTATTTCCACCGGCCCACCGTGCTGTCCACGTTCGCGGAACTCGCGCTCGTCGTGGCCTCGCTATACGTGGGGCTGGTAGCCGTGAACAGAGTCGAAGCAGCCGTGTTCGAGGACTGAGTGCCTCCAGCGGCCGAATCGTGGGGGTCAGGCGTGCTCGCTCCAGAACAGGTCTAACTGGTCGCCGAGGAACTCCGGGGTCATGCGCGTGAACTCCTCGCGCTCGCCGGGGCCGAGGTATTCGAAGACGGAGTGGCGCGCGCCCTCGACGTACCGCTGGCCGACGAACGCCCGCACGCCGACTTCTTCCGGGCCGCGAATCACGCGCCCGATGGCCTGTCGCGCGCGCCGCACCGCCGGCACCGTCAGCGCGTACTCGAAGGCGTGGTCCTCGCCGAACGCGTCCGCGTACGCCCGGCGGACCGCGCGAACTCTGGGCGACCCGACGTTCACCAGCGGGACGCCGACGACGGCGCACGCCGCGAGTTTGTCGCCGTCGTAGTCCACGCCCTCCGTGAGCGTGCCGCGGGTGCTGGTCACCATCACTTTGCCGTCGCCGCGGAAGAACTGGCGCTTGAGCGCGTCCGTGTCCTCGTTGCTGGAGGACTCGTCGACGAGCACGGGCTTCTCGACGGCGTCTTCGAGGTAGTCGCCAGCCCACGCCGCTTCCCGGTAGTTCGGCATGCAGACGAGGACGTTCCCCGGCGAACGCGCGATAGTCCGGAGGACGTAGCGGTACTGCTCGCGGGTCTGGTTCTCGTTCTCGCTGGTGGGGTCGCCGCGGTTGCGCGCGGTGAACGGCGTCGCGTCCACGGTGAAGCTCGCGCGGTTCTCCTCGGGGAATCGGAGATCGTAACGGCGCTCCACGACCGGCCGGGCTTCCGCGTCGCCCGCGCCGGCTTCGAGTCGGTCCAGTCCCGTCACCTCGCGGAAGACGTCCAGCGGCTCCAGCGTCGCACTCATCAGCACACCCCCACCGAGCCCCGAGAACGTCTCGCGGAGCGCGCGCGCCGGCATGCAGTTGTACGTCACGAGCGCGGGCGTGTACGCCTCCGCCCACGCCGCGCCGGCGCGCCCCGACTCCTTGGGCGCGTGCTCCAGTTCGATTTCCCGGAAGTACGTCGCGTGGTCGCGTTCCCACCACCGCTGGAGGGTGACGCCGACCGCGCCGCAGACCGCCGAGCGGTCGCCGTCGTCCTCCAGAATCGCCGCGACCGCGGTGCCGATGTCCGCCAGCGACCGCCACAGCCCGCCCGTGTAGCCGTGCTGTTCGGCCCACCGCGTGAGGTCGTCGGGCTCGTCGGTCTCGGGGTCCCGGAGCGGAATCTCGTGGTCGTACTCCGGGAGGTCGCGGGGCCGGTTCGGGTCGTGGCCCTCGTTGGCGAGGTACTCGGCCACCCGGTCGTCGAGCCACTCCGAGACGTCGTCGAGGAACTCCACGGCCTCCCGGACGGCGTCGATGGTGACCTCGTAGCTCTTCAGTTCGTCCCGGACCTGCTGGCGGTTCGACTCGCTCTGCTTGGCGGTCGTGAGCAGCTGCCGGAGGTCGTTGCGGGCGCGAGCGAGCGTGTGCCGGCCCACCCTATCGGAGAGCAGGTCGCGCACGCGCTCCTCCAGGCGGTGGGCTTCGTCCACCACGACGAACGTGCGCTCGTCGAGGAGGTGTTCGGTGAGCCCGCGCGTGCTCGGGTCGAAGAGGTGGTTGTAGTTCCCGATGACGACGTCCGCGTGGTCGAGCATGACCTGCTGGACGCGGTGCGGGCAGGTGCCGTACTCGACGGCCGCCGGCAGGAAGTCCTCGCTGGTGGCGACGTTGTAGTCGCCGACGTCGAAGCCGACCGGCGACCCCTTGTTCCGGCCGTACCAGTCGGCCTCGAACGGGCAGAACAGCGGCGGGTCGCCGTCGGCGAACTCGTCGGGCGCGCTCGGCTGGACGGGCACGTACGGCGAGTCCGCGCCGTCCGTCCGCAGGGGGTTCTCCGAGAGGTTGTGGTCGGCGTCCGCGCGGGCCGAGCGCGCGAGGTCGCGGGCCTTCGCGGGGTCCCACCACGGCTCGTCGAGCGCGTCCGCCGCGCGCAGGTCCGTCAGTTCCCGGGCGTCCTGCCCGTCGAAGCTCCCGCCACCCTCGTCGGCTTCTACGAGGCCCGCCGTGTTCTCCCGGAGGTCTTCACAGCGGTCGTGGACGCTGGCGTCCGGCGGGAACACGTCCTCGCGGCCGTACGGGCAGAGGTCCCGCTTCCCGACGAGCGCGACGCCGTTCAGCGGTTCCTCCAGCCCCGAATTCATCTGCCGGAGGTCGGCGACGAACTGCTGGAGCTGCTGTTTCACGGGGGTGACGACGAACACGCGCTCGTAGTCGTCGGTGCGGCGCACGAGCTGGGCGGCCGCGGTCAGCGCGGCCATCGTCTTCCCGGTGCCGCAGGGCCCCTCCATCGCGAGGTAGCCGCCGCGCTCGCCGGCGTCGATGGCCGCGTCGATGGCGTCGGCCTGCTGGTCGTAGGGCTCGTCGAACCCGAAGAAGTCGCGCCAGTCGTCGTCGCCCATTCGGTAGACGGTGGGGCGTCACGCGGTATGAACGTACGGATTGCCGACCGCGGGGGCCGGTGGATTCTTCCGTGAAAGCGCGCTTCGGGTGCGTATGAGACAGGGGGAGGCGCCGGCCGACGGAGGCGTGTCGCGCCGGCGGTACGAGGCGCTGGCGGCCGCCGTGGACGGCGCCGTCCTCGACGTGGACGCGGACGGACGGGTCACCGGCGTCGGCGAGCAGTTCGTCGAACAGACGGGGTACGGGAGCGAGGAAGTCGTGGGCGAACCGCTCGCGGCGCTGTTCGGTGACGACGCCGGCCGCGTCGAGCGCGCGCTCGACGACCTCGGGAGTTCAGACGCGACGCTGACAGTCAGCGTCGAGTCCGCCGGCGGCGAGTCGGCGCCGTTCGAGTTGCAGTTGCGACGGGTGAGCACGGACGGCGGAGCCGGCGCCGTCGGCGTGCTCTCCCCGACCGACACCGACGAGCCCACGCACGGCCCGGCGGAGCGCCAGCGCGTACTCCACGACGTCTACGACGTGACGACGGACGCCGACCGGTCGTTCGAGGAGCGGACGCGGGCGCTGCTGTCGGTCGTCCGGGAGACCGTCGGCACGGAGTACGCGTCGCTGTCGAGAGTCGAGGGCGGCGACTACGCCTTCGAACTGGTGGACGGCGAGGGAGCGCTGCCGGTCGAGTTCGGCGAGGAGTTCGCGCTCGAGGAGACGAACTGCGAGCGCGTCGTGGAGACCGAGGAGACGGTCGTCTTCCGGGACATCGCGGCGGACGCGCAGGGGTTCGAGGAGCGCGCGGCCAACGCCGACCTCGGGCTCTCGTGTTTCCTCGGCGCGCCGGTCGTCGTGGACGGCGACGTGCAGGCGACGTTCTGCTTCCTGGACTCGGCGCCGCGGCCGGAGGGGTTCTCCGAGTGGGAGGTCACGCTGGTCGGCCTCGCGGCCGAGTGGGTCGGCTACGAGCTCGCCCAGCGGCGCACCCGCGAGCGGCTGGAGCGGCGCAACGACGCGCTCGAAGCGTCGCGGCGGCGCTACCGCACGCTCGCACAGAACTTCCCGAACGGCGGCGTCGGCGTCTTCGACGACGACCTCCGGTACACGCTCGTGGACGGGACGATGTGGGACGACCTCCCGCTGGACGCCGGCGATGTCGAGGGGGAGACCATCTGGGAGGCGCTCCCCGAGGACGCCGCCGCCGACCTCGAACCCGTGTTCCGCGGGGCGCTGGACGGCGAGACGGACAGCGCGGTCTCGACGCTCGGCGGACGCACCTACCGGGTGTGGGCGGTCCCGCTCCGGGACGCCGACGGCGAGGTCACGGCGGGACAGAGCTTCGCGGTCGACGTCACCGACCAACAGGAGCGCGAGGCGGCGCTCGCGAACGCGAAAGAGCAGATGGAGGCCGCCGCGGAGGCGGGCGCGGTCGGCACGTGGGAGTGGCACGTCCCCGAGGACCGGTTCGTCGCCGACGCCGCGCTCGCGCGCCTGTTCGGCGTCGACCCCGAGCGCGCCCGCGAGGGCGTGCCGCTGTCCGAGCTCGTCGCCTCGATTCACGAGGACGACCGCGAGCGCGTCGCCGCCGCCATCGACGAGGCCGTCGAAACCTGCAGCGACTACGAGGAGGAGTACCGCGTCTACGACGCGGACGGCGACGTGCGCTGGGTGGTCGCGCGCGGGCACGTCGAGTGCGAGGACGGCGAGGCGGTGACGTTCCCGGGCGCGATTACGGACATCACCGAGCAGAAGCGCGCCGAGCGGGAAATCGAGCAGCACCGCGAGCAACTGGCGACGCTGTTCGAGGTGCTTCCTGTCGGGGTCATCGTCGCAGACGCCGACGGCGAACTCGTGGAAGCCAACGGCATCGCGAAACGCATCTGGGGTGGTGCGGACTTCGACGCCGAGTCAGTCGAGGAGTACGACCGGTACACGGCGTGGTGGGCCGATTCCGGCGAGCGCGTCGAATCCGACGAGTACGCGCTCGCTCGCGTGCTCGACGGCGAGCCGGTGGTCGAGCCCGACGTCTACGACATCGAGGCCGCCGACGGCTCCGAGCGCGTCATCGAGGTCCGCGGGATGCCGGTGTACGACGACGGCGACGTGGCCCGCGGCGTCATCACGATGACCGACGTCACCGAGCGCGCCGAGCGCGACCGCACGCTCGAACGCCGCGCGCACCAGCAGCGCGTGGTCGCGGACCTCGGGCAGCGCGCGCTCGACGCCGACGACCTCGACGAACTGATGGCGCAGGCCGCCGAGCAGGTCGCCGACGCCCTCGACAACGACTACTGCAAGGTGTTGGACCTCGACGACGACGCGCGCGAACTGCTGTTGCGCCAGGGCGTCGGCTGGGACGACGGCATCGTCGGGAACGCGACCGTGGACGCCGACGACAATTCGCAGGCGGGGTACACGCTGGTCTCCGAGGAGCCCGTGGTCGTGGACGACCTCGCCGCCGAAGACCGGTTCAGCGGCCCCGAACTGCTCACCGCCCACGGCGTCGAGAGCGGCGTCAGCACCATCATCGGGTCGCCTGAGGAGCCGTGGGGCATCCTCGGAACGCACGACACCAGCCGCAAGCAGTTCTCCGCGGAGGACGTCAACTTCGTGCAGAGCGTCGCGAACGTCCTCGCGGACGCCATCGAGCGCGAGCGCTACGACGCCGAGCGCGAGCAGCTCGTCGCGGACCTCGCGGAGTCCAACGAGCGCCTCGAACAGTTCGCGTACGCGGCCTCCCACGACCTCCAGGAGCCGCTCCGAATGGTCTCCAGCTACCTCTCGCTCATCGAGGACCGGTACGGCGACGAACTCGACGAGGATGGGCGAGAGTTCCTGGAGTACGCGGTCGACGGCGCCGACCGGATGCAGGAGATGATAGACGCGCTGCTGGAGTACTCCCGCGTGGACCGCGGAGACTCCTTCGGGCGCGTCGATCTCGACGCGGTGTTCGCGGACGTCTGCCGGGACTTCGAGGTGAAAATCGACGACAGCGACGCGACCGTCGTCGCGGAGTCGCTGCCGACGGTCGCCGGCGACGAGGACCAGCTCCGGCAGGTGCTGGGGAACCTCCTGAGCAACGCCATCGAGTACGGCGGCGAGGAGCCGACGGTCCGCGTGTCCGCCGAGCGCGGCGACGGCGAGTGGGTGGTCGCGGTCAGCGACGACGGCATCGGCATCGACCCGGAGCACGCCGACCGCATCTTCGAGGTGTTCCAGCGGCTGCACACGCACGACGAACACCCGGGGACCGGCGTCGGGCTGGCGCTCGTCCAGCGCATCGTCGAGCGCCACGGCGGCGATGTCCGCGTGGAGTCGACGCCCGGCGAGGGGGCAACGTTTTACTTCACCATCCCCGACAGGAACCAACGCGATGATTGAGCACCGCGACGGCGACCCCGTCGACATCCTGCTCGTCGAAGACAACCCCGGGGACGTGCGCCTCACCCGGGAGGCCTTCGCGGAAGCGCACATCAACAACGACCTCCACGACGTCAACGACGGCGAAGCCGCCCTCGACTTCCTCCACCAGCGCGGCGACCACGCCGACGCCCCGCGCCCCGACCTGATATTGCTCGACCTGAACCTCCCGAAAGTCGACGGCCTCGACGTCCTCGAAGCGGTGAAGTCCGACGACGACCTGCGGACGATTCCGGTCGTCGTCCTCACCAGCTCCGAGGCCGAGGAGGACGTCGCGCGAAGCTACGAACAGCACACGAACGCGTACCTCACGAAGCCCATCGACCCCAACGAGTTCGTGGACGTGATTCGGTCCTTCGAGCGGTTCTGGTTGACGCTCGTGGAACTGCCGCCGACCCCGGAGTGACATGAGCGAGGACGCCCGCCCGAGAATCCTGCTGGTCGAGGACAACCCCGGAGACGCCCGCTACATCCGCGAGCTGCTCGACGACGCCGTCTCGCTGGAAGCCCGGTCGTTCGACGGCGACGCGCTCGTGGACCGGACCCGCGGAGCGCAAGCGGACCCGGTCGTCCACGAGTCGCGCCTCGACGACGCCCTCGACTACCTCGACGACGCCGGAGCCGACGTCGTCCTCCTCGACCTCGGGCTCCCCGACAGCACGGGGCTGGAGACGCTCACGACGCTGCTGGACCACCACGCCGCGGTCCCGGTCGTCGTCCTGACCGGGCTCACCGACCGCGAGGTCGGGATGGAGGCGCTGCGCCGGGGTGCCGAGGAGTTCCTCGTGAAAGACGAGATCAACCCCGAGTTGCTCGTGCGCTCGATTCACCACGCCATCGAGCGGCGCGCGCACCGCCGCGAGCAGAAGCGCTACGAGACGCTCATCGAGGAGTCCACGGACGTCAACGCCATCGTCGACCCCGACGGCACCGTCCAGTACGTCACGCCCTCCGCCGAGTACGTGCTCGGGTACGACCCCGACGAGCTGGCCGGCGAGAACGCCTTCGAGTACGTCCATCCCGACGACCAAGTCGCGGTCCGCGAGGAGTTCGACCGGCTCGCGGGCGACCCCGACTACCGCGCGACGGTGGACTTCCGGCTCCGGTGTGCGGACGGCTCGTGGGTGTTCCTCGACGCGCGCGGCCGGAACCTCCGCGACGAACCCGCGATAGACGGGTTCGTCGTCTACACCCGCGACGTCACCGAGCAACGCGAGTACGAGCGCCGGCTGGAAGCCCAGCGCGAGCGCCTCGCCGCGCTGAACCAACTGAACGATGTCGTCAACGGGGTCGCGGGCGCGGTCGTCGACCAGTCCACGCGGGAGGAGATCGAGCGCATCGCCTGCGAGCGCCTCGCGGCGTCGCCGTCCTACGAGTTCGCGTGGGTCGGCGAGCCCGACCCCGAAACCCAGGAAGTGAACGTGCGCGCCAGCGCCGGCACGGACGGCTACCTCGACGACGTGTCGCTGTCCGTGGCGCCCGGCGACCCGGCCAGCGAGGGGCCGACCGGGCGCGCGCTCCGCACCGGCGAGATGCAGACCGTCCTCGACGTCGACGACGACAGCGACTACGAGCGGTGGCGCGACCTCGCCGACGAGTACGGCTTCCGGTCGTCGGCCGCCATCCCGATTCGCCACGAGGACACCACCTACGGCGTGCTGAACGTCTACGCCGACCGCTCGGACGCGTTCCGCGAGCAGGAGCGCACCGTCGTCGAGCACCTCGGGCACCTCGTCGGGCACGCCATCGCGGCCGCCGAGCGCAAGCAGGCGCTGATGAGCGACGCGGTCGTGGAACTGGAGTTCCGGGTCCGCGAAATCGCGGACGCAGTCGGTGCCGACACCGTCCCGGAGACGCCGATAGCGCTGGAGCGGACGGTCTCCGTCGACGACGGCGAGTTCCTCGTCTACGGCACCGTCGACGAGGACGGCGTCGACGACCTCCGGCGGTTCACGGAGACTGTGTCGTTCTGGAAGTCGTTTGACGTCGTCGGGGAGGACGTCGACGGCGTGCGGTTCGAACTCCGGCTGTCGGACCCGCCGCTGATGTCGGAGGTGGCGTCGCTGGGCGGGTCGGTCCGGCGGGTCGTCCTCGGCGAGGACCTCCGCTTGACCGCGCAGTTCCCGCAGGACACCGACGTCCGGGAGGTCGTGAGCGCGATTCGGGACGCGTACGACTCCGCGGAGGCGGTGGCGCGCCGGCAGGTCACCGAGCGCGACCAGCGCGCCGACCACCTCGCGGACGTCTGGTCGGACGCGCTCACCGAGCGCCAGCGCACCGTCGTCGAGACGGCGTACTACGCGGGCTTCTTCGAGTGGCCGCGCGCGACCAGCGGCGAGGACGTCGCCGAGTCGCTGGACATCTCCGGGCCGACGTTCTCACAGCACCTGCGCGCCGCCGAGAACAAGATTTTCGCGCGCCTCGTCGGCGACGACGCCGCGGATTAGAACTGCGGAAGCGAGAGCGGCACCGACCCCTTCGCGTAGCCGTCCACGGAGCCGTCCGGCCGCACGCGGAAGACGACCGCGGGCCGGTGGCCGACGTCGGGCCGTTCGCCGCGGACGCGGCGCCACTCGTCGTCGGGGAACGACGAGCAGTCCACGAACAGGACGGCGCCGCCGCCGTGGGCTTCCAGCTGGCCGCTGGTCTTCGTCTCCGCGGTCTCCTTGACGGCGCGAATCGGGGTGTCGGCGGCGCGGTCGTTCGTCGGCACCGGCCGCGTCACCTCCACGAGCACGCCGTGTTCGCCCTCGCGGTCCGCGCGGAAGTCCAGCGAGTGACCCGTCGTCACCTCGATTTCGGGCGTAATCTCGTAGCCGGCCTCGTGGAGCAGCCACGCGGCGTGGAACTCGCTCATTGCGGCGCTCGCGCGCGCCAAGTCGAGGAACTCGGAGGTGCCGAGTTTCCCGGCCATCACGTGTCGCTCGTCGTCGAGGACGCCAATGTCGAGGAACTCCTCGTAGAACGCCAGCGCGTCCGCGGGGTCGGCGTCCGGGAAGCCCGCGGCGTGCTCGCTGAAGAACGCGCGCGTCGTCTCGCGGCCGTCCTTCGACATGAACACGGGCAGGAAGAACCACGACAGCGTGGGGTAGTCCGCGAGCCACGGCGACTGCTCGTGCAGTTCCGCCAGGAACTCGCGTTGCGCCCACTCGGAGACGTCCTCGGGGGCTTCGGCGAACGACTGCTTGTCCGTGCGCCACAGCGCTTCCGGCGTCTCGGTGTTGCCGAGCCACCAGCCGCCGTCGCGGTTCCAGCAGAACAGCGCGGTGTCGCCGTTGTCCACGTCGAAGCGCCGCGCGTCGTACCCCTCGGGGGGTTTGAACCACGGCGTCGAGCTACTCGCGCCGAGGTTGTCGTCGAGGTCCCGGTAGAGCAGGTCGCGGACGCGGTCGGCACTCCACGACTCGGTCGAGCGCCGGAACCGCAGCGGTTTCGCCACACTCGGCGTTGGTCGGCGGCAGTGATGAGTCTGTCGTCGGCGCGCGGGCCGGCGGTTAGACGAACTCCAGTTCCTCGGGCGCGTAGGTGACGGCGTCGCGGCCGTAGTCGTCGAAGCGGACGACGACGCGCGGCCCGTCGCTGCCCGGGCGGAGGTCGGTGACGACGCCGTCGTCGCCGAAGTGCTGGTGGCGGTCGTAGCCGTGAACCGCGAGCTTCGCCTTGTCGGCGGACTGCCGCGCGACGCGTACCGGTTGACCGAGGCGCAGGTCTGACGACGATTGTGTCATGTCACTACGTACCACAGTATCTGTAATGAACGTTTCGGCATTCCGGCGGTTCGAGCGAATATATTCGGGAGAACACGCTCCCGCGGCGACGGCCAACCCACGACTGCGATGGCAGCCAAAACACTCGACCTGCGCGAGGTACCGCCGCCCGAGCGCCACCCCAAGATACACGACGCCTTCGAGGAGTTAGACAGCGGCGAGGCGCTGGAACTCGTCAACGACCACGAGCCCAAGCCGCTGTTCTACGAGATGCAGGCGGAAGTCGACTCCTTCGACGCGGACGCCTACGAGGTCGAACAGCGCGGCCCCAGCGAGTTCGTCGCGAAACTCCCGAAGGCCTGACCCGGAGACTGCCTCCTGCGTCGTACCCGCCTCACTCGCCGGCAACACGCCGGCACTCCCGACCCACCGCCGGCGCGCGGCGCCCGCGCGTCGGCATCTCCCATCACCAGATTCCCCCTCATCACCACGCTCCCCTCTCATCGCCACACCACACTTTCCTCACCTCCACTGCGCCACACCCGGCGCCACATTCGGCGCCGCGCACGGCCGGTCAGTCGGCGTCGTCGCGCTCGTCGCCGGCTGCTTTCTCCATCGTGACGCGGTGCGGGGCGTAGCCGCGGCGCTCGTAGAGGCGGCGCGCGGCCTCGTTGTCCCACAGCGCCTCGACGGCGAGCACGTCCGCGCCCGCGTCGCGAAGCTGCCGCTCGGCGTAGTCCAGCAGCGCCGAGCCGACGCCCTCGCCGCGGGCGTCCGCCACCACGTAGAGGTTGTCCACGACGCCGCGCGTGGCGTCCGTCTCGAAGAATCCCGTCTCGACGTGGAACATCACGAACCCGACCGGCTGGCCGCCGCGCCGGACGACCGCGCAGTCGCCGGTGTGGACGTACTGCGCGACGAGGTCGCGGGCCTGCTCGCGGTTCTCCGCGGCGCGCAGGTGCGAGCCGTGCGCGCGCTGCTCGCTGGCGAGCGCGACCCACAGCTCCGTGACCGCCGCGACGTCGTCCCCGGTCGCCGGCGTCACCTCCATCCGCGTCCCTCCACGGTCGGTCTCGTCGGCGCCGCCGTCACCGCAGCGCCTCCACGGCCGGGAGCGGCTCGCCCGTGAGCAGTCGGAGTGCGGCGCCGCCGCCGGTGCTCACGTGCTCGAACCCCGAGAGGCCGAACTGCCGGATGGCCGCCGCCGTGTCGCCGCCGCCGACGATGGTGTAGTCCGCGCGCGTCGCCGCCTCGAAGACGCCGCGCGTGCCGTCCGCGAACGCCGCCTCCTCGAAGACGCCCGCCGGCCCGTTGAGAATCGCGGTGCCGGTCGATTCGAGGACGTCGGCGTACGCGGCGACCGTGTCGCTGCCGACGTCCTTGAGGGGTTCGTCGCGCCCCGGCGGGAGCTCCTCGACGCCGAGTTCGACGCGCTCGCCGTCGCGCTCGACGGCGACGTCCTCGGGCACGTGGATGTGGTTGCCGTACTCGTAGAGGAGCGCGTCCGCGCGCTCGATTGCCGCCTCGTAGCCGCGGTCCTGAATGAACTCCGTGCTCGCGCGGCCGACGTCGACGCCGGCCGCCGTGAGGAAGACGTTCCCGACGACGCCGGTGACCAGCACGTCGTCGGCGAGGTCGTTCGCGAGCGCGTGCTCGACGACCGTCACGGAGTCCGGGACCTTCGCGCCGCCGACGACGTACGTCCGCGGCGTCGGCGTCTCCTCGATGGCGCCGAGCACGTCCAGCTCGGTCTCCATCACGCGGCCCGCGTACGACTCCAGTCGCTCGGGGAACCCGACTAGCGACGGCTGCGAGCGGTGCGCGGCCGCGAACGCGTCGTTGACGTACGCGTCCAGCACCGGGGAGAGCCGCTCGACGAGGAAGGTCTCCGCGGCGCGCTCCGGTGAGAACTCCATGTACTCCTCGCTGTAGAAGCGCGTGTTCTCCAGCAGGACCGCGGTGCCCGCGTCGAGGGCGTCGACGGCGTCCCGCGCCTCGGCGGAGAACGTCGCGTCGCAGTACGAGACCAGATTGTCGAGCAGTTCGTCGAGCCGGTCGGCGTGGGCTTCGAGGCGCTCGAACTCGTCGCCGCCCGGCCGCCCCTGGTGGGCGAGAATCGCGACGCGCGCGCCGCGGTCGAGCAGTTCGTCGAGCGTGTCCACGTGCGCCCGGAGGCGGGCGTCGTCGGCGAGCGTTCCGTCCTCGGCCAGCGGGCTGTTGATGTCGACCCGCACCCCGACTGCGGCGTCCGCGGCGTCGAGGTCGTCGAGGGTCCGTATCGCCATGTGGTGGGACCGAGAGAAGCGGCGGGCATAGGCGTTTCTGTACGTCGCGGCCAGTCACGCGCCCGAATTCGGGTATTCGGACGCGAGTAAACGTCGGCGGCGTGCGCTCGGGGTCGGTTGTGGGATGGGACGTGGCGGCGAGTCCGTGGACGGCAGACGGACTGATACTCCGCTATCAGACCGGCTGACACGCCGGCGTCAGACCGGCTGGCACTCGGGGCAGAGCAGTTGGCCGTTGACGTCCACGAGTTCGTGGGCGAGACCGCCGCAGCTCTCGCAGACGCCCTGCTCGCTGTAGCTGTCCGCCGAGGGCGCTTGCTCGCTGCCCGTCGGCGGCGCGGACGGGGCTGCGGGCGCGCCGCGGAGCTGTTTCTCGACGGTCGGCGCGACGTCGCGGGCTTCCACGACCCCGTGGACGCCGTCGTCGTCGGTGACGAGCACGCGCGGGTCGCCCGTCCGCCCCATCAGGTCGGCGGCGTCCGCGACCGAGGCGTCCAGCGACAGCGACTCGGGCGGGCCGTCCATCACGTCCGCGGCGGTGACCGCGTTCGGGTCGTGGCCGTCCAGCAGCGCGTCCATCACGGACTCGGCGGTGACGACGCCAACCGGCTCGGCCCCCCGGAGGACGACCGCGCTGTTGGTGTTCTCCGCCCGCATCAGTTCCACCGCGTCGAGGAGTTCGTCGGACTCGCTGACGCCGACGAACTCCTGTGAGAGCACGTCCCTGAGCGCTAACTGCGTCATGTGAACACGTAGCACGCAGTCGGGCTAAAAGGTATCCCCACAACGCGTATGAGGGGCGGCAGCGAAGGTCTGTGGGACCGATGCGGCGCGCCAGCGGGATGGTCGTCGCGCGTCCGGTGGCCGCGTGACTGTCACCGCGGATTCGTAACTGTTGCCGCGAGAGGAGGATGTGGCAGCGCTGACGGCGCCGAACCGCGGGATTCAACACCGCTGCCTCCCCTCGCGTGTAGCAATGACCATCCCGTCGTTCGCTATCGGCATCGCCGGGGGCACGGGCGCCGGCAAGACGACGGTAGCGCGCGAGATTACCGACAACGTCGAGGAGGCGGCCACCCTCATCCCGCTGGACAACTACTACAAGGACCTCAGCCACATGGACTTCGAGGAGCGGGCGACCGTCAACTACGACCACCCCTCGGCGTTCGAGTGGGACCTCCTGCAGGAACACCTCGACGCCCTGCTCTCCGGGCAAGCCGTCGAGATGCCCCAGTACGACTTCTCCGAGCACCTCCGAAAGGAGGAGCGAGTCACCGTCGAGCCCACCGACGTCATCGTGCTGGAGGGGATTCTCGCGCTCTACGACGAGGACGTCAACGACATGCTCGACCTCCACATCTACGTCGAGACCGACGCCGACGTCCGCATCCTCCGGCGCATCGAGCGCGACGTCGTCGAGCGCGGCCGCGAGCTGGAGGGCGTGATGGACCAGTACCTCTCGACGGTGAAGCCGATGCACGAGCAGTTCATCGAACCCACGAAGAAGGACGCCGACATCATCATCCCGGAGGGCGCCAACGCCGTCGCGGTCAACCTCCTCGAAGAGAAAGTGCAGGCCGAGAGCTCCGAGATGGCGGAGTGGGCGGTGCGCGGCGACGAGGAGCGCTACGAGCGCGAGTTCACGGACGGCGACGCCGACGACGACAGCGAGGCGGAAGCCGACGCGAGCGCGCCCGAGAACTCGGAGTAGCGCGGGAGTCGCGAGTGCGCGGTAGTTCTGTCGTCGGTACGGAGGAGAATCGACTGTCGCCGGCCTACCGCTCGGGCGGGTGGTAGTCCCAGACGTTCGCGCGGCGCAGGCCGTCGCCGACCGCCTTGTGGAAGTCCACCTTCGTCTCGAAGGTGTCCTCCTCGACGTGTTCGAAGATTTCCTCGACGGAGAGCACCTTCTCGTGGTTGACGCGGACCGGCCAGTCGCCGAACTCCTCGACGAACGCCGATTTCTCCAGCGGGAAGTCGTCTTCCTCGTCGGTCATCTTCGAGAGGACCGCCATGTCGTAGTTGCGGCCGCCCTCGCTGCCCTTCTCGCCGTCGGGGTCGTGGACCCAGTCCCGGCCCGAGGGGTCTTCCATCTCTGCCATACCCGTGACGTTCGCCGCCGGCCCCAAAACCGTTTCTCAATCCGCGCAGGGGATTTTCGACTGCTCGGGCGACGAGTCGCGGAGAAGTCAGCGGTGAGGCTGGGATTTGAACCCAGGAGGCTGACGCCACCGGTTTTCAAGACCGGCGCAATAGGCCGCTCTGCCACCTCACCGCGCGAGCGGTCGTACGACGAGTGGACGGTTGAAACTGTCGTTGTCCGGCAGTCGGGAGGCCCCCGCCCCCAGATTTCGAGTGTTCGACGGTGGAGCGGTGGGCGGCGATTACCCGTCGGGGTGAGTGCGCTGTGACGGGAACACGCCCACCCCGTTTTGCAAGTGTTCTCGCGAGAAATTCAGGGAGCGACGACGGCGCCGGACGAGCGGCCGTTCGAAGCGATATCGGAATCAGGCGATAGGGCGCTAATTACGCGGTTTATTGAGGTTATTGAGGCGCAGGGTGTGGCAGGAACTTCGGGGAGGAACGAGTGAAACAGACCGAACACGCGAAACTACCGAAACGATAGAACCGAGGGTATTATAGTGGACGGGCAGAAAGCGACTCGCAAGCGATGAAGACGCCGTTCCGCGACCGCGTCGAGCTGTTCACCAACAAGGACGTCCTCAAGGACCACTACGAGCCCGAGGAAATCCTCGAACGCGACGAGGAAATCGACCAGTACGCCAACGCCCTCCAGGACGTCGTGGACGGCTGGGAGCCGGACAACGTCTTCGTCTACGGGAAGACCGGCGTCGGGAAGACCGCGGTGACGCGGTACATGATGGACGCCCTCGAGTACGAGGCCGAGGAGCGCGAGGGCGTCGACGACGTGGTGAGTGTCGAAGTGAACTGCCACCACCACCCGTCGTCGTACCAGGCCGCCATCGCGCTCGTGAACGAACTCCGCGCGGACACCGACCGCGACCCGCTCACGACGGGGCTATCGACCTCGGACGTCCTGAACGCGCTGTTCGACGAAATCGAGGCGCGCGAGGGCACCGTGCTCATTGTGCTGGACGAAATCGACAACCTCGGCGACGACGACATGCTGCTCTACCAGCTCCCGCGCGCGAAGACCAACGGCAACATCTCGGACTCGCAGGTCGCGGTCGTCGGCATCTCGAACGACTACACGTTCCGCAACGACCTCTCGCCGAAGGTCCAGGACACGCTCTGTGAGCGCGAGATCAAGTTCCCGCCGTACGACGCCAACGAACTCGTCACGATTCTCACCGACCGAGCCGAGCGCGGCCTCCGCGGGGACGTTCTCGAAGACGGCGTTATTCCCCAATGCGCAGCCCTCGCTGCTCGCGACCGCGGGAGCGCGAGGCAGGCCATCGACCTCCTGCGGGAAGCCGTCAACGTCGCCGTCGAGGACGGCCGCGAGGTCGTCTCCGAGGAGGACGTGGACACCGCAGTCGAGCGCGTCGAGCGCGGCCGCATCAAGGACTCCATCAAGGACCTCACGACCCACGGCCAGTACGTCCTGCTCGCGGTCACGCAGATGTCAGTCAGCGGCGAGACGCCGGCTCGCGCGAAGGAACTCTACGAGGTCTACGAGGAGGTCGCCGCCGAGTACGCCGCCGAACCCCTGAGCCAGCGCAGCGTCCACGACCACCTCAACGACCTCTCGATGCTGGGGTTCCTGCGCCAGCACGACCGCAACTACGGCCGCGGCGGCGGGCAGTTCTTCGAGTACGAGCTCGACGTCGACGCCGAGATGGTCCGCGAGGCGATGGCCGACGAAGCCGAGTAGCGGGTTCCGTCTTCTTCCTCCACTTCTCTCCACTTCCCATCTCCATCTCGCCTGTACTACTTATTCCACACCACCTATTCCACCTACTCAATCGCTTTCCGCCGCATCCTCGCTGCTAGTTCTCTCTCGAACATTCGAAAACCGGGGTGGGGGAGACTCTCATCCCCTCGCTCTCGACGCTCCCCACTAGCTTCGCGCTGACTTCACTTGCAAAACGGGGTGGGGGCCCTCGCCCGAAGACCCTCGTCGCTCTCGAACAACACTTGCAAACGGGGGTCCCCGGGGACGAGTCCCGAGAATCTCACTCCCGGACGAGCACGCGCTCGCCGTCCTCCTCCTCGACGCGGAGGCCGAGGTCTTCGACGTACGCGGTCGTGAACGCGGGGACGACGCGGCCCGCGGCGCGGCGCGCGCGCAGTTCCGTGACCAGCGAGACGAGGTCGTCGCCGGTGCAGACGCGCGTCTGCTCGTGGAGGAAGTCGATGTCGTGGCCGGCGTCCACCGCGCGCGCGGTCACGTTCTCGATTTCTGGTGCGTCCCACGCGCCCTCGAAGTCGATGGGCTCGCGGAAGCCAGCGAAATAGAGGCTGCCGCCCCGAGAGGGGCCGACGACGACGGGGTTCCGACGGAGCTTCAGCGCCGCGCTGTCGACGTGCTTGCGCGCGACCAGCGGCGCGTCGGGTTCGAGGACGGCGACCGACGCTACGTCCTCGGCGTCCAGCAGGTGCGTGACCGTGTTCCCGACGCGGGCGTGCTTCGACGACCCGACCTGCACTTCGACGCGCGCGTCCGCCGCTTCATCCTCGTCGAGCACGTCCTCGACGAAGTCGCGGACTTCCCGCTCGGCGTCCGCCCCCTCGGGGACGTGTTCGTCGGGGAGCAGGTCGTCCGGCCGGTAGTTCACGAGGAGGTCGCCGCCGCTGTCGGTCACCGCGCGGAACGCGTCGGCGGCCATCGCCTCGTACAGCGAGACGGCTTCGCGCTCGGAGAGCGGCGACGTGGCTGCCAGTTCCGGGAGTACGAGTCCTTCCCGCGGCGGGTCGACGGGGACGGCGACGACAGTCATACGTGGTCCTCGGTTCGGGGGACGCTTGAACGCCGCGGTACGCCGGCCTCGTTCGCGCCGCCGACTAGCCGACGCGGGGCGCGCTCCGTCACCGCCCGCGTCGCCCCTTCGTCTGCCGGTAGTCGGTGTCGAGCAGGTCGAGGAAGAACTCGACGTACTCCTCGCGCTGGGCGTCGGTCTGGTCCGCGGGGTGAATCATCGGCGCGAGCTCGAACCCGCGCCCGCGAATCGTCGTCGCGTGGCACTCCTCGACGTCGAGGTCGTCGGCGGGCGTGGTGGTGTACTCTTTCCCGAGTTCCGTCAGCGCGCGCTGGCCGACCGGCACGAGCACCTCCGGATTGATGATGCGGATGTCGGCGTTCAGGTACGGCTCGCAGGTCGCGACCTCCTCGTCGCTGGGCTCGCGGGCGGGATGACGACAGCGCGTCAGGTACGTCAGGTAGGCGTTGTCCAGTTCGGGCTCGTCGCTGGACGGCAGCGAGTAGTTCAGGCCGACGCTCCCGAGGACGTGCTGGAAGCGCTCGCCCGCCTCGTCGCCCGTGAACGGGACGCCGGTCTGCTCGGCGCCCTCACTGGGGGCTTCGCCGACGAACACGAAGTCCGCGCCGACGTCGCCGTAGCCGTGGACGACGCGCTCGCGGACGTCGCAGAGCCCGGGACAGTTCCGGCAGTCCTCGTCCATCCCGTAGGGGTTCTGCGGGCCGTCCTGGTGGGCGTCCATCTGGTCGGGAGTGAGGCCCGCGCGCAAAAAGCCGCTTCGCTCGGCCGCGACGCCAGCGCGCTCACTTCCGCGTTCGGTCGTCGCGAGGCGGGTCGTCGCGGAGCGCGTGGAGGTGTTCGTCGCAGACGGTGGCGGTGGCCTCCGTGACCTCGTAGGCGACGGTGGAGACGAGCGCGGCGTCGTCGCGCCGGCAGTCGGGCACCCACTGCGGGAGCGCGTAGAAGCCGTCCCGGTCGCAGAACGCGCAGCCGTCGACGCCCCGCCAGCGGCCGCGTTCAAGGCTGCGGCCGAACTCCGCGCGCTCGCAGTTCACGCAGAGCGCGCCGACGCGGACGCCGCCGACGGTGTCGACGACCGCGCGGTTGTAGCCCGCGGGTTCGCCGCACGCGATGCACCGTTGGCCCATCGCCGTGAGGACGCGCGGCCGCCGGCATAAGCCTGACTAAGAGGCCTATAGACCACTCTGTTCGGCGCTGCCGTCGGTGAGTTTCGACCACCCGGAAAACGGACCACCGAGTCGGTCGCCGAGCTACTCGTTGCGCGGGCTGCTCGGGTGGTAGTCGGTGTCGTACTCGCCGGGCTGGCCGTCCAGCCGGTCGGGGTTGACGCGGCCGCCCAGCAGCATGAAGTCCAGCATCGTCACGTTCAGCATCGCTTCGACGACCGGGACGCCGCGCGGCGGCAGCACGGGGTCGTGGCGGCCGACGACCTGAATCTCCTTCTGCTCGCCGGTCTCCCAGTCCACCGTCTGCTGTTTCTTCGGAATCGACGTGGGCGCGTGCAGGGTGACTTCGCCGTAAATCGGCTCGCCGGTCGTAATCCCGCCCTGCAGGCCGCCGTGGTCGTTCTCGACGGGCACGGGGTCACCATCGTCTCCGAATTCCCAGTCGTCATTGTGCTCCTTCCCGGGAATCGTCCGCGCGTCGCGGCCGCGTCCGAACTCGAAAGCCGTGCTCGCGGGCACCGACATCATCGCCTGCCCGAGTCGGGCCTCCACGGAGTCGAAGCGCGGCGCGCCGAGTCCGCGCGGCACGCCCCGGATCTCGAAGTAGATGGAGCCGCCGATGGAGTCGCCGCGCTCCTGGTAGTCCTCGATGAGCTCCTGCATCTCCTCGGCGGTCTCGGGGTGCGCACAGCGCACGTCGTTGTCCTCGGTGTGTTCGAGCATCTCCTCGAAGGAGACCTCGGGCGCCTCCACGTCGCCAATCTGGTTGACGTGGGCTTTCACCTGCACGCCCTCGTGCTCCAGCACTTCCTTGGCAATCGCCCCCGCCGCCACCCAGTTGACGGTCTCGCGGGCCGACGAGCGCCCGCCACCGCCCCAGTTGCGTGTGCCGAACTTCGCGGAGTACGTGAAGTCGCCGTGGGACGGCCGGGGCGCGGTGACGAACGGCTCGTACTTCCCGGACTCGGCGTCCTTGTTCTGGATGGTCATGCCGATGGGCGTGCCCGTCGTGTAGCCGTCCTGCACGCCGGAGTTGATTGTCACCTCGTCGGGCTCCCCCCGCGAGGTCGTAATCATCGACTGGCCGGGCTTGCGGCGGTCGAGCTCGCGCTGAATCGTCTCCTCGTCGAGTTCGAGGCCCGCCGGACAGCCCGAGACCACGACGCCCATGCCGGGGCCGTGGCTCTCGCCGTACGTCGTCACCTGGAACAGTCGCCCGAACCGATTGCCGTTCATTACCGGAGCATACGTCCCGAGGGGCTTATGGCTTGCAGTCCGCGCAACCGCTCCCGCCCCGACTGCCCCGCACCGAACATGCGAACGGATTCGGGAGTCGGCTTTCCCGCGTGGGCGTGCTACCAGTTCACAATGGCTGCCACGACGCCGACAGCGACGCGGTGTGGGTGTGCGCGACCGCGCGACTGCGTGGACCGCCGCACCGGCAGGTACCTCACGGCGGTCTACTGGCTCGCGGCGGGCGAGGACCGCTCGCGGGTCAGCACGGGCGCGGTCAGCGACCGCCTCGGCGTGACGCCGGCGACGGTCACCGAGACGTTCGCCGAACTCGCCGCAGCTGACCTCCTCGACTACGAGAAGCACGCCGGCGTGCGGTTGACCGAGCGCGGGCGGGCGGTCGCCGGCGAGCTCGCGTACCGCCAGTGCGTCGTCCGCACGTTCTTCGCGGCGGAACTGGGCGTCGAGTTCGGCGCCGACGAGGGCTACCAGTTCGGCTACGTGCTCCCGGAGAGCGGCGTCGAGAACCTACGTACTCGCATCGACCACGCGCCCGGGGACTGCTGTACCGAGCGCGCAGCCGACGCCGACTGCCTCTGCGAGGCGCGCGCGAACTGATGTCGGGCCTCGAAGTCCACGACGTTCCGGACGGCGTCGATCCCGACGCGTGGCACCTCGACGTGACCGGCGCCGTCGCGAGCGAGCTAACGTTCGACCGCGAGGACCTCCGCGCCCTCCCCGTAGAGACGTTCACGGCGGACTTCACGTGCGTCGAGGGGTGGGTCGCCGAGGACCTCTCGTGGCGGGGCGTCCGCGTCGGCGACGTGCTCGACCGCGCGGCCCCCACGGCGGCGGCCAGCCACGCGCTCGTGCACGCGATGGACGGCGAGTACGCCTGCTCGTTCCCCCTCAACGACCTCGCGGACGCCGTGCTCGCGCTGGAACTCGACGGCGCCGCGCTCCCGGTCGAACACGGCGGCCCCGCGCGCCTCGTCCCGACCGGCGAGGCGGACTGCTGGGAGAGCGTGAAGTGGGTCGCGGAGCTGACCGTCACCGAGTCCGCGCCCGAGGACGCCGACACCGCCGAGTCCATCGCGCTGTCGCGAGTCGGGTAGCCCGCGACCGCGAACATATTCGACTCTGTTGCTATTCGGTCGCGGGCGTTGTGTCCGCGTATGCACTCGACTGTCGACGTCACCGACACCGACCGCGAACAGCGCCGCGACCGCGTCTTCGACCGCCTCGACGACGCCGAGGTGGGGGAGACGGTCGCCGTCACCGCCGACCGCGACGTCCACCCGACGCTCTCCCAGTACGCCATCGCGCGGGACGCCGCGCTCGACCGCTCCTACGAGCAGACGGGGCCGGAGTGGGAGGTCCACGTCACGAAGCGACCGCCCGAGGAAGCCGACGACCCCTACGCGTTCGACGTGCGGAACCTCCCGCCGGCGCGCCGCCACGCCGTCCTCACGGACACGTTCGACCTGCTCGAACCCGGCGAGTCGTTCGTGCTCGTCAACGACCACGACCCCGAGCCGCTCTACCACGAGCTCTCCTCGACGCACGGCGACGTGGTCGGGTGGTCCTACGAGCAGGAGTCCGCGGGCGAGTGGCGCGTCGAAATCTCGAAGACCGGCGAGCCGGCGGCCGACGACGACGGCGCGACCGCGACGTTCGACGTCCGCGAGATTCCCAAGCCCGACCGCCACCCCACGATTCACCACCGCTTCGCGAACCTCGACGCCGGGGACTCCCTCGACGTCATCGCGCCCCACGAGCCGAACCCGCTGCGCCGGGAGTTCCGCCAGCAGTACGGCGACGGCTTCGAGTGGGAGGTCCGCGAGCGCGACCCCGGCGAGGTCCGCGTCCGCATCACGAAGACCGACGCGGACGGGGACCGGAGCGAACCGGACGACGCGAACGCGGACGAAAACGCCGACGCCGACACCGAGGACTTGACCGTCGTGCAGGAGTTGGACGTCCGCGACCGCCCGCCCGCCCAGCGCCACGAAGCCATCTTCGACGCGTACGCCGACCTCGACGCCGGCGAGGCGTTCGTGCTCGTCAACGACCACGACCCGAAGCCGCTGTACCACCAGTTCGAGGCCGAAGCCGGCCCCGAGTTCCGCTGGGAGTACCGCGCCCGCGACCCCGGCGAGTTCCGCGTGCTTGTCGGGCGCGCCGACGCCGCGGACCCCCAGTCGAGCCCGCCCGAGGACGTGGAAGCGCCGTTCTGAGCGCGGTTCGACCCCGTCGCCGCTACCGCTCGTTACACCAAGTCGTCGAGTCGCGCGACGCCGAACGGGACGAGCGCCTCGTCGGGGTGGAGGCCGCCGTGCATCCCCGCGAGGGACAGTTGTTCGGCTTCGTCCGCGTACCAGAGCCCGCCCTCGCGCGGGACCACCACCAAATCGCCGCTGTTCCGTTCGAACGCCGGACCCGGCTCGCCCCGTCCCCACAGCCTCTCGGCGAGCGCTTCCTGTCTGGAGAGCACGAGTGCGTCGCAGTCGGAGAGGCAGGCTCGCGCGGCCTCCTCGTCGGTCACGCGCAGGTGGACGTTCCGGGGGCCGCCGAGCACGAGCGGTGTCCCCGAGCAGTCCGCGGGAACGTACTCCAGCACGCCCGTCGCGTCGAGTTCGGTTCTGTCCGCGTCCCGAATCGGCACCTGCCCGTGGTCCGCGACCAGACAGACCGCCGTCTCCTCGGCCACGTCGTCGTCGAGCGTGCCGAGCGCACGTTCGAGCGCGTCGCAGACCGCCGCGACCTGCGCGCCGTACAGTTCGCTGTCCGGGCCGCGCTCGTGGGCGACCGCGTCGACAGTCGGGTAGTAGGCGTACGTGTACGACGGCGCGTCTGCCGACCGGAGCACGTCCCGGACGGCGAGCGCGAACTCGGTCGCCCGCTCGTAGTGGTGGGTGGTCGCGCCGACCAGTGCGCCGTCGTCGTACCCCGTCCCGTAGTCCGGTTCGACGACGTGCGAGTCGACGCCAGCCTGACCCAGACGGTCGTATATCGGGTCGCCGTCGAAGAGCTCGCCGGGACTGACCGAGACGTTGCCGTCGTCTTTCGCCGCGTACGGCAGCGTCTCGTAGACGGTGTCGCCCACCGGGTCGTAGCCGTTCCAGCCGAGCAGCCCGTGTTCGACGGGATCGCGGCCAGTGTGCATCGTCGTCACGCAGGCGGCGGTCTCGGAGGGGTACGTCGACGTGAGCGGCGTCACGCGGCCGGCGTCGACGAACGACCGGAGCAGCGACACGTCCCCGTGGACGCGCTCGAACTGCCGGAAGCCGAGTGCGTCGACGAACAGCACCAGCACGTGCTCCGCCCGACCGTCCACGCCGTCGAGCGCGCGGTCCGGGAGCGTCGCTCCGAGGTCCGCGTCCAGCATCGACGCTGCGGTCGCCGGCACCCGCGAGAAACAGAACCCGTCGTAGTCGGGGCGAACGAACCCCTCCGCGAGTTCGGTGGCAGCGAGCTCCCCGGCGAGGGCGGTATCGAGCATACCACCGAATCTACCACACCCGTAGAAAACACCACTGGTCGTCTGCCACGTCCTCGCATACGCGGTCGAGGGCCCCGGACGGCCGACTACCGCTCGACGGCGGCGCCGAGGTCGCCGAGCGCGTCGAAGAAGTCGGGGAAGGAGACGTCCACGTGCTCGCCGCCCTCGATGGTCGTCTCGCCGTCCGCGACGAGCGCGGCGACCGACAGCGCCATCACGATGCGGTGGTCGCCGCGGCCGTCCACGCGCGCCCCCGAGAGGTCGCTGTCGCCGCCGTGGACGACGAGTTCGTCCTGCCGTTCCTCGACGGCCGCCCCGAGTTTCGCGAGTTCTTCGGCCATCGCGGACACGCGGTCGGTCTCCTTGTAGCGGACGTGCTCGGCGTCCGTAATCGTGGTCGTGCCCTCGGCGGCCGCGCCCAGCACCGCGATGGTCGGCAGGAGGTCGGGGGTGTCAGCGACGCCCACCGTGATGCCGTCGAGGTCGCTGCGACCCACGACGATTTCGCCGTCGTCCTGCCGCCACTCGACGTCTGCGCCCATCTGCCGCAGGACGTCCACGATTGCGGCGTCGCCCTGCTCGCTGGGGTGGGCGCCCTCGACGACGACCTCCTCGCCGCCCGCGAGCGCGCCCGCCGCCAGCAGGTACGACGCCGACGAGAAGTCCCCGGGGACCGCGTACTCGCCGTCCGCGGGCTCGTAGGTCTGCCCGCCCGGCACCCGGTAGCCGTTCTCGCGCTCCTCGGCGGTCACGCCGAACGACTCCAGCACGTCCAGCGTGATGTCGACGTACGGCGCGGACTTCAGCTCGGTCGTCAACTCGATTTCGACGCCCTCGTCGGTGAGCGCGCCCGCCATCAGCAGCGACGTGACGAACTGCGAGGAGACGTCGCCCGGCATCTCCACGTGCCCGCCCTCGATGGGGCCGTCGACAATCAGGGGCGCCTGCCCGTTCCCGCGGGTCGAGCGCGCGCTCCCGCCGAGGTCCGCGATGGCGTCCAACAGCGGGCCCTGCGGCCGCGAGCGAAGTGACCGGTCGCCCGTGAGCACGGTCGTGCCGTCCGCGAGCGCGGCCGCACCGGAGACGAGTCGCATCGTCGTCCCGGAGTTCGCGCAGTCGATGACGTCCGCGGGGACGTCCGGCGCGCCACCGAACCCCGTAATCTCCCAGTCGGCCTGCACGCGCTCGGCGTCGCCGCCGAAGTGATCGACGGCGCGCGCGGTCGCCTTCGTGTCCGCGCTCACGAGCGGGTTCCGCACGAGCGCGCCCCCGGCGTACCCCGCCGCGAGGAGCGCGCGGTGCGTGTAGCTCTTCGACGGCGGGGCGCGAGCGGTTCCCGACACCCGGGAGTTCCCGACAGTGACGTCCATGGGCGAGGCGACGGCGGCGGCCGCCATCAGGGTTCCGACGCCGGCGACTATGCACGGCAGTGAACGCCCACCACGACATCGACGTGACTTCCTGAAAGCCTCGGCGCTCACTCTGAACGGCCCCGCTATCCCGGCGACCACCGGAGCGGCGACTGATTCGCCGGCTGAAACTGGGTGGTAGGCGAATCCGTATCTGAACACCGCCGACGGCCCGGTGCAAACAGTTATAGTGGCGAGCGACAACTATCACTCGAACTGTCTATCGCTCGTTGCGGGCGACAAAAGCCGTCGCCGGATTTCGTCCGGCGAGTAATCAAATCCCGCAGTCGCAACCCACGCGCAATGCCAGAACTCCCCAACAAATCGCTGTCGGCCGCAGCCACTAGTGTTCAACCGAGCGACCCGAACGCCGTCGACACACCGCGACGCCACCTCAAACGACCGGTTGGCTATACTAGCGACGTAATCGTTCGCCAAGAGTTCGGCCTCACTGACGTTGCGGGCCTCGAGGACGTGACAATCGAGCATTACGGCCCTGGAACGAATCAGGCGATAAACTCACTGCTCGTCCCGGTAGCAGGCGGCCCCAACAGCCGTGCGGCTGTGGCGCTGGCGAGTAGTATCGCTTCGGAGTGGGGCGCCTCGATTACACTGCTGACAGTCATCTCGGAGGACACTACAGACGACCAGAGACGAGACGCTGGCCGACGGCTGGATACGTACACCGACGTCGTGACCGGCAGTACCGTCGAGACGGCCCTCGTTCGCAGCGACGATGTTGTCCCGACGATAGCAGCGGAAAGCGACACACACGAGCTCCTCGTGATTGGCGCGTCCGAGCGGTCACTGTTCGAGCGATTTTTCCGCGGGTCGGTTCCCAACGAGCTCAGGCAAGAAACACACGCACCGATATTCGTGGTCAGCCAATAGGGCCGTTCCGAGGGAGTCTCACTGCTCCCGAACCGCCGGTGCGTCCCGGACGCACTCACCACACCGAAGCGACGCCTCGGTCGGTAACTCGGGGTGAGATACTCTCTCAGGGAGGATACGAGCCGATCGGGGCGCGGTGAGATCCGTCGAGTACCTCGCGATACTCAGTACGGGACGTTTCCCGGCAGTGTGTCGGTTCTCTGGTCTCTCGCTTTCCGGCTCGCGGATGGCCGGAGGCGGTAGGATTTTGCGGCGGCCGCGACGACTCCCCGGCATGGACCGCGACTTCGCGCGCCTCGACGAGTTCCTCGACGAGCAGGGACTGGACGGGTACGCGTTCCACGACGACGGCTCGAACAGCGACCTCTACTACGTCACCGGCTTCGACGCTCCGGACCCGTACTTCGCCGTCTACACGCCCGAGGAGACCGCCGTGCTGGTCTCCTCGCTGGAGTACGGCCGCGCGAAACAGGAGAGTCGCGCGGACACGGTCAAGCGCCACGCCGACTACGACTACCGACAGAAGCACGCCGAGCACGGCGAACGCGAGGCGGAGGCGATGATGGCCGCGGAGTTCCTCGCAGACGTCGGCTGCGAGTCGCTGGCCGTCCAGGAGCGGTTCCCCGTGGGTGCCGCGGACCTGCTCCGCGAACAGGGCGTCTCCGTCGAGCCGGACGAGGACGGCGTCGTCACGGACGTGCGCGCGACGAAGACCGACGAGGAAGTCGAGCACGTGCGGACCGCCCAGGAGGCCAACGAGGCCGCGATGGCGCGCGCGGAGCAACTCATCAGGGGCGCCGACGTCGGCGAGGACGGCGTCCTCCGCCACGACGGCGACGCGCTCACCAGCGAGTTCGTCAAGCAGGAAATCGAAATCGAGTTGCTGCGGCACGGCTGCGCGCTCGACGAGACTATCGTCGCCTGCGGACGGGACGCCGCCGACCCCCACGACCGCGGGAGCGGGCCGCTGGAGGCGGGCGAGTTCGTCGTCGTGGACATCTTCCCGCGGGACAAGGCATCGAAGTACCACGCGGACATGACGCGGACGTTCCTCGTCGGCGAACCCACCGACACCCAACAGGAGTGGTACGACGTCACCCACGAGGCGATGCGGGCCGCGCTCGACGCCGTCGAACCCGGCGCGACCGGCGAGGACGTCAATCAGGCGGTCGTGGACGTCTACACCGACCACGGCTTCCCCACCGTCTACACGGACCCCGAGACCGAGACGGGGTTCATCCACTCGACGGGCCACGGCGTCGGCCTCGACGTCCACGAGCAGCCGTCGCTCTCGCAGGGCGGCGAGGAACTGCGCCCCGGCCACGTCATCACCATCGAACCCGGGCTCTACGACCCCGAGGTGGGCGGCGTCCGCATCGAGGACATCGTCGTCGTCACCGAGGACGGCTACGAGAATCTGACGGACTACGAGATTTCGCTCGCGGCGTGACCTACTCGCGCTCGCGCTCGCCGGGCGTCGGGCGCTCGCTGGCCAGCCGAATCGAGTAGTTCACCAGCGACTCCATGCGGTCCAGCGACTCCATCGCGGACGCCAACTCCGGGCTGTCGCCGCCGGCCGCGCGCGCCGCCTCTAAGTCCTCTCGGAGCACGTCGATTGACTCCAGCAGGTCCGAGGACAGCAGGTTCGTCAGCTCGATGAGGTGGTCGCCGCGCTGGGCGTCCTCGTCGTCGACGACCGTCCGGAAGTGCACGGAGAGCCCGTCTTCGGAGGGGAACGCCCGCACCTCGAAGGTCTTCTCTAGGGGTCGGAAGTGCTCGCGGAACGTCACCGGCTCCTGGGCGGCCATCGCTCGGTGGTACTCCGTGTAGAAGTCCGTGCCGACCGCGCCCGGGAACGCGTCCCAGACGTTCTCCCCGATGACGTCGTCGGCGTCCACCTCCAGGATCTCCTCGGCGGCGCTGTTGACGTACGTGAACCGCCAGTCGCGGTCGAGCGCGAAGAAGCCGTCCGTGATGCGCTCGTAGACGTTCCGCGCGAGGTCGTTCAGCATCGCGACGTCCTGCTCGGCGCGGTAGGACGCAGCGGCGTCGTGGCACGCCTCGGCCAGCGCGCCCAGCGGGTCGGCCTCCTCGTCGTCGCGGACGTAGTCGGTGACGTCCAGCGAGATGGCGTCGCTGGCTATCGAGTCGGCGTCCGCCGTCTCGTAGACGACCACCGGGACCGCGGGGTCAGTGTCGCGCACGAGCCGCAGGAGCCGCAGGCCGTCCGTCCCGTCGGCCGCGTGTGCGACGGCGATGCAATCGACGGCCTGCTCGGAGAGCACGTCGAGAGCGTCGGCCGCGGAGGAGAGCGCGGTCACTGTCAGCGGCGCGTGCTCGGGGAGCGCGCGCTCGGCCGCCGCGCGCGTCCGCTGGTGCGCGCTGACGAACAGGACGTTCAGTTCACCCATGACGGGGGTTCGTCGGCTTGTAGGGCCGCCCGCGGGTTAGTCACTTGTGGCTTCGTCGCGGGTCTGGAGGTCGTGGAACACCGCGAGGAAGTCCTCGTCGTCGAGGTCGGCGACGCGCTGGTCGAGCTCCGAGCGGAGCTCGCGGATGTCCTCGCAGAGCTTCTGGTAGCGGTCGTCGCCCGCGAGCTCGGCGTCGGTCTTGGTCGTCTCGATGGTCGCTCGCTTGGACGCCAGCGCGAAGTACCGCTGGACCTCCTCGTTGTACAGCGAGCGCGCGAGCAGCTGCTTGACGAGCGCCTCCAGCTCGTCGCGCTCGACGGGCTTGACGACGTACGAGTCGAAGCCGAGTTCGAGCGTGTCGAAGTCGGGGTCGACGGCGGTCACCATCGCGACCTGACAGTCGAGGCCGCGCTCGCGGATGGTGTCGAGGACGTCGTCGCCGGAGCGCTCGGGGAGCCGGCGGTCCAGCAGGACGACGTCGACTGCCTCGTCGAGTTCCTCGAGCGCGTCCGCGGCGCTGTACGCCGTTCGCACGTCGTAGCTGTCCGCCAGCCAGTCGGCGAACAGGTCCGCGAGTTCGCGCTCGTCCTCGACGACGAGCACCGTCGCCGGTTCGGGCATCTCTGTCTGACCAAGTTCGTCGGTTCGGTTAACTCTTTCCCGCCGTGTCCCGGGTCAGTCCGCCGACGGCAGGCGGATGCACACGGTGTTCTCGTCGGGCACGGCGACCGTGGCGCCGCAGTGGCGGGCGAGCCAGTAGACCGTCCACAGCCCGATGCCGGAGCCGTGCTGGAGGGACTCCTCGGTGACGCCGGCGAGCGCGCGGCGCTCGTGCTCGGGAATTCCGGGGCCGTTGTCGGACACGCGGACGTCCACGAGGTCGTCGCCGTCGGCCGCGAGGGTCACGCGGGGCGGGTCGCTGTCGTTGTGCTCGACGGCGTTCGTCAGGAGTTCGCGGACCGCCAGCCGGAGCCGGGCGTCGACCTCGGCGTTCGCATCGACGGCGGCCTCGAAGACGGCCTCGGGGTGTTGAGAGCGGGCGCGCTGGAGTTCCGCGTCGAGGAGGTCGTCGAGGGGCGCGGTGTTCGCGTCGTCCTCCCCGAGCACGCGCTCGACGACGCGGGCCTTCTCGCTGACCGCTAGCAGGTCTTCGGCCGCGGACACGATGCTCTCGATGTCCGCGTCGTCGTGGCGCTCGGCGAACCGCTCGGCCCGCCCGAGCACGACGTTCAGGGAGTTCCGGACGTTGTGCCGGAGGACGCGGTTCAGCACGCGCAGGCGCTGGTCGCGCTCCTCGCGGGTGGTGACGTCACGCGCCACGAGGACGTAGCCGCCGTCGCCCAGCGACGTCATCGACAGCTCCTGTGGGTACGTGCGGCTGTCCTCGCGGCGCGCGAGCACTTGCCCGTGCCAGTGGTCGTCGCTGTCCCCGTTGGCGTCCAGCTCCTCGAAAACATCTCGGAGGCGGTCCTCGGCGCTCTCCGGGTAGTACTCGCGCCAGTGCGTGCCGGCGACGCCGCCGTCGGTCCGGTACTCCTCGCGGAAGGCGTCGTTGGCGTAGACGACGCGCCGGTCGGCGTCGAGGACCGCGACGCCGTCCATCGCGGCGTCGAGCGCGCGCTTGAGCCGGACCTGGACGCGGGAGCGGTGGCGCGCCCGCTCGCTGTACGTCCCCGCGACGGCGGCGCCGAGCGCCCCGACGCTCGTGTGCTGGACGAACACGTGATCGACCGTCGTCCCGTCGCCGTACCCGCCGACGAACATCGTCCAGAGGCTGAGCGCGAGGACGCCGCCCGCGCCGCCGACCGCCCACGCGGCGACGGTCGTGGCGCGCGCCCGGTCCCGCCCGAGGTACCGGAACCACACGCCGTACGCCAGCAGCGCGACCGACGGCCCCACGGTGGTCGCGACGACGACCGGCTGGTGGTGCCCGTGGTCCCCGAAGTGAGCGACAGCAGCCGCCGTGAGCACCGCTCCGAGGCCCGCGACGAGCCAGTCGAGGGCGGATTGCTCGCTCGGTTCGCTGGCGTCTAACTGCGGCACGGGCGACCGGAACCCGTGGGGGCATAAAAATCCACGCGTCGAATTATCAGCGGCGGAAATCGGGGCGGTTCGGCGCCGCTGCGCGGGCGGCGTGAACGAACTGCTTTTGCCGGGGCGGCCGCTATCGGAATCCGATGGACGTACTCGTGGTGGGGGCCGGCGACGTCGGCCGCTGGTTCGCGGAGCTGGTCGACGCGCCGGTGACGTTCACCGACGTGGACGCCGAGCGCGCGAGAGCGGCCGCGACGGAGCTCGACCGCCGAGCGGCGGCCGTCCCGCTGGACACCGAGGAGTCGTTCGGTATCGTCGCCGTCGCCGTGCCGATGGGGGCGGCCGTCGACGCCATCGAGCGCCACGCCGGCCGCGCCGAGCAGGCGGTCGTGGACTTCACCGGCGAGATGCGCGCGCCGCTTTCAGCGATGGCGGAGACGGCGCCCGCCCGCGAGCGCGTGAGCTTCCACCCGCTGTTCGCGCCCGAACACGCGCCGGGCCGCATCGCGGTCGCGGAGAGCGCGCCCGGGCCGGCGACCGACCGCGTGCGCGAGTGGCTCGACGCCGCTGGCAACGACCTCGTGGACGTCGGCGCGGCCGAGCACGACGACGCGATGGGGACGATTCAGGGGCGGGCGCACGCCGCCGTGCTGGCGTTCGCGCTCGCGGCCGACGACGTGCCCGAGGAACTCGCCACGCCGGTCTACGAGGACCTCGCGGCGCTCGCCGAGCGCGTGACCGGCGGGAACGCACGCGTGTACGCCGACATTCAGGACGCCTTCGGCGGCGCGGACGACGTGGCCGCGGCCGCACAGCGGCTCGCCGACGCCGACCGCGAGGCCTTCGAGGAGGTGTACGAGGATGCCGGTCGATAGGGCGGCGATTCTGGACTCGGCGAAGTACCTGCGAGACGTGCGGCCGCTGGACCCCGACGAACTCCGGGAGTACGTCGCCGACCAGCCACACGAGGCGGTCGTCCGGCAGGTGCTGCGCGAGCACGCCGCGGATCTCGGCCTCGTGGAGCGCGAGGACGGCACGTTTGTCCCCGCCAGCGACGAGCCAGTCCACCCTGACTTCGACGGCGTGGACGCGCTCCCCCGGCGGTACGAGCGCGTCGTCGAGGACTTGCTCGTCGAGCAGTGGGGCACCGACTGGCACCGCGGCGACTCCGGGAAGCGCCTGCGGGAGACGATTCGCCGCTTCAAGGAGCAGTACTACCGCCAGCACGCCGTCGAGTACGACGAGGAGGTCGCGCTCGGGTACGCAATCTACCACCTCGCGACGTACTACGCGGCGATTCAGTACGCGCTCGCGGACCTCGCGGCGGGCGGCGTGCTCTCCGGGGACCTCCGCGTGCTGGACGTGGGCGCGGGCGTCGGCGGCCCCGCGCTCGGCCTGTTTGACTTCCTGCCCGACGACGCGCTCGTGGAGTACCACGCCGTCGAGCCGAGCGACGCCGCGGACGTGCTGGACGAACTGCTCGACGAGACCGGGCGGAACGTCCACCCGACGATTCACCGCGAGACCGCCGAATCCTTCGACCCGGACGGCGAGTACGACCTCGTGCTGGCGTGTAGCGTGCTCAGCGAACTCGACGAACCCGTGGCGACCGCCCAGAAGTACGTGGACGCGCTCGCCGAGGGCGTTCCCGAGAGCGAAGCGACCGGGAGCTCGTCGCGCGAGCGACGCGAGTGCGACGGTGGGACGTTCCTCGGGCTCGCACCCGCAGACAAGAACACGAGCACGCACCTCCGCGAGGTCGAACGCGACCTCGAAGCGCGCGGCGCGACCGTCTACGGCCCGACGCCGCGGCTGTGGCCGGGCGAGCGTCCCAGCGACCGCGGCTGGACGTTCGACGAGCGCCCGGACGTCGCGGTGCCGAGCTTCCAGGAGCGGCTCGCGGGCGCGAGCCAGCGCCCCTCGGAGTTCTCCCACACCGAGGTGCGGTTCTCGTACTCGCTGCTGCGCACGGACGGCGTCCGCCAGCACGATGTCTCGCTGTCCGCCGACCGGCTGTTGAAGCTCGCGGACGCCGACGACTGCGTCACCGACCGCGTGGACGCGGTGCTGGCGAAGCTCTCCCGGAACCTCGCCGAAGACGGGAATTCGCTGTTCAAGGTCAGCGACGGCAGCGAGCGCGAGGACTGTTACGCGGTGCTGGTGCGGCCGACGAGCCTCAACCGCGACCTCGAGCGCGCGGACTACGGCCAGTTGCTCTCCGTGGAGTCGGCGCTCGTGCTCTGGAACGACGACGAGGAGGCGTACAATCTGGTCGTCGACGAGGAGACGGTCGTCGACCGCGCGTAGGGCCCCGGACGGGTCGCCGCGTGAGCCGGTATTTTATGCTGGTTCGTCCGCGAGAGCGACGTATGACACTGGAAGGTCTCGACGACCTGGACAAGCAGATACTGCACGCGCTCCAGGAGGACGCCCGCAGCACGTCCTCGCAGAACATCGCCGACAGCGCGGGCGTCTCCGCGAGCACGGTCCGCAACCGCATCCAGCGACTGGAGGAGCGCGGGATACTGCGGGGCTACCACGCGGACGTCGACTACGAGCTGTCCGGCTACCAGCTGTACACGCTCATCGTCTGCACGGCGCCCGTGACGCGCCGCGAGGAGCTGGCGGCGCAAGCGTTGAGCGTGCCGGGCGTGGTGCGCGTCGAGGAGGTGATGACGGGCTCGGAGAACGTCCACGTCTCCGCCGTGGGGACCGACAGCGACGACTTGAGCCGCATCGGCCGCGACCTCGACGACCTCGGGCTGGAGGTCGTCGACGAGGACCTCATCCGGAACGTCCACTCCGGCCCCTACGAGGGCTTCGACACCGGCGTATCGGACGAGGAGTGATTATATTCCTTATATTTTGACGACTTAGCAGAAAGTCCGGTTAGTTTATGCGGTTCCGTCCGGTACGAGTGGGTGAGTAGCGACACCCGAAGCGGCGGGTGCGCTCACCAACGCACATGAGTTCATCCGAACACGCGACAGACCGGACGCGGCAGGGGGAGGACGCGGTATTCGTCGTCGGCGGGGGCGCCGTCGGTCGCGCGGTCGCCGACCGACTGGCGGCCGACGGCGAGACGGTGACGCGCGTCGACCGGTCGCCGACGACCGACCCGCCACCCGGACAGACCGTCCGGACAGTCGATGCACTGGACGCCCACTCGCTGCGGGGGGCCGGCCTCGACGAAGCGACCACGGTGCTCGCTCTCGAACCCGACGACGCCACCAACCTCCTCGTCGCACAGCTCGCGCGCACCACGTTCGGCGTCGAGCGCGTGCTCGTCCGAACGAACGACCCCGACAGAGCGTCCGCCTTCGAGCTCGGCGGCGTCGAGACCGTCGACGCCGCCGCGGCGCTCGCCCGCGCCGTCGCCGACCGGTGGTAGCGTGCGGGCGAACGGCCGCTCTATCGAGCGCACAGCGCGACGACCACCCCGTCTCACACTCACTCTCTCATGAAAACACTCGAACGAGACCTCGGCCTCGGCGCCGTCTTCGCCATCAGCGTCGGCGCCATGATCGGCAGCGGCATCTTCATCCTCCCCGCGCTCGCGCTCGGCATCGCGGGTCCCGCGGTGATAGTGGCGTACCTGCTGGCCGGCCTGCTCGTCGTCCCGGCCGCCCTCTCGAAGTCCGAGATGGCGACCGCGATGCCGGAAGCCGGCGGCACCTACCTCTACATCGAGCGCGGCATGGGGCCCGTACTGGGCACCATCGCGGGCGTCGGCACGTGGTTCTCGCTGTCGTTCAAGAGCGCGCTCGCGCTCGTCGGCGGCGTCCCCTACCTCGTGTTGCTGTTCGACCTCCCCGTCAAGCCCGTCGCGCTCGGGCTCGCGGCGTTCCTCATCCTCGTGAACCTCCTCGGCGCGAAGCAGACCGGCCGCCTGCAGGTCGTCATCGTCTCGGTGATGCTCGCGGCGCTGGGCTGGTTCGTCGCCGGCAGCGCCACCAAGACCCAGCCCGAGAACTACCAGAACTTCTTCACCGGCGGCGTCGAGGGCCTGCTCGCCGCGACCGGCCTCGTGTTCGTCTCCTACGCGGGCGTCACGAAGGTCGCCAGCGTCGCCGAGGAGGTCGAAGACCCCGGGAAGAACATCCCCATCGGCATCCTCGGGTCGCTGGCGTTCACCACCCTGCTGTACGTCGGCATCGTCGCGGTGATGGTCGGCGTCACCGAGGCCGGCAGCGTCGCCGGCTCCGCCACCCCGGTCGCGGTCGCCGCGGAGGTCACGCTCGGCCAGTGGGGCGTCTACGCGGTCATCGGCGCGGCGCTGCTCGCGCTCGTCTCCACCGCCAACGCCGGCATCCTCTCGTCGTCGCGGTACCCGTTCGCGATGAGCCGCGACCAGCTCGCGCCGCCCACGTTCGCCGAGATTCACGAGCGGTTCGGCACGCCGACGACCGCCATCACGCTCACGGGCGCGGTCGTCCTCGCGCTCATCGCGTTCGTCCCCATCCTCGAAATCGCGAAGCTCGCGAGCGCGTTCCAGATTCTCGTGTTCGTGCTCATCAACTTCGCGCTGGTCGCGTTCCGCGAGGGCTCGACCGAGGGCTACGACCCCGAGTTCGAGTCGCCGCTGTACCCGTGGATGCAGGCGTTCGGCGTCCTCAGCGGCGTCGTGTTGCTCACCCAGATGGGGTGGGTGCCGCTCGTCGGCGCGGTCGTCATCACCGTCGGGAGCGTCGCGTGGTACTTCGTCTACGCTCGCTCGCGCATCCGCCGCGAGGGCGCCGCCACGGACGTCATCCGGCGGCGGCTCGGCCGCGACGTGCTCACGGAGACCGAGGCGTTCGTCGACGGCGAGTTCGCCGACGATGAGACGCCGGAGGTGCTGGTCGCGCTCACCCGGGAAGCCGACACCGAGCGGGAGCGCGCGCTCCTGTCGCTGGCCGCCGACCTCGTCCGGCCGGAGGGCGGCCGCGTCGTCGTCGTTCGCTTCGACGAGGTGCCCGACCAGGCGCCGCTGGACCACGCCGCGGAACTGCAGTCGCCCGCAGACGTCCGCTTCGAGGAGCAGACCGGCGACCTCGCCGACGAGTTCGACGTCGACGTCGAGTACGGCGAAATCGTCAGCCACGACACCAAACACGCCATCGTGAACTACGCCGAGCACCGCGGCGTCGAGGCCATCGTCGCCGAGCACGAGCGCCTCCGCCTGCGGTCGCGGCTGCTCGGCGACCCCATCGACTGGGTCGTCCGCCACGCCCACTGCGACGTGTTGCTCGTGGAGAACCGCGGCTACGACGACCCCCAGCACGTCGTCCTCGAAGGGGACGGCGGGCCGTTCGACCCGGCTTCGGTCGTCGTCGCCGACGCGATTGCGGGCGAAACCGGCGGCCACGTCACGCTCCGCTCCCCGCTGGGCGACGACCTGCCGGAGACGCGCACCGAGACGATTCGAGCCTACCAGAGCGAACTCGCGGGGCTGCTGTCCGCGCCGGTCCGAACGCGCGACCGGTCGGCCGACGGCACCGACCCCGACGTCGTGATTCGGACGGGCGTACAGAGCCGCGTCCGCGGCGGGCGCGGCGACTACTCGCCGAGCGCCGCCGACTCCACCGAGGTCACGGTCTATCCCCGGGAGTCGCGACGGCCGGGGTTCGCGCGCCGGGTCGTCGAACGCCTCGTGTTCTGACCGGCGCCGACACGCTTTTTCCCCGGCGGGGTGACTCCCCGCGTAATGACAGACGCGCTGGGGGCCGCGTGGCGATGAGCGAGGAACCCGAGATTCTGGTCACCAACGACGACGGCATCGACGCGCCGGGGATTCGAGCGCTCGCGGAGGGCCTCGACGACGTCGGGAACGTGACGGTGGTCGCGCCGACGACGGACAAGAGCGCGACCGGCCGCGCGATGTCCCGCGAGGTCACCGTCGAGGAGCACGAACTCGGGTACGCCATCGACGGGACGCCGACCGACTGCGTGGTCGCGGGGCTGGAAGCGCTCGGCCCGTACCCGGACGTGGTGGTCGCGGGCGTCAACGAGGGCGCGAACCTCGGGATGTACGTGCTCGGGCGGTCGGGCACCGTCAGCGCGGCCGTCGAGGCCGCGTTTTTCGGCGTGCCCGCAATCGCGTCGTCGCTGTTCCTCACCGAGGCGGACTTCGGCGAGCCGACGGAGCCGTCGGACTACGAGGCCGCCGTCGAGGCGACCACGTACCTCGTCGAGCACGCCCTCGACGCCGGCGTCTTCGAGCACGCCGACTACCTGAACGTGAACGCGCCCCACCCGGGCGCGGACGCGTCCGGCGAGATGGTCGTCACCCGCCCCTCCCACGGCTACGACATGACCGCCGACCGCGACGGCGGCACCATCACGCTCCACGACCGGATGTGGGACCGGATGGACGAGGGCGACATCCCCGACCCGCCGGGGACCGACCGCCGCGCGGTCGTCGACGGCCACGTCTCCGTCTCGCCGCTCACCGCGCCCCACACCACCGAGCACCACGAGGCGCTGGACGCGCTCGCGGAGACCTACGACTAACCTTCCTCATTAACCCTCGCAGCCAGCTATTTACGCCGCGGGTGTGAATCACACGCTCGATGTCGTCGCCGCCAGACGCGCTCCTGCCGCGCGTCACGGGACTGGCCCGCCGGCTCGTCGCCCGGTTCCGGCCCGAGCGCATCACGCTCACGCCGCCGCCGACGACGTTCACGGACGGCGAGGACCGCGAGGTTCGCGTGCGCGCCTACGACGAGCGGGACTTCGAGTCGCTGGTCGGGATGTACGACGACTTCGACCCCAGCCAGCGCGCGCAGGGGACGCCGCCGCTCGCCGAGGACGCCATCAGAGACTGGCTTGACGGCGTCCTCGACGGCCCGAACGTCGTCGCAGTCGCGGACGGCGAGGTCGTCGGACACGTGATGTTCGTCCCGGACGGCACCGGCCGCCACGAACTCGCCGTCTTCGTCCACCAGGACTACCAGCGCGCGGGCATCGGCACGCACCTCCTCGCGGTCGGCCTCGAACACGCCCGCCGCGAGGGCGTCGAGTACGTCTGGCTCTCCGTCGAGTCGTGGAAGCGCGACGCCCAGCGGCTCTACCAGCGCGCCGGCTTCTCGACGGTGAACCCGATGGGCGCCGCCCACCGCATGTCGCGGTACCTCTGAGCGGTCGCCGTACTCGCGTCCCGCCAGCTAGCATTTATGTGGACGTGAACGAGTCACTCGGTATGGACGACGTCGACTTCGACGAACTCGTCTCGTCGCTGACGCCGCGCGAGGAGAACAGCGCGCTCAAGTCCTACCAGAACACCGTCTCCGTCTCCTGTCCCGCCTGCGGCGACCCCTTCGACGACCTCGTCGTCTGCAAGGACAACCCCACGAGCCTGAACCTCTCGCGGCAACTGGACCTCTGTGTCGGCGTCGACGACGGCCGCGCCGTCATCTTCACGCACAAGCCCCAGTAGTCGCGAGCGCCGCCGCGCTCACCGCGCCTCGACGCTCACCGAGAGGTCGTCGACGTAGTGAGTCGCGTCGGCCTCCCAGATGACCGCCGTGCCGACCGCGAGGTACAGCGTGTCCGTGGACAGCTCCGGCGTGGTCCACTCGAAGTCGTACTCGTGCCAGCCGTCCGCCAGCCACAGCGGCTCCCGGAGGCCGCCGTACGGCGTCTCGCCCAACTCCGAGGTGTTGACGCCCGGCTGCGGGAAGTCCGCCTCGGCCGCGGGCGGCTCCGGGCCGAGGCGCATCACGGCGTCCCGAATCGTGTTGAACGACTCCGACTCGCTCCAGAACTGCCCCTCCACTTGGACCTCGTACGCCCGCCCGGACTCGACGGACACCGGGTGGACGGCCCACGTCACGCCGTCGTCGTAGCTCCCCTCGTTCCACACCCGCAAGGACTGGTCGCCGGCCGCCGCCTGCGCGTCCGAGACGCCGACCTCCCACTCGAACTCCGCGAGGTCCACCTCCGGGCCGATGGCCGCGTCCGCCTCCCAGTCGCCGAGACCGTCCTCGAAGCTCTCGGCGAACGCCGCGTCGTCATCGTCGCCACCCGGCACGACACAGCCCGCGAGGCCAGCGATTCCAGCGGCTGCGCCCGCCCGGAGCACGTCTCGGCGATTCATGGCGGAGGCTACTGCGGCCGACGCCATAACCGCTCGGGCGGCGTCACTCCCCCTCCCAGTAGTCCACGTCGTCGTCGATGCGGTAGTAGCCGTCCAGCGAGCGCACGCCCCGGCCGCCCGGCGCCGCGCCGACGAACACGCCGAACTTCTCGGAGTCCGGGTAGACGGTCACCTCGGGCTCGTTCATCGTGGAGACGACGAGGTACCGCAGCGGTCCCTCGGAGTCGTTGACGACCCTGTGCCCACCGGACTCGCCGGCGGGGAGCGCGACGTAGTCGCCCGCCCTGAGCGACCGCGCCTCGCCCGCGAGCCGCACCATCCCGCTCCCCGAGAGCACGTACAGCGCCTCCTCGTTGGCGGTGTGGTAGTGGTACGGCCACGACGCCTCGCCCGCCGGGAGTTCGTAGAGGCTGCAGCCGAGGTCCTCGCTGCCCGCCGCCTCCCCCAACTGCTTGCGCCGCACCCGCATCTCGCCGTCGTCGACGTCCGTCCAGTCGAGGTCGTCCTCGTTCACGAGTGGCATGCCTGGCGCTACGGCGCGCTCCGCGTAGTTCCTTCGGCCCAACGGATGCGCCGCTCACTGCTGCTGTGGCTCGGCCGTGATCCACTGCTCGCTGCTGGAGAGCAACACGAGCTGGTCGGTCACGTCCTCCATCGCGTCCACGAGCCGGTCGAACAGGCACGCGAACTCCCGGTACACCATCGGCTGATCGACGGTCTCGTCCGCGAACACGTCCGCCACGACGGCGTTGCGGACGTCGTCGCAGTCGCTCTCGGCGGCGCGAACCGTCGCCACGTGCTCGGCTATCGACCCCGTCTCCGTCGAGGAGGTCAGCAGGCGGACGAACTCGCGGACGGCGTCGTGGAGCGCGCCCATCGCCTCGGTCACGCGGCTGACCATCTCCCGGTACCGCCGGAAGCACGAGCGCCGCCGCGCCGGGGTAACCGTCACGAGCGCTTCGGCGATCTCCTCGGCGGCGTTCGGAATCTCGTCGAGCAACTGGTAGAGCCGCACCACCTGCTCGGCGTTGAGGTGCATCCGGGAGTTGCGGATGCCGAACTCCCGGACTGTCGTGTTCGTGACGAGCGCGCTGATGCGCCGGCTCCGCCCGTCGCACTCGCTCTCGCGGGCTCGAATCTCCTCGACGAGCTGTCGGGCCGCGTCCCCCGCGGTGTACTCCTCGACGAGTTCCGCCAGCAGGTCCACGCACTCGCTGATGGTTTCGAGGTACGCGTCGGTCTGCTCGACGACCCGCCTTGAGAACTCCGGCGTGCCCTTGGATGACATCAGTTCGAAGTCGGCGCCGGCAGTCGCAAAGAGGTTGATATGAGGGCTCCGTACCCCAACGTGGCCGACTATAGCTCGGCGCGGCCGTTCGGTCGGCGGTTCCCGCGCCGTCCGACCGCGTTCACGGAATCCACTACAGGAAGTAGCTTTTCACCTATCCGCGGCTGTGGTACGACATGGTGATGTCCCTCCGAGGATTCGGCGCAGCCCTCGTCGTCGGTGTCGCTGTCCTCTGTATCGGGGTGATTTCGCTGGGCTTCATCGTTCCCCAGCGGCTCTTCGAGAGCACTGTAGGACTCGTCGCCTTCTTCGCCGCCGTCCTCCTGATGGTCGTCTGCGCAGTCGTTGCGAACTACTACGACCTCAGAGCAGTCCTCCACGACGAGTTCGGCTAATCGCGCGCTGGCCGCTCGTGAACCGTGGTGACAGAATCGACGTCAACTTCGGACAGCCGACCGGAGAGCAGGTCACCGAGCTTCGCATCCTTCTCAGTGTCGTCGTCGTCGGATGGCCCGGAACTCGGGACTCTCGCTTTGCTACCCATGGTCGAGAATTGCGCGTCTTCGCGTAAAAGGTTTGTTCGCCGACCGAGCCGAAAGCGCCGTCTACCGATTCTCGCGCTGTTCGACCTTGTTCAGTTCGATGAGTAGCCGGAAGATGGCCTTCACGAGGTTCGGGTCCACGTCGAAGGCCTCCGCGTTCTGGCCGGCGCGGTCCATCACCGCCTGCTCTTGGCCCTCGTCGGTCGTCGCCATCCCGCGCTCGTCTTTGACCTCCGCGATGGTCTCGGCGACGTACGTGCGCCGCGCGATGAGGTCGACGATTTCGCGGTCGATGGACTCGATTTCCTCGCGCAGTTCCTCCAAGCTCATGTCGTCCGGGCCCCGTCCAGCTGCGTCGTCGTCAGCCGGACTGTCCCCGGGTTCTCGTCCCATAGTGATTTCACCTCCTGTAGTGCGTCTTCCTCGCCGACCGCGACGTAGCTCGGGCCGGTACCCGAGAGGGACGCCCCGTCGGCGTGCGGGAGGGCGTCCACGATTGGCTCGGTCGGGTGGCCGAGCGCCGCTGCGAACGCCAGCCCGTTGACCGTCATCGCGGTGCCGTACTCGCCGTCGGCCGCGAGGTCGGCGACGTGGTCGGCCATCGGCGCGACCCGCTGGCAGCGCTCGACGTCCGCGTCCGCGGAGAACGACTGCTCGGGCGGCGTCCACACGAGCGCCGCCCACTCGACTTCGTCGCGGAACAGCAGGTCGTCCTCGCGGTTGTCCGTCATCGTGAGCCCGCCGAGCATGCTCGCCGACGCGTCGTCGAACGCGCCCGTGACGGTGACGCCCACCTCGCGAGCGGCCTCGACGCCGAGACGCGCCGCGTCCTCGCGGGCGACCGACTCGGCTTCGCCGAGCGCGTCCAGCGTCGCCAGCACGGTCGCGTTCGCGGCCGCGCTCGAACTCTTCAGGCCGGACGCCAGCGGCACCTCGCTGTCCGTGTGGACGGTGCCGCCCTCGCCGTGCCCGTACTCGTCGGTCACCAGCGACACGCACCGCTCCACGAGCGCGGTGTCGGCGTCCGGGTGGTCGGCGACGCTGCCGGTGACGCCGTCGGCAGCCGCGTCCAGCGACACCTCCGCTGTCACGTCGAAGTCGAGCGCGAACGCCGACCCGATGCCCGTCGCGAGCGCGTTCAACACAGTGCCCGCGGCTGGCGCTGCTGCACGGCCGTCCATGTGTTGACCTGCCACGGCCGGTATTTACGACTGGCGCTTCGGGCAAGGAGAGCGTGGGCGAGCGAAGCGAGCCCACGTTATGGCGAGCGGCGACCGAAGGGAGCCGCGAGCAGCGTGGCCGAACGTAGTGAGGCCACGTTACGGCGAACGGCGAGCACCGCGAGCCGCGAGCAGCGTGCTCGACCAACGGGAGAGCACGTCGAAGCGAACGCGGAGCGTAGCGATGCGTGAGCAGCGTGCCCGAGCGAAGCGAGGCCACGCAAACGGCGGGCTTTTCCACGCCCACCCGCAAGCCACAGCTATGAGCGCCCGCAACGACATCGCGCCGAGCACGCTCGGCGTCGAACTCGAAGAGGAGGGCGTCTACGTCGAGTACACGGACGGCCGCCGCACGTTCTACAACGGCGTCCCGGAGAAGGTCCACGGGACGGTGCGGTGCCGGCCGGGCAAGGACGTCCACGTCCTCGTCACGGACCCGACGGAGACGGAGGGCGTCCTGGTCTACGTGAACGACCGCAAGACCCACGACGAGATTCTCGAATCGACGGGCGTCGGCCGCGTCCTGCTCGACCCCGGCGAGGAAGAGGAGCTGTTCCCGGGCGTGACCGTGCGCGCGGACGGCTACGCGACGGAGGTCGAAGCCGACCCCGAGGAGGCCCGGGGTCGCGTGTTCGTCTTCGAGGAGGACGAACTCGGCGAGCGCTCGTTCGAGCTGTTCGCACCGGAGTCGGAGGAGTAGCGCCGGCGTCCGCTACTGGAGGTAGGAGGGGTCTTCGGCGTCACAGTTCTGTTCGTGCTGTTCGGCGTCCCCCTGGTCGTCGAACATCAGTCCGCACTCTTCGCAGCGGTACCAGAGCATGTCGTCGCGCTCAGTCTCCTCGACCATGTGTGCGTCTGCGTCGCCCGAGCTAAAAACCGTTGCCCCCGCCGAGACGCCGGATTCTCCCTCGACGGACGGCGTTTTCGCCGGGCACGTCCACCCGGTGACGCGGCAGCGGCCGCCCAGCCCCGGCGACGCGGACGCCCGGCGCTCGACTAGGGCCGGATGCAGCGCTCGGGGTCGAACGGCAGTCCGAGGTGGTCGAAGACGTCGCGCCACCGACCGACGTCGTTCTCGTCGAGGATGCAGGGCGCGTAGCCGGCGTTCAGGAACAGCGCGAGCGCGGGATACCGGTCGGTTCGGACGCCGACGCGCACGCTGTCGTAGCCGGCGTCGAGTAGCCGGCGGGTGGCCGCGGCGGCGAGCGCGCGCCCGAGTCCTTCGCGGCGGTGGGCGGAGTCGACGACGAGCGACGAGAGCGCGCCGCCGAACGGGAAGTAGTGGTCGCCGGAGTCCGGCTCGTGTATCGCCGAACACGTCCCGACGACGGCGTTGGTCGCGCGCTCGACGGCGACGAACGCGCCGTTCGGCAGCGCGCGGTCCCGGAGCGGAGCGACGCCGTCCTCCCAGCCGCCGGTTTCGAGCAAGCCTTCGACGGCCTCGCGGTCGCGCCCGGTCAGGCTGCTCGTGCGGAGCGCGTAGCCTTCCGGTACGTCGACGTCCGGCGGTCGCAGGCCGTCCGGCCACAGCAGGTAGCGCGTGTCCTCGCCCATAGCTGCTGCTGGGGGCTGGCGCGTGGAACGCGTTGCGGTTCCGCGGGACCGTCGTCAGAGTAATCCGGCTGGTCGCCGTGTGTCTGGTAACTGCGATGAGCACCGACACCGAACCGGCGGGGGTCGTCGAGGACGAGTCGTTCTTCCGGACGCTCGTCGAGAAACTGCTGGGGCTGTCGTCGTTCGGCGACCAGTCCCGCCAGTTCTTCGCGATCTCCCGGAAAATCGCGACGCTGGAGTCCGAGAAGCGCGCCTCCGAACTCGAGGACAACGACACCTACCGACAGCTCGTCGCGCGCCGCGAGGAACTGGACACCGACCTCGACGACGCCGTCGGCGGGATGGACGACGACGACCTCGAAGCCGCGTTCCGCGACCTCTAGCAGTCCTTTTCGACGCGGGTTCTCCGCTCGGCGGGCGGGTGAGAACACCGCGACGTACAGCGGGTGTGTCTATCGCCTGTCACGGGCGCGTTGACCTACTGTTCGAATCGTCCGGCATTGTCCGTCGTACTTATCGTCCACGAGAGCTCCCCCGATGCAGAGACGACGCCTCTCAGGAAGTTGTCGTACTTTCGGGTGGACGGATTGAACGGAACGCGCCCGGCGTTCTCGGGAACGTCGCCGTCGATTGTGAACTCGACCAAGTAGTACACGGATTCCGAGAAGATGTTTCTGAACGTCTGTGTCTCACCGGGAGCGACCGACGACGAGGCAGTCAGTTCCCGTTGCTGGGGACGCACGGTCACGTCACCGGAGACGCTGTATCCATCAGCGTCCGCTCCTCCGTCGGTGCCGACGTCTACGACCGAGATTCCGACGACGTGTGGGAGGTCGTCCCGATTCTCGAACTGGAGGCTCCCGGCGGGGACGTCGCCACTTTGGAAGACAGCACAGCCGGCGAGGCCCGAGAAGCCAATTACGCCGAGCGATGCGAGGAGGGCACGACGATTCACAGCCTAGGTTCGGATAACTGCCGATAAGTATCTTTTGCGAGTTTGAGAACTCGGATGGAAATAACCGGAACGTCCGCACTCTCGCTTACCGACGCCGACGCTCCGGTCCCGGATTCTGAGTACCGAACTGCCCAGAAGCTACCGCTGACTACCAGAACGCCTTGGTGCGGGCGTACTCGCGCTCGCGTTCGAGGATGTCCCGGTAGAAGTCCTCGTCGTTCTCGCGGTGGCGGTTGATGACGCGGGCGGCGTTCCGGGGGCCGACGCCGCGCGCGGACAGCGCGATGACCGCCTTCTTGCCGTGGCTCTGGACGATGCTGGCGTTCCGGAACACGCGCTCGGTGCGGTCGCGTTGCTCGTCGTCCTTGTCGTCGGCGCGCACCGCTTTCACCGCGTCGTCGGCCCACGGCGACAGCGCCGCGATTCTGGTGGACCCGCAGTGCGGGCACTCGGGCTGGTCGCCGACGCGCCGGACTTTCGTCTCGTGCTCCCAGTCCTCGCAGTGCGTGCAGAACAGCTTCACGCGGTCGTCCTGGATGCGCTCCTCGACTGCCTGCACGACGCTTGCGTCCGCGTTCTCGGGCGTGAGCAGTTCCGTCCCCGAGGACCGGCCCCCGACGCCGACGGTCGTGCGCTCGCCGACGATGGCGACGTCGAGGTCGCCGGCCTGAATCGCGTCCAGCACCTCGCTCGCGCGCTCGACGTCGAGGTCCCTGTGGAATACCTCGCGGACGGCCTCGTCGTAGACCGGCGTGTCTTCGAGCGCGCCGAGCAAGCGGGAGAGGCCGACGCCGTCCCGGCCCTTCCAGCGCTTGAGCGCGCCGAACTTCGCGGCGACCTGCGCGAGCGTGAACTTCAGCGTCTCGGACTGCTTGAGGCTCAACTCCAGCAGCGGCTCGACGTGCTCGGGGTCCGTCTCCCGGAGGAGGTCCACCACGTCGTTCGCGCTGATGCGCGCCGGCACGTCCAACTCGACGCGGTACGGGCCGACGTCCAGCCCCACCGAGGAGCCGGTGCGCTGGCCGAGCAGGGCCGAGAGCAGCCGACCCAAGGTCTCGTTGGCCTCGTGCCCGAGCGCCGCGTTCACGACGATTGTGCGGCCCTCCTGTTCGACGACGATGCGGTCGTCGCTGGGCATCGCGTGCCCGCCGTCGACGTGGTACTCGACCTGTTCGAGCGCCTCGCCGGCGGTGTACTCGTCAGTCGGGTAGCGCGCCGTGAACTCCCGCGCCACTCCCTCGCGGGTCGCACCAGCGTCGAACTGGTCGGCCGCGACCTCGCGCATCTCCCCGACCTCCTGGGCGACCTCGTAGGGAACGGGAATCTCCTGGCCCGTCCACGACGGCACCTCGCCCGCGGGGTCCTCGATGGGGGAGACGTTGACCTCCTCCTCCTCTTCGTCGATGTTCGTGATGCGCCACATCTCCCCGCGCTGGACGAAGGTGGCGCCGGGCTCCGCGAAGTTCACGACGAAGCGCTCGTCCAGCGTCCCGACCTGCCGGCCGGCCGCCATGTCGTAGACGGCGTACGTCTCCTCGTCGGGAATCATCGAGAGGTTCGCGTAGTAGTACTGCCACGTCCCCCCGGACTTCGAGACGGTGTCGTCCTCGTCGTCCACGTAGATTACGCGGTTGTTGTGCAGCTCCATCGCGACCTCGCGGAACGTCTCCTCGGCGAGGTCGTGGAACGGGTACGCCCGCGTCACAATCTGGTAGGCGTGGCGCGCGCTCGTCTCCCCGAAGTCCATCACGACACCCACAATCTGGTTCGCGACGGTGTCGAGGCTGCCGTGGTGAATCTGGGTCGTCTCCACGTCGCCCTCGCCGGCCCGCCGCGCGATGGCCAGCGCCTCGAACGTGTCGTCGGGACTGCCCGTGATGACGGTGCCGTGGCTCACCTCGTCGCGGCGGTGGCCCGCGCGCCCGACGCGCTGGAGCAGGCGCGCGACCTCGCGCGGCGACGAGTACTGGACGACGTGGTCGATGCGGCCCACGTCAATGCCCAGTTCCATCGAGGACGTGCAGAGCAGGCCGTCGAGGTCGCCGGCCTTGAACTGGTTCTCGACCTCGATGCGGGCTTCTTTCGAGAGGGAGCCGTGGTGGACGCCGATGTTGGCGTCCAGTTCCTTGAACCGCGAGCCCAGCGCCTCCGCGGTCTGGCGCGTGTTCACGAAGATCAGCGTGGAGTCGTGCTCCTCGACGAGTTCCCGAATCGTCCGGACGTGGCTGGCCATCGACGGCGACGTCATCAGCTCGTTGCTGAGGCGCTCGTCGCTGTCGGTGACCTCCGGCTCGCGCACCGAGAACTCGACTTTCGAGGTGACGTCCACCTCGATAATCTCACAACCGCGGCCGCCCGTGAGGAACGCGCCGACCTCCTTCGGGTCGCCGACGGTCGCGGACAGCCCGATTCGCTGGAAGTCCCCCGCGAGTTCGACGAGCCGCTCCATCCCAATCGAGAGTTGTGCACCGCGTTTCGCGCCGGCGAGTTCGTGCACCTCGTCGACGACGACGTGGCGCACGTCCGCGAGGCCGTCCCGGAGCTTCTCCCCGGTGAGCATCGCCTGCAGCGTCTCGGGCGTCGTCACGAGCACGTCCGGCGGGTCGTCGGCCTGCTTCTTGCGCTGGTACTGGGTGGTGTCGCCGTGCCGCACGTCCACGTCGAGGCCCAGCGTCTCCCCCCACCAGTCGAGGCGCTCGCGCATGTCGCGGTTCAGCGCGCGCAGCGGCGTCACGTACAGCGCCGCGAACCCCTCGGGCGCGCCCTCCTCGACGATGCTGTTGAGGACTGGAAGCATCGCCGTCTCCGTCTTCCCGGTCCCCGTGGGAGCGACCACGAGCCCGTTCTTGCCGTCTGCGAGCGCGGGAATCGCGCGGCGCTGGGGCTCCGTCGGCGTCGTGAACCCGCGCTCGGAGAGCGCCGCCCGCACCTCGTCTCCGAGGTGCGCGAACGCGTCCATCCCCCGCGTCTCACTCATCTCCCGAACGTAGGGTTCGGACCCGAATAAGCGCGTTGCCGGGCGACGGCGCCGCCGCTAATCCACGGAGAGCGAGGAGAGAAATCGAGCGGTCAGGCGGTCCCGTTGCTCGCTTCGGAGTACCAGTCCGGCCGCTCCACGGGGTCGCCCGTCGACTGCTCGAACGTCACGGTGCGCTCGACGCTGCGGTCGAACCGCTCGTAGGAGAGGTCCAGCGACCGGACCACGCCGTCCGCCGTGACCGCGGCGTCGAACTCGACGTTCTCGGCGGCCGCCTCGCCGATTTTCACGTCTGCAATCGTCCCGGAGACGCGGGCGGCCGCGTCGTCGCCGCGCTCGACAGTGACGTTATCGCTGCCGAACAGCGTGTACAGGAGGTCGCGGTCGTACACCGACGACGGGAAGAGTTCTGCGGGCGGTATCGGCGGTGCGCCCGCGTCGTCGCTGACGCGCCGGACGCCGTACGAGGCGTTCCCGTCGCCGGCAATCACGGACAGGACGCGCTCCCCGTCGGCGTACAGGCCGAGCGTGCCGTTCGTGAGACCGTACGTATCGACTCCCGCTCGGGTCCAGTTCCAGTGGGACTCGTCGTCGTACTGGAACGTCGCGCGCCGGGACCCGTTCTCGGAGCTGTTCGTCCACTCGACGCCGGCGTGCTTGACGAACGACCCGCTCCGGAGGGACTCCCTGTGGGCGTCCACGAGCGCGAGGGCGTCGGTCACTTCCTCCGTGGTCACGCCCGGCGCGAGCCGCTCGGCGGACGCGGTCTCGGTGGGCGAATCGGTCGTCGGTCGCTGCGTCGTCGCGGAATCGGTGGTCTGGTCGCCACCGAGCACGCCGGCGCAGCCGGCGCTGGCGACGAGGAGGGCGCAGACGAGAACCGTCAGTACTGGGCGGCGCATACAGGAGAAACGTCACTACGCAGTCACATATTATTTGTGTGAATACTCGCCGCGTACGAACCCCCGACCGGGTCGGCTCCCACGTCGTGGAGCGTCGTGGCCCTCGCCGACCGGCGGCGCGCTGTGGCCGGTCAGACGTCCCGATACCGGCCGAGCCGCGTGCCGTCCAGCAGGTAGAGTTCGGCGTCCGGGCACGCCCCGGGGAGGAACGGTGCGAGGAACTCCTGCCCCTCGACGTTCACCCACGTTCCGCCGGAGAGGTCGTTGAACGCCGGGAACACCGCGAGGTCGCCCGTCACGTCGATGGCCTCGCTGTGGTGGGTCTCGAACGGCGCGGCGTCCAGCGGGCCGCGCAGCCACGCGCGCTCGACGCGCGCGCCGCCGACCTCGTCCTCCAACCGGACCGTGGGATGCTCGTGGCCGACGCAGATTGTCTCCGCTTCGAGCACCTCGGGCGCGGGCCACGTGTGGCCGTGCGCGAACCCGATGTCGCCGAAGCGCGCGCCCTCCGGCGGCGTCGCGTCGATGCCGAACTCGTCGGCGAGCCCGCCGTCGTGGTTGCCCACGACCAGCGTCACGGGCACGTCGAGCGCGTCGAACAGCGCTTCGAGTTCGTCGTATTCGGCGCCCTCCGGCGTGCCGATGGCGTGCCCGAGGTCGCCGAGGAAGACGACGCGGTCCGCGCGCGTCTCCCGCACGAGGTCCAGCAGGCGCTCGCGGCGCCGCTCGGCCTGACTCTGGACCTCCAGCCCCTCGCGCCGCAGCGACACCTCGATGCCCGCGTGGTAGTCAGCGACGACGAGCGCCTGCTCGTCGCCGAGGTCGGCGACCGCGGCGGGCTCGCCGGGAATCGGCTCCACCAGCGCCATCTAGATGGCTTTCAGGTGGTCGTCGCCGGACTCGTAGCAGCGCCCGCTCATCAGCGCCTCCTGGATGGCGTCCTCGATTTCGCCCTCGTCGGCGTCGCGCTCGTCGGCCGCCGTCGCGACAACGGTCTCGCGGAGCGCGCCGTCGCCGTCGTCGAGTTCGGCCATCAGCTCCACGACGTAGTCTTCGAGGTCGAGGTCCATCTCCCCGGCCTCGGCGTCCTCGCTGTCGGAGTCAGGCTCGTCGTACTCGTCCTCCGTGAAGTCGTCGAGGTCGTCGGCGTCCTCCTGCGATTCGTCGAACGCCTCGTCGTCGGCGTCGAAGTCACCGAGGTCGTCCTCGTCGGTGGCTTCTCCGGCGGCTTCGCCCTCGTCGGGCTCGGGCACGTCGATGTCGGACTCGCCGGCGTCCGGGACTTCCGTGCCCGTCGAGAAGCCGACGTCGTAGTTCTCCTTGACCTCCTCGCGCTCCTCCTCGGAGAGCTCGTACATCTCGCCGTCCGCGGCCGCTTCGCCCTCCTCGGGCGCGGCCTCCGCGGCGACTTCGTCCGGCTCTGGCGTCTCGGCGGCCGGACCGGGTTCGCTCTCGGGCTCCGCCTCGTCGCCGGCCTCGTCGGCTTCCGGCTCTGCTGCTTCTGCCTCGGCCGGTTCAGATTCTCCGGCTTCCGGCTCTGTGCCGGCCTCCGACGCCGGTTCGGCTTCCTCGTCGTCGAAGCCCTCCGCCTCGGGCTCGTCCAGTGATTCGTCCTCGGCCGCCGCGCTGTCGGGCTGGTCCGCGCCGAACCCCTCGGACTCCGGCTCCGTGACCGGCTCGCCCTCGGTCTCCGACTCGTCCTCGCCGTCCTCGCTGGGCTCGCTGTCCACGTCGAGGTCCGCGGCGAAGGTCAGGTCGGCGTCGCCCTCGTCGCTCGGGGAGACGGAGAGGTCGCCGACCTCGTCGCGCTCGCCGGCGACGACTCGCGCGGCGTCGAGCGCGAGCGTGCGGACCGCGTCGAGGTACGCCGGCGTCGTGCCGTAGTGGTCCAGCGCCAGCGGGATGCCCGCCGCGAGCCCGTGCTGGACGCCCGCGCCCTCCAGAATCTCGCGGAGCGTGTCACCGCGCTCGACGCGCTCGTGGGCGGCCGCCATCGTCGCCACGCGCTCGACGGTCTGCTCGGCCGTCGTGACGACCCAGCGGTCGCGGGTCTCCGCGTCCACCTCGCTGACCTCCTCCGGGCGGATGGACGTGTAGACGACGTCCGCGTCGTCGGGCTGGAAGGTCCGGGCCTTCCCCGTCACCGCGACGAACGACGGCGTGTCCGCGGATTCGAGCGCGGCCAGCGCCTCGGGCTGGTACTGGCCGGCGTAGACGACGAACGCGCCCGTCGGGTCGACGACCCGCGCCCGGACGACGTCCTCGCTGACCTGCTCGACCTCGGTGAGTACGCCCACGACGAACACGCGGTTGACGCGCGCGCCGGTCGGCGTCACCACGTAGTTCGGCGCGCGCTCCTCGTCGCTCTCCGCGTAGCTGTAGTCGGCGTCCTCGAACTCCGCGGCGAACAGTCGGTAGGCGACCTCGCGGCGGTTGACCTCCTCGTCCTCCGACTGGCTCATGCTTCCACCTCCGCGAGGAAGGCCTGCGCACGCTCGGCCGGGTCGTCGGCGGACTCGCGGAACTCTAGGGTTTCGAGGTTCGCGCCGTAGTCGTCCACCGAGAGGTGGCCGCGGACCGTGTACTCGGAGCCGACGAGCTTCTCGGCGATGGTCTCGGCGACGACGGTCTGGTCCATCGCGTCGCGGGCCTGCTGGCGCGCGTCCTCGATGTCGCCGCCGTACACCTCCTCGGTGAGTTCGCGGTCGAGAATCACCGTGACGGTGTCCGTGCCGTCGTCGAGAATCGCCTTCACGCGCAGGTCGTCCTCGCCCTCCACGTCGCCGTGCTGGCGGCACTGGCCCTTCTGGACGACGCGCCCGCACTCGGGACAGCGCTGGATGAGCCCGGAGCCGTCCCGGACCTCGATGACGTTCCCGACGAGTTCGACGTCGTACGCGCCGCCGCGCTCGACGGCCTCCCGAATCGCCATCCGGGTCGGGCCGCCCACCTCGACGGGCTCGTCGAGGGCCGTCACCGTCGAGAACTCCGAGACGTTCACGGAGGGGACGCCGCGGAACTCGCGGACGTAGACGTCTTCGAGCCGGACGGACGCCCCTTCCTCGATTTCGCTGTGGGGGTCCCAGTCGGTGAACGGGAGGCGGGCGCTCTCGTCGCCGAGCACGCCGCTCAGAATCTCGGTCTCGCCGTCCCGGCCGTCGATGGTCCGGGTCTCGACTTCGGTCACGCGCACCTCGACGTTCCGGCCGCGGTCGCCCGGCGAGAGGTCCGCGAGGTCGCGGTCGCCGCCCACGTCGTAGGGCACGTCGAGGTCCTCGGCCTTGCTCACGGTCGAGGACTCCCCGAAGTTGAGTTCGGGGTTCCCCTCGTACTCGCGGACGCTGGCGTTCCCGATGGTGACGGTGTCGCCGGGTTCGAGGCCGAAGTCCTCCCACGCCGTGTAGGAGATTTTCCCGGTCTCGTCGGCGAGTTCGCCCTCGCCGATGACGTGGTCGTCGCCCTGGTAGCGAATCGAGCGCTTGCCCGCCGTCAGGACCTTCGCGGTCACGGTGACGTTGCCCGAGTCGGGGCCGACGTCCACGATGTTCTCCGCGGTCGGGCCGCTGGAGCCGCCGCCCGACTCGTCGCCGAACTTCCGACGGAGGCTGCGCTTGGCCTCCTCGACGGGAACGCTGTACTCCACGAGGTTCTGCAGGTTCTCTTTGACCTCCGCTTTGTCTACACCGAGGTCGGAGGCGAGCTCCTCGGCGTGGTCGTCGATGTTCATGCGTCCGTAGTTCGGACTGCCTGCCGTAAAAGGGTTCCCGCGAGCGGGCGCGCGTGAAGCGAACACGAAACGCGTTTCCCACCGCCGCCCCCTCCCCAGCGTATGCACGTCGTCGTCAACGCCGCGATGAGCGCGGACGGCAAGCTCTCGACGCGCCGCCGCGAGCAGGTCGTCATCAGCGGCGAGGCCGACTTCCGGCGCGTGGACGAACTGCGCGCGAGCGTGGACGCCGTGATGGTCGGCGTCGGCACCGTGCTCGCTGACAACCCCTCACTGACCGTCGACGACTCCGACCTCGTCGCCGAGCGCGACCAGCGCGGCGACTCCCCCCAGCCGGCCCGCGTCGTCGCGGACTCCCACGCCCGCACGCCGCCGGACGCCCGCGTGCTCGACGGCGCCGCGGAGACGTACGTCCTCGTCGCCGAGGAGGAGCCCCGCGAGCACCGGCAGACGCTCGAAGACGCCGGCGCGACCGTCGTCGTCGCCGGCGAGAACCGCGTCGAACTCCCCGACGCCCTCGACCAACTGGAAGCCCACGGCGTCGAGGCGTTGATGGTCGAGGGCGGCGGCGAACTCATCTTCTCGCTGTTCGCCGACGACCTCGTGGACGAGCTCTCCGTATTCGTCGCGCCGAAGATTATCGGCGGCCGCGACGCCCCCACGCTCGCCGACGGCGACGGCTTCGTCCGCGACTTCCCGGAACTCGAACTGGCGGGCGTCGAGCGCATCGACGACGGCGTCCTCTTGGAGTACGACTGCTGAGGGCGACCGACCGCTATTCGCCGCCCCGAGAGACGGGGACGGTCGTGACCTGTACCTCGGCGCGCCGGACGACGCGCTCGGTGACGCTCCCGACGCTGAGGAACCGGTCGAGGCCGCTGCGGCCGTGCTTGCCCATCACCACGAGGTCCGCGCCGTAGTCGTCGGCCGCGTCCAGAATCTCCTCGTGGGGGAGCCCGGTTCGCAGGTGTTTCTCCACGCCCACGCCGGCCGCCGCGCCCTGCTCGCCGGCGGCGTCGAGCGCGCGCTCGGCCTCGGTCTCTGCTTCCTCGACGACGAGGTCGTAGTCCGTCGCGACGAACCGCTCGTCGACGACGAACAGCGCGTGCACCTCGGCGTCGAACCGCTCGGCTAACGCGAGCGCGACGCCGACTGCCTCCGACGCGCCCTCGCTGCCGTCCGTCGGCACGAGTATGGTCGAATACACTCGCGGCTAGTCGGCGGCGTCGAAGAAAGGTACTTCGGCGGCGTCAGCGGCCCGTAGAAAACGAGTTAGTGCTGGTGGCCGGTCGCTTCCGCGTACGTCTGCCCGAAGCGCTCCTCGAACTGGTCGAGGGTGGCCTGCTCGACGTCCTGCAGTTCCTCGGTGGGCTCGCCCTCGCTGTGGTGGACGAGCGCGTGGGCGCGCTGTGCGAACGCCATCAGCGCGATGTCGCCGACGACCTGCGCTTCGCTGTCGTCGTCCTCCTCGCTGAAGATCTCCACGAGTCGCGCGGGAATCGTGACCTCGTCGGTGTCGCCGTCCGGGTCCTCGATGGTGAACGTGGCTTCGTCCATGCCCGCACGGACGGGACCGCGACTCAAATGCGTGTGGTTACGGGAGCGGGGTGCTGGCTCAGTCGTCGGCGGGCGCGGCCTCGGTCCCTTCCGCGGCGCTCGCGCTCACTTCACTTTCGAGGTACTCGTCGGCGTCCAACGCGGCCTTACAGCCCATGCCCGCGGCGGTGACCGCCTGCTGGTAGTGGTAGTCCACGACGTCGCCCGCGCCGAAGATGCCCTCGACGTCGGTGAGCGTCTGCCCGCCGCCCTTGCCGCCGTGGGTGACGATGTAGCCCTCGTCGTCGAGTTCGACGCCGGTGTCTTCGAGGTACTCCGTGTTCGGCGTGTGGCCGATGGCGACGAAGAACGCGCCCACCGACAGCGAGAACTGCTCGGTCTCCTTGTCGTCGAGCTTCGCGGTCGGGTGGCCCTCGGGGTGGCGCACGAGCGTCACGTCCTCGACGCCGTCCTCGGGCGTGCCGTTGACCTCGACGGCTTCCGTGTTCCACAGGACCTCCATGTCGCCGTCCTCGACGTGTTCGTCGATGCGCTCCTGCCAGTAGTCCTCCGCGCGGAGTTCGTCGCGGCGGTGGACCAGATAGACGGTGTCCGCGAACTTCGTGAGGAACGACGCCTCCTCGGCGGCCGCGTCGCCGCCGCCGACGACGACCATGTCCTCGCCCTTGAAGAACGCGCCGTCGCAGGTCGCGCACGTCGAGACGCCGTAGCCCATCAGCTCGTCCTCGCCGGGGATGCCGAGCGTGCGCGCGCTCGCGCCGGACGCCGCGATGACGGCGTCGGCGGTGTAGACGTCGCCGTTCGACAGCTCCACGCGGAACGGCCGCTGGGAGTCATCGACGCTCTCGACGACGCCGTGTTCGAGCTCCGAGCCGAAGCGCTTGGCCTGCTCTTTCATGTTGTTGATGAGGTCCGGCCCCGAGATGCCCTCCGGGAACCCCGGGTAGTTCTCGACCTCGGTAGTGAGCGTGAGCTGGCCGCCGGGCTCGTCGCCCTCGAACAGCAGTGGGTCGTTGTTCGAGCGCGCCGCGTAGATGGCCGCAGTCAGCGCCGCGATGCCCGTCCCGGTGATGATGAGCTTCCGGTGCTCGACCACGTCGTCAGCGCTGTCGTCGGCGATGCCGAGCTTCTCGTCGAGTTCGCCGCTCTGGTCGAGTTCGTGGGTGTCGTCCCAGCCGCCGATGAGTTCGTCGTCGATGAACACCTCGGGTGCGGTTTCGCGGCCGTTCGCGCGCTCTTTCATCTCCGCGAACAGCTCCTCGTCGCCCGTGACGTTGTACGTCACGTAGTCGACGCCCTTCTCGTCGAAGAGGTCTTTCGCCTTCTCGCAGTACGGGCAGTCCGTCTTCGTGTAGATTTCCACTCGGGGCTCGTCAGTCATACCTACTAGTCGGTGACCGCGGTGTTTGTACGTTGTGTTGGCCGGGAAGCTGGCCGGTGCTTCAAACGCGCGTTTGTCGCGTCCGAAGCTACACGTGCCGGGTCGCCCAACGGCGACCCATGGACGCGTCACGTCGGAACCTCGCGCTCGCCGCAGTCGGCGGTGCGCTCTGGGCGGTCGTCCCGCCGCTGGACGGTACGGTGGCGTGGGTCTGGTCGGTCGCGCCGGTCGCCCCGGTGCTCGTCGCGTTCGGCGTCCTCGAGTGCTGGCGCCGCTACCGCGCGGACTGGGGGCGGGTCGGGCGAGCGGGCGCGGCGCTCTCGTGGATGGGACTCGCGCTCCTGACGGTCGCTGCACTCCTCCAGCAGGCGCTGGCGGGCCTCGTCGCGGTGTTCGCGGTGGCGCCCGTCGCGGTCAGCGGCGCGCTCGCGCTCTGGGCCGGGGCGGCGTTTCTCGCCGTCGTCCTCCGCCGCGCGGGCGTCGTGGACCGCGTCGGTGCGGCAGCGTTCGTTCTCGCGCTCCCGGCGAGCGCCGTCCTGAACGCCGTCCTCGGGCCGGCCGCGCTCGGTCTCGCGCCGGTGTCGCTCCCCGTCGGCCTCGGCCTCTACGGCGTCGCGTGGGTCGCGCTCCCCGTTCGCCTCTCGCGGACGAGTGAGTCGGCGGCTCGCGCCCCACCGTCCACCGCGGCGGCGAGCAGCGAGTCGGTCCTCGAGAGCCCGGAGCGCGTCGTCGCCGCTGCCGTCGGCCTCGCTGTCGGAGTGCTGACCGCGGCCGGCGTCGTCCCGTTCGGCGTCCCGGGCGGAACCCCGCTCACCGGAGAGACAGCGGTCCTCGACGCGATTCACGCGACCCTCGGCGTCGCGGGCGTCCTCGCCGCCGTCGCCGGGGCCCGGTACGCATCCTGGTACGACCGCCTCGGCGGTGTGGCGTTCCTCGCGCTCGCCGCGCTCCCCTTCTTCCCCGGCCAGACGCCGTTCGGACTGGCCTTCGTCGACCTCGTCGTCTACGTCCCGGCTGCCGTGGTGACCCTCGGCGTCGCGGCCGCCGCGGCAGGCGGCGACTCACCGCTCCAGCTGTCGGGCGTGGACGACGGCGTACGCGACGGCGGCGAGGACGCCGACGGTGAAAACGGCCGCGCCGACCGGGAGCACTGAGACGCCGTACCCGCCGAGGTGCTCCCCGCCGACGAACTCCGGGGCGGGCGCGAGCACTCGCTGCGCGACCACGCCGGCGACCGCGAACGCGGCGACGGCGCCCAGCGCACGCTCCAGCACGCGTTCCAGTTCGTCGCGGTCCGCGTCACCCGAGACGATGACCAGCGGGTCGCCCGCGGGTGCGTAGACGGCGGTCTCGCAGCCGGTCTCGTCGTCCACCGCGTCCACCGACGTTACCACGTCCGCAGCTTCGAGGTTGTCGAGGTGGTAGTGGACGTTCTGCGGACTGGTGTCGGTCACCTCGGCCAGCGTCGCCGCCGTCGTCGGCGACTCGCGGAGCCGGTCGAGGATGGCCCGCGCCGTTTCGGAGGACAGCGCGTCCACGGCCGCGCCGTCGTCTGCGCTCAGGTCGACGACGCGCGGCCCCGCGTCGGCGTGGGCGTCCTGCGGCGGAAACATTCACGCACAACCACGACAGCCCGAGACGTAACTCTGTCGCCCGCGACGGCGCACCCAAGCGCTTACGCCCCGCGTCGCCCCACACTCGGGTATGGCCGCCGACCTCCACGAGAAGATGGACCGCTACGAGGGCCTGCTGGCCGAAGCGCTCGACGAGGCCGAGGCCGTACCACCCGCTGACACGCCGCTGGGCGAGGCCGCCGCCGAGTGCGAGGAGATGGCGCAGTCGTATCTGGACGACGGCCGCCACTTCCGCGAGCACGACGACCCCGTGAACGCGCTCGCGGCGTTCTCCTACGGGCACGCGTGGCTGGACGCCGGCGCTCGCATCGGGCTCTTCGACGTGCCCGAGACTGGCCACCTGTTCACCGTCTGAGCCGGGAGCCGGCACGTCACGCGGTCTCGGGTAGTTTTACGGTACTGCGCCGCCTCGGCGTAGCCGATGGAGGCCGCGCTCTGGTACGTGTTGACGGGGACGCGCGGCGGCCCGAACCGCGTCCGCCTGCTGCGGGCGCTCGCCGACCGGCCGCGAAACGCGAACCAGCTCGCGGAGGACCTGGACCTGGACTACAAGACGGTCCGCCACCACCTCGACGTGCTCGTCGAGAACGACATCGTGCAGTCCAGCGGCGACGACTACGGCGCGGTGTACCTGCCGACCGACGCGGCCCGCGACAACTGGGACACCATCGAGGAAATCATCGAGGAGGTCGAATGATGCACGATCCTAGGGGAATACCGGCCGAATTTGGGAAAGCGTATAACTACCGGTCTTGCCAACGGTGGTGTAGATGACCGTCTGGGCGGACGTGACGCGGGCGGCGATGGCACTCAACGTCGTCGCGCTGCTCGCGCTCTGCGGCGTGTGGGCCCGCAACTACCGGCAGATACAGTCGAAACACGCGCTCGGCCTACTGGTGTTCGGCCTGCTGTTGCTCGGGGAGAACGCCCTCGGGCTCTACTACTTCGTGATGCACGCCAAACTGACGGCGTGGTTCAGCGGCCTCCCCTCGATTTCCGCGACCGCGATGATGGCGCTGCGGCTGCTGGAGACCGCCGCCATCGCGTTCCTGCTGTGGGTCACCTGGGACTGACGCCGGCCCGACGCACCGCCCGGGACGGCCACCAGTCATTTTTCGGCTGCGGGGGAACCCCTACACGTTCATGAAACACGACGAGTTCGTCGGCGCGGTCCAGCACCGCGCCGAACTGGCCTCCCGCGGCGAAGCCATCCGAGCCACGCGCGCGGTCCTCACCACGCTCGGCGAGCGACTCCAGCCGGGCGAAGCGTCCGACCTCGCGGGCCCGCTCCCGATGGAAATCGACGTCTTCCTCCACCAGGCGGATTCCGGGCAGCTATTCGACTACGACGACTTCGTCCAGCGGGTCTCCGAGCGCGCGAGCGCCGACTACGCCGACGCCGCCTACTACGCGCAGGTCGTGCTGGACGTCGTCGACGAGTCCGTGCCCGAGAGCGAACTGCAGGACGTCACCGCCCAGCTCCCCGGCGACTACGACGACCTCTTCGAGTTAGTCGGCTCCGACGACTACTACTGACCGAAACCGGGCCTCAAGCTTTTTCCCGGCAGCCGTTCGACTGGGGAGCATGGCGCACGAGGCGTACGTGCAGTTGGTCTGTCCTGAATGTCAAAAGCAGTGGGAGAGCACGCCGAGCGAGCTGCCCACCCACGACGAGAACTTCAGCTGTCCGAACTGTCACGCGACGCGGCGGACGGCGGAGTTCATGCGAACCGACCGCGACCTCGAGAACCTCAAGCGGCTCCAGTAGTTAGACGACCGACCGCGCGCCACACGCCTCGCAGTGGAGGCGCTCGGTGTCGTCCTCGACTTCGAGATTCGTGTCCGGCAGCCCGCACTCGGGGCACGTGACGTACGTCTCGACGTACTCGTCGAGGACGTCCTCGACGCGGCGCTGGCGGAACTCGCCGGTGAACCGGGCGCGCCCGTTCTCGTCGATCTGCGCGCTGGTCCCGAGCTCGTTCTGGATGAACTTCAGCACGTGGTCCTGCTCGCGGCCGAGGCGGTCAAGCGTGTCCTGGAAGTTCTCGTACACCGTGACGTTGCCTTCCTCGCGGACGTTCGGCTCCGGAACCTCGAACCGGCTCTCGCTGCCCGCGACGTCGGGCTTCTGCTGCATCGCGCGGTCGAGTTGCTCCTCGTAGTCCATACCCCGACGAAGGACCGGGCCGCACAAAAGCCTTTCAAAAGCCCGGGTCGCCCCGTATTTGGCCGGTTCTCGGGAGCGCCGTGGTAACACCTCTCAGGATAATACTATAACCCCGTGACCGTTAGAATTGGCTGCCATGAAGAAGCAGGAGCTCATCCACCTCCACGGCCTCCTCGCAGAGGTCGGGAACTACTACGAGGAGTGCGAGGCAGACGAAATTTCTCTTGACGAGTACGAGGAACTCGGCGTACGACCGACATCCATTCACAAATCGAAGACCGACCACAAAGCGGCTGTTTTCGCGCTCGCGGGCGGCATCACTTCGGCGATGGAAGAACCCGAAGAACAGGAAGCCGTCCCCGCTCAGGCCGACTAACGTAGCGACACGCGACGCCTCCCTGCGCACCCAACTCGCCAGCGACAGCGTTACGCTCCGTCCGCGCGCTCTGACTCCCCGCTCTCCGCGTCCTCCTCGCTGGCTTCCTCCTCGACGGACAGCACCTCCAGCGGGATGTTCTCCAGCCGCTGGCCGATTTCCTTGCGCGCGATGCGGGAGGCGTGCTCGGCGCGCTCGACGTTGAACACGCTCATCTCCAGTTCGAGCGCGACGAGGCTCTCGTCGGCCGCGACGAACGCGGGGTCGAGTTCGTCCCCGCAGTGCGGGCAGGACCGCTCGCCCATGCTGATTTCGACGTAGTTGAGGTCGGGGTTCAGCAGCTCGCCGGTCTTCGAGATGGCGATGCGAACCGCCTCGTCGGGGGTCTCGACGTCGTAAACGGGGACCGCGGCCTCGACGACCACCCTACAGTCCATGGCTACGTGGAACGTTCACACGCAATGTAGAAGAAGGTTGGCCCGGAACCGAACCCGTCTTCCCCGAGCGCCGCCAAGCCCGCCCGAGATGGAGCGCGGCGCCATTCCGACCGACGAGATTGCGGGCGCGGTCGACGTGCAGGCCACCCTCGAGAGCGGACAGACGTACCTCTGGTGGCGGCCCGACGGCACCACGTACGAGACCGACGGCGCCTCCGGCGGGCGCGCGTGGTACCGCACCGTCGTCGACGGCGACGTCGTGGAAGTCCGACAGACCGACGCCGCAGTCGAGTGGCAGTCCACGACCGACGCCGACCCGCTGGTCCGCGAACTGCTCGGCCTGAACGACGACCTCCACGAGATTCGCGCCGCCGCCACCGACGACGACCTCACGACCGCCGCGTGGGACGCCTACGACGGCCTCCGCATCGTCCGCGACCCGTTCTTCGGCTGTCTCGTCTCCTTTATCTGCTCGGCGCAGATGCGCGTCGAACGCATCTTCGCGATGCAGGAGTCGCTGCGCGAGCACTACGGCGAGCCGATCGAGTACGACGGCGAGACCGTCCACGCGTTCCCCGAGCCCGAGGCGCTGGCGGCCGCCACCGAGGAGGACCTCCGCGACCTGAAACTCGGCTACCGCGCGCCGTACGTCCAGCGCACCGCCGAGATGGTCGCTACCGGGGAACTCACCCGCCAGGACGTGGAGGGCCGCGCGTACGAACTCGCGCGTGAGACGCTCACCGACTTCGTGGGCGTCGGCGACAAGGTCGCTGACTGCGTGCTGTTGTTCTCGCTGGGCTACCTCGAAGCGGTTCCGCTGGACACGTGGATTCGCTCCGCCATCGAGGACCACTACCCGGACTGCGACTGCGGCAACTACGCCGACACCTCCCGCGCGATTCGGGAGCAGCTCGGCCCGTACGCCGGCTACACGCAGACCTATTTGTTCCACTACCTCCGGTCGGGCGGCGACGAGTAGCGCGTAGATTTTTGTCGGACGCGGCCGCACGCAACCGCATGAGCGACCGGACTCGCGCACGCGTGCTGGTCTCCGGGAAGGTACAGGGCGTCTACTTCCGCGCGAACACGCGCGAGCAGGCCCGCGAGCGCGGCCTCGACGGCTGGGTGCGGAACCTCCGGGACGGCCGCGTCGAAGCCGTCTTCGAGGGGCCCGAGGACGACGTCGAGGCGCTGGTGGAGTGGTGCCACGAGGGCAGTCCCGCCGCGAACGTCGAGGGCGTCGAAGCCGAGTACGGCGACCCCGAGGGCGTCGATGGCTTCGAGATTCGGCGCTGACGCGGAGTTTTTACGGCGGTCCCGGTCGAACGTTCGGACATGATTACCAGCGAGCGGATGGCCGCCGTGGACCGGAACGCGGCGGCGGTCGGCGTGCCGCGCAAGCAGCTGATGGAGTCCAGCGGGAACGCCGTCGCGCGAGCGGTCCGCGAGAGTGCCGACGCGGGCGCGAGCGTCGCCGTCGTCGCGGGCCGCGGGAACAACGGCGGGGACGCGTTCGTCGCGGCCAGATTCCTCGGCGAGTACGACGTGACCGTCCACCTGCTCGGGCGCCCCGAAACCATCACGACGGACATCAGCCGGGAGAACTGGGACGCGCTCCAGCAGGCCGAAATTCCCACCGAGGTCGTCAAGGACTCGGCGGCGTTGAACCTCGGGGACCCCGACGTCGTCGTTGACGCAGTTCTCGGTACGGGCGTCTCCGGCGCGCCCCGCGAACCCGAGGCAACGGCCATCGAGGCAATCAACGACGCGGACGCGATGGTCGTTGCGGTGGACGTGCCCTCCGGGATGGACGTCGACACCGGCGAGACGCCGGGCGTCGCCGTCGAGGCGGACCGCGTGGTGACGTTCCACGACACCAAGCCCGCGCTCGCGGACCGCGAGAACGTGACGGTCGCGGACATCGGCATCCCGGAGGCCGCCGAGCTGTTCGTCGGCCCGGGCGACCTCCAGCAGCTCGAACGCGACCCCCACGCCCACAAGGGCGACTTCGGGCGCGTGCTCGTCGTCGGCGGCGGGCCCTACACGGGCGCGCCAGCGCTGAGCGCGCAGGCGGCGCTGCGGGCGGGCGCGGACCTCGCGTACCTCGCGGTCCCCGACAGCATCGCCGAGACGGTGCAGGGGTACAGCGAGAACCTCATCGTGGACTCGTACGCCGGCAAGCGCCTGCTCCCCGAGCACGTCGACGAGATTCTGGAGCGCGCCGCGAACGTGGACGTGGTCGTCCTCGGGCCGGGGCTCGGTGACGCCGACGAGACGCTCGCCGCGGTCCGGCAGTTCCTCGCCGCCTACGACGGCCGCGCGGTCGTGGACGCGGACGGGCTCGAAGTCGTCCCGGAGGTCGAGACGGACGCCGACCTCGTCTGCACGCCGCATCAGGGCGAACTCCGGAAGATGGGGGGACGAGTAGACGAGGACTGGCGCGAGCGCGCCGAGGCGGTCGAATCCTTCGCCGCGGACCTCGGGCAGACCGTCCTCGTGAAGGGCGCCTACGACGTGATTTCGGACGGCGAGACGACCCGGGTCAACCGCACCGGGAACCCCGGAATGACCGTCGGCGGCACCGGCGACGTGCTCGCCGGCGCGACGGCCGCGATGTTCTCCGCGCTCGACGCCGTGCCCGCGGCGAGCGTCGGCGCGTACGCGAACGGCGCAGCCGGCGACCGGGTGGTCGACGAGCACGGCTACGGCCTGCTCGCCACCGACCTGCTGGATGCGCTCCCCGCGGCGCTGTGGGGTGGTGCTGATGACTAGCGACGCTCCCGAGGACGACCTCACGCACACCACCGAGGAGGGGGACGTGCAGATGGTGGACGTCGGCGACAAGCCGGACACGGCGCGTCGCGCGGTCGCGCGCGGCGAGATTCACCTCTCCGCATCGACCGTCGAGGCGATTCGCGGCGACGAAATCGGGAAGGGCGACGTGCTCGCGACCGCGCGCGTCGGCGCCGTGCAGGCGGTCAAGCACACGTGGGAGACGATTCCGATGTGCCACCAGATTCCGATTACGAACGTCGAGACCGACTTCGACGTGCGCGAGGACCGCGTCGTGCTGGAGGTCGCCGTCGAGACCACCGGGAAGACGGGCTGCGAGATGGAGGCCCTGGAGGGCGTGACGACCGGCCTGAACGTCGTCTGGGACATGGTGAAGGCCGCGGAGAAAGACGACGACGGCCAGTATCCGGGCACCGCTATCGAGGGCGTCGAGGTCGTCAGCAAGGAGAAGCGGGAACTCTAGGCTTCCGCGACGAGGTCGCTGGCTTTCGCGCGGGACTTCTCGACGACCGTGGGTAGTGCTTCGAAGTCGACGACGACCTGCTCGTCGCCGTAGTCGACGTCGCGGACGTGGGCGTGGTCGTGGACCCACGACACCACGCTCATCGTCTCGTCGGTCATCGGGAGCACGAGCGTCTCCCGCTCGCGAGGCGGCAGTTCGGCGTCGATGCGCTCGCGGAGCGCCGCGAGGTTGATGCCCTCCTTCCCGCTGACCGCGATGGGGTCCGGCGCGAGCGCCGACAGCGCCTCCATCTTCTCGGCGAGTTCGTCGTCGCCGACCTTGTCCACCTTGTTGAACACGGTGACGATGGGCGCCTCGTTGCGCTCGTAGAGCGTGTCGTGGCTCGTCACGAGCTTCTCGCGAATCTCGTCGATAGACTCGCTGGCGTCCACCACTAACAGGACGAGGTCCGCCTGGTAGACCGACTCCAGCGTGGACTTGAACGACTCCACGAGCCAGTGTGGGAGGTCGCTGATGAACCCGACCGTGTCCGTCAGCAGGACGTCCCGGCGGTCCATGTCCAGCCGCCGGGTCGTCGTCCCCAGCGTCGTGAACAGCTTGTCCTGCGACTCGGCGGTGGTGTCGAGGTCGGGGTGGAGCTGCTCGTTCTCGTCGACGTCGAGGTCGTCGGCGAGCCGGCGCAGCAGCGTCGACTTCCCGGCGTTCGTGTAGCCGGCCAGCGCCACCAGCTCGAAGCCGGACTCGCGGCGCGTCTCGCGGCGCTGCTGTTCGGTCTTCTCGATGTTCGCGAGCTCGTCCCGGATGCGGCTAATCTGGGCCTTGATGTCCTGCTCGCGGCTCTCGTCGTACTCGCCCAGTCCCATGAAGCCGGGGCGCTCGTCGCGCTTCGCGAGGCTCGTCTTCGCTTCCGCGCGCGGCAGCTCGTAGCGAAGCTCCGCCAGTTCGACCTGCAGTTGGGCCTTCCGCGTGTTGGCGCGCTGGCCGAAGATGTCGAGGATGAGGCGGAAGCGGTCCACGACTTCCGTGTTCTCGGGGAGCTGCTTGCCGAGGTTGTACGTCTGGTAGGGGCCGAGGCGGTTGTCGAAGACGACGCGCTCGGCGTCGGTCTCCGCGACGAGCGCGGCCAGCTCCTCGACTTTCCCCTCGCCGAGCTGGAGGGCGGGGTCGGCCGTGCGCGTCTGGGTCACTTCGCCGCCGACCTCGTAGCCCGCGGCGCGGACGAGCTCCCTGATTTCGGCGGTGTCGGCCTCGCCGTCGTCGACGCGCTTGGCGACGACCGCCGTCTTCGTCGTTGTTCCGGTCACTTGTCACGTGGTAGGCGCCGCTGGTACTTAAGCCCCGGGCGCGGCCCACTCGTCACTCGGGCTGACAAAAGAGACTTACCGGTCGCTCGCGGAGGAGCCAGCATGGCGGACATCAACCTCACCTCGCTCGGGCTGGAGTTCGGGGGTGGCGCCGGCATCGGCGCCATCATCGGCTTCGCCGCGAAGAAGGTCGCGAAGCTCATCGCGGTCATCGTCGGCCTCGAGCTCGCGCTGTTCAAGTTCCTCGAATCGCGGGGCATCATCACCGTCGACTGGGACCGCCTCACCGGTGGCTTCCTCGACATCACGCAGGCCGCCAACGGCGCCGCGCCGCCGTCGTGGGTGAACACCATCCTCTCGACGCTGTCGGTCAGCGCCGGCTTCACGGGCGGGTTCCTGCTGGGCTTCCGGAAGGGATAGCTTACCGCGTGTCGAGTTCGTCCTTCTCCTTGATTATCGTCGTCTCGCCCTCGCCCTCCGAGACCTCGTTGACGAGGTCGTAGAAGTCGTTTTGCATCCCCGCGGGGAACGTCAGCACGCCCACCCACGAGCCGTCTGCTTGCCATTCCTCGCGGTCGAGTTCGCCGAACTCCCGAATCTTGGCCTGCCCGCTGCCGGCGTAGTCCGGCGGCAGATTGACGGCGACGGTCACCTCCTCGAAGCGAATCGGAATCACGGGCCGGAGCGCGTCCAGCGCGTCGTCGACCTGGCTCTCGGCGGGCTCCATCGGGTCCACGGTGAACCCGGCTTCTTCGAGCGCGCTCTCGATGCGCTCGGGCGGGTGCGGCGCGTTGTCCATCTGGGGGTTGACGGCGTTCCGGGTGATGGTGTTGATGAGCTTGCGGCGCTTGCGCTCCTGCATCTCCTCGCGCTGCTCGGCGGTGATCTGAATCTCACCGCGCTCGATGACCTCCGGGATAATCTCCATCGGCTCGGTCGTCCCGAACACCTCCTCTAGGTCCTCCTCGGCGGGCCGGTCGCCGCGGGAGGCGTTCTCGAAGACGTCCCGCGCCGCGATGACGTCCTCCAGTTCGCCCTCGAACTCGCCGCGTTTCATCGCGAGCGCGGCGTCGGGGTCGACCAGCACTTCGAATCGCTCGCCGTGCGTTTCGAGGCGCGCGGTCACCGCCTCGTCGAGAGATATCATGCGTGTGACTTCGACGGGTGTACTTAAAAGAGCTTTTCCCGGCGAACCGCGTCCGGGACTACTCCTCGGTCGCGTCGTCGTCCGCGCCGTCGGCGTCGTCCGCGTCGCCCGCCGTCTCGTCACCGAGCAGGTCGTGCTCGACGAGGTACTCCCGAATCTCGTCGTTGGACAGCTCGATGAACGCGCCGGTCTCCGCGTCGATGGTCGCGACGCCGACGCCCTCCGGCTGGAGCGACTCGCGAATCTCGCCGAGCGCGCGCAGCGCGAGTTCGACGCCCTCGTCCAGCGGGAGCGACTCGTCGTAGTGGTCTTCGAGATAGCCCTGCACCGTCGAGCGGTCCTCGCCGATGGCGATGGCCTTCCACTCGTAGGGCGTCCCCGACGGGTCCGTCTCGAAGAGGCGGGGTTCGCCGTTCGTGACGCCGCCGATGAGGAGTGCGACGCCGAACGGGCGCGCGCCCCCGACCTGCGTGTACTGCTGGATGTGGTCGGTGATGTCCTTCGTCAGCGTCTCCACGCCGATTGGCTGGTCGTAGCGCACGCGCTCGACCTGCGCGTCGCGGCGCGCGAAGTCGATGAGCTGGCGGGCGTCGGCGACGTGGCCGGCGCTCGCGATGCCGACGTGGTTGTCCGCCTTGTGAATCTTCTCGACGGACGCCTCCTCCATCAGCGGCGAACTGATGCGCTTGTCCACGAGGAGGACGACGCCGCCGTCCGTGCGCACGCCGATGCTGGGCGTGCCTCGCTTGACTGCCTCCCGCGCGTACTCCACCTGATAGAGGCGGCCGTCCGGCGAGAAGATCGTGATACCGCGGTCGTAAGCCTGCTGTTGGTTCTGTCCTTGCATGGTTAGCAGTCGAGGTCCGTCGCGCCCACGTACCTGTCCTCGCAGTCGACGTCGAGGCGGTCGCCCCGGCGGAGCGCCGGGCGGGTGTCCCCGGCGAACGCGACGCTGGCTTCGGCTGCGGGTTCACCCGGCCGTCCTAAATACTTTTCCTCAGCGGCGCGTATCGTGCCGGAGACGCCGCGTACCGCCACCCTGACTGCGTCGCCGCGGACCTCGTCGACGCACGCCAGCGCCGCCCGCCCGCGCTCGACCTCGCCGTGGCGAACGCGGACGAGCGCCTCCCCGCTGCCGTCGTCGAAGGCGAACTGGAGCACGCGAAGGTCGGCGTCCGCGCTTCCCGCGTCCCCGTAGAGGTTCTGCGCGGCGAACCAGACGCTGCGCTGGAAGTCCCCCTGCGAGACGTCCGCGTCGGGCCACGCCTCCAGCTCGACGGCGAGGTACCGCCACCGCGGCCGGAGGTGCTTCGGGAGGTGTTTCACCGCTTCTCGGCGACGAGCACGCCGACCTGCTCGTGGACCATCTCGACGGCCGTGAGCGCGTAGCCCTCGTCCGTGAACGCGTCCGCGAGCACGCCCACCGTCGCCGGGTCGTCGACCTCGGGGCTGTAGAACGGCTCCTCGGGGTTCGGCTCCCCGAAGAACATCACGTCACCGAGCACGATTCGCCGCGGGCCGAGGCCGGCGATGACCGAGATGGCTTCGCGCTTCTCCGCGTCGCTGAGGTGGTGCATCGCGAAATTGGAGGTGACGATATCGACCTCGCCGTCGTAGTTCGGCTCGCGGAACTGGCCCTGTCCGAACTCCACGTTGTCGAGGCCGCGCTCGTCGGCCTTCCGGCGCGCCTCGTCCATCATCCCCTCGCTGATGTCGCGGCCGACGACGCGACCCGCCTGTTCGACGAGCCCGAGCGCGATGGCGCCCGTCCCACACCCCAAGTCGAGAACGGTGTCGTCGCTGTCGGGGTTCGCATGCTCGAGGACGAGCGCGACGCACTCGTTGTACTCGGCGGACTTCTCCTCGTCGTAGTCGGCCGCGAGGTCGTCGAAGCGCGCGGCGTGCTCCTCAACTGTCTTCTTCATACCTGCCGCGTTCGACCCCCGAGGTGATGAACTCCTCGGACGTGCGGTGGCGGTTGCGCTCCGCGAGGTCGCCCCACGCTTCCAACCCGGCTCGAATCTGGTCGCGGTCGAACCCGACCTCCTCGCCGACCGCGAGCAGTTCGCGGGGCGCGCGCAACTGGAGGTGGGATTCGGGGTCGGCGCTGACGACGTACGGCGCGTCGTAGTGGGCGACGAGCTCGCGGAGCTTCCGCAGCCCGCGCAGCGCCTGCACGCGCTCGCCGCCGCTGGCGCGCAACACCTTCGAGAAGTCGAACTCAACGTGGACGGCGTTGCGCTCGGCGGCCTTCACGACGACGTGATTGACGTCGCCGCTCCCGCGCATCGGTCCAGCGAGCACGTCCACGCGCTCGGACTCGGCGACGAACCGGTTCAGCTCGGGCGTCCCGCCGCGCGCGACCAGCACGGTCGCCTGCTCGCGGAGGTTCGCGATGGCGCCGCTGGCCTGCGAGGTGTCCTCCGCGTCGAGTTCGACGCCCGACACCACGTCGATGCCGTACTCCTCGGCGACGGCGTCGTGGTCCACGTCCGGCCGCGCGTCCGAACGGCTCCGCACGACGACACCGTCGTAGCCGACGCTGGCGGCGGTCGCGGCGAACCGCGCGACGGTGCTGTCGCCGTCCGGGTGGGCGTGAACGGCCTCGTACACGACCGTTCGTTCGCGGGCGGACGGTAAAAACGCGTGCGTTCCCCGCCGGCTCAGTACGCGAACACGTCCCACGCCAGCTCGCCGAGCGAGCGCGACCCGAGCGCGGCCGGCCGGCGGGCGTCCACGCCGCGCCCGGTCTCGACGGTGTAGCCGACGTTTCGCACGAGCCGCGTGCCGTCCACGGTCGCGTTCAGACGCGCACGCCCGCCGAGGACGACGCCGCGCTCGGCGTCCACGCGCATCCGTATCCGCGCGGTCTCCGCGGTCACGCTCCCGGTGGTACTCCCCTGCAACGCCTCGAACACCGCCGCGTCGCCGGTGAGTTCGAGGGTCCGGGTGCCGCCCGCGCGCTCGACCGTCGTCCACGACCCGGTTCGAGCCGCGGGGAGCCCGTACCCGATTCCGACGCCCTCGGTGACGGTGTAGTCGTCGCTGACCTGCCAGTACCCCGGGAGGGCGTGTGCGGTGTCGCCGTCCGCGGGAACCGCGCCGAGCCGGAAGAACCCGGGGGTGTAGCCGCGGAACTGGTAGGCGACACCGCTGTCCGCGTACCCGACGTCGGTTCGGTTCTCGTGGCGCAGTGAGGCCCTGAACTGGCGCGCCGAGCGCTCGACGACGGTCGTGGCGACGGCGCGGTCACCGTCCCACTGCTCGGTGGCGACGACGCGGTGGTCCGCCGCGCCGGTGTTGTCGAGGGCCGCCGCGTACGCGTCCGAGGCGTCCGCGGGAAGGGGCGACGCCGCCGTAGCGGTTCCGGGCCGCGTCTCGGTGACGCGGACCGCGCTCGCGCCGGCGACCAGTCCCGCGACGAGGAGCGCCGCGAGCGCGACCCGCCGCACGGGAACAGAGCGCGGTTCCCGGGGCTCGGACGCGGCTAGGGCGACGTGCATCGGGTAGACGAACATGCCGAGGAGGACCAGCGTCCCCGCGCCCGCGCCGACCGTCGCGAGGAACGCGAGCGTCGCTACGTCCCGGGTCGCGTACTGGCCGCTCGCGAGCGCGCCGACGAAGAGGCCAGCGGCGAGGACGCACGCGGCGTGGAGGGCGAGCGCTGTGGCGGTCCGGCGTCGGTTCCCGGCCGCGTGCAGCGGTGCGGCGGCCGCCGCGCGGAGTCGGTCGCCGGCGACGACGCGTTCCACGGCGGGCGCGAGCACCGCCCACGCGAGGAGCGCTCCGGCCGCGACGCCGGCCAACGGCGCGACGAGGACCGTCGTGGGCGAGAGCGACCCGCCGGTCGCGTAGACGGCCGCACGGAGCGGCGTGTCCACGAGGAGGAACGCGGCCGTACCGAGCGCGAGCGCGACGAGGTGGCCGCCGACGGCGACAGCGAGGAGCCGCGGGGCGCGGTCGCGGAGCGTCGCGGCGGCTGTCCACTGCGGGGGCGCGTCGGGCGTTTCGAGCGCGGCGCGAACGGTCGGCGCGGCCGCGGCGAGCACCGGGAGCGCGACGACCGGCGGGAACGCGACTGTTAGCACCGGGTGGACGACGACGAGCGCGAGCCGGACGGCGGCCTCGCCGAGCAGCGCCGCGGCCGCGAGCGCGAACACGCGCGGTCGATTCAGGACGACGTGGAGGGCGTCGCGGAGCGTGGGGGCCATCGTCTCCACAAGCTCACACGACCCTCAAAAGACGGTCGGTGGGCGGCTACGAGAGGGCTTCGCGGGCGTTCTCGACGGCGGCCTCCTTCTTCGCGGGGTAGGCCTCGACTTTCGCGCGGAGCGCGATGCCGTCGCCCAGTTGGGCGTCGCCGAGGAACGCCTCCTGCTTGTCGAGGTGGACGAACAGCGAGCAGTTGTCGTCGACGCGCTGGTCCAATTCCTCACGGATGCGCTCGATGTCCGCGCCGTCGCGCAGTTGGCCTAGGACGTGTCGCATCTCGTCGGCGCGCTCGACGCGTGCGGAGAGCACGACGATGCGGTCGCCGAGGTGGCCTTCGCTCTCGGCGCGTTCGAGTTCGACCTCCTCGGGGAGGAAGTGCCCGAGCGCGTCGGCGACGCGGACCTCGTCCTCCGTGCCGTAGCAGAACGCCCGGAGGTCGACGTAGTGGAACGGAACCTCGCTCATTACGCCGTCGTAGGACGCCCGGCGGTAAAAGCGTCGCTACTGGCGGTCGCCGCGCCCGCTGGCGGCTGAGGGTTCTACGAGGGTGCATTTCACCGATAGAACTACTTGAATCGACGTAGAAGCGCTACTGACTGATGCAGGACCAGCGCTTCCTCGAGTCCGACTGGGACTACTGCGTGGTGCTCGACGCGTGTCGCTACGACGTCTTCAGCGAGCTCTACGACGACTACCTCGACGGTGACCTCGAGAAGCGCTGGAGTACGGGCTCGTCGACGCCGGAGTGGGCGTACCGGACCTTCGAGGGCGACCACGACATCGCGTACTTCTCCGGGAACCCGTTCATCAACAGCCTCGGCATCCCGCTGAACGAACTCAAGTGGGGCGCCAGCTGCGACTACGAGTGGAGCGCCGACGACCACATCAGCGAGGTCGTCGACGTCTGGAAGCACGGCTGGGACGACGACCTCGGGACGATTCCGCCCGAGAGCATGGCCGAGTCGTTCCGCGACAACCAGGGGCTCGTCGCGGACGCCGACCGCACGGTCGTCCACTACATGCAGCCCCACGCGCCGTACCTCTCGCGGGGCGGCGGGCAGAAGCTCAGGCAGATACAGAAGGGCATCAAGCGGCAGGGCGAACGCGCGGAACTCGGCGAGGACGGCGGCCTGCTGTCGGCGCTCGGGGACCGGGTGCGCCCGCGCGTCGAGAGCGTCCTCGACGACAGCAACCTCGCGATGAAAGTCGGGCTGTGGCTCGAAACCGGGCTCGGCGGCGTCCTCACCGACGGCACGAGAACGACCGCGATGCGCTACTACGAGGAGAACCTCCGCATCGCACTCGAAGGCGTCGCGGAGCTCGTGGAGTCGCTGGACGGCGACGTCGTCGTCACCGCCGACCACGGCGAGGCGTTCGGCGAGGACGGCGTCTGGGAGCACCACATCGAGACCCACATCCCGGCGCTGATGGAAGTGCCGTGGCTGGAACTCGACTAGTCGGCGCTGGCCGGCGAGTCGCTCCCGGTGGACGCCGCGTCCGGGAGGTACGACGCCGCGATGTCCGCGACGCGCTTCGCGCCGTTGGCGTGCGGTTCCGGCGGCTCCACGGCGTCGAGGAGCGCTTCCACGCCCGCAATCGAGTCCGCCGCGTAGAAGCCGGGCGTGTCCGCGAGCGCGTCCACGACGCCGCGCTGTTCTGACGTCGCCGGTAACACGATGCAGGGCGTGCCGGCGACCGCGGCCTCCATCACCGTGGAGTAGCCGCTGCAGATGACGAGGTTCGCGCCGGCGACGAACGGCTGCAGCGACTCCTGTAGCTCCCAGTCGTCGCCGCCGACGAGCGTCACGTCCCGGCCGCTCGCTTCGATGGCGTCCGCGAGGCGGTCGGGGTCCACGCTGAACTCGCTGGGCACGACGAGCACGTCCACGTCCGCGTCCGGCGCGTCGCCGACCGGCGCCATCGGCCCCACGTCGTCGGCGCCCGGAATCGACGGGCCGCCGCTCCAGACCTTGGGGTGGAGGAACTGCTCGGCGCCGTAGCCCGCGATGCGGTTGCGGACCCACGCGCCGGCGCGCTCGACGGTCGTCGAGTAGAACGCCGCGGGGTCGTGGGAGACGTAGACGTAGCGCTGGCCGTGCAGGGTCGCGGCGATGGCCGCGGAGATGTCGTCGGTCACGAGGAGCGCGGGGGCTTCGTCGTCGAACCACCCGCGGTACTGCTTGACGCGCTCGGCGACCGCGGGCCCGCTGTTCCGGAGGACGTCCAGCAGGCCGCCGTTCTGGTAGTCGCCGACGAAGTCGAGGTCCAGCGGCTCGAACTCCGTGTAGCCGTTGGCCTCCACGAACTTCGTGCCGGGACCGCCGCCCGCGATGACCACGTCGTAGCCGGCGGCTTCCAGTTCCTCGACGACCGCCAGCATCCGGGTGGCGTGGCCGGCGCCCTCGCAGTAGTGGGCGACGGCGACCTTCGGGGGTGTCGCGGTCACGTGTGCGTCACTGTCGGTGCGCGAGCGGTATAAAACACTCCGAACGGGCGCGGGTCACGAGCGGACGCCGAGCGCGCTGGTGGCGGCGGCGCCGACGGTCGTCGTCAGCAGGTAGCCGCCGACGCTGTGAATCGTGACGACAGCCGCGATGGTCGGCGCGCTCACAGCCGTCAGCAGCGTGAGCAGCGTGACGTTGATGGCTTCGGTCCCGCCGAGGCCGCCGGGCGTCGGGAGCGCCGACCCGACCTTCCCCAGCGGGAGCACGAAGAACGGGACGTAGACGGGGACGGAGGCGTCGAGCGCGAGGAACGTCACCCACAGGCCCAGCGCCTGGAACGCCCACCCGAGCGCCGAGCAGCCGACGGCCGCCACGAGGCGCTCGCGGGAGACGGCGACGCGGCCGAGCGCGTCCGTGAACCCGCTGATGCGGGCCGCGAGGTCCTCGGCGTCCGGGAGGGAGACGCGGGGAATCGCGCCGACGACGCGGTGGATGACCGCCGCGACCGTCCCGCCCGCGCGGCCACGAATCGCGGCCCGGTAGCGCCACACGACCGCCGCGAGGACCGGGAGGACCACGGCCGCGGTGATGACGGCGACCGGGAGCAAGCCGAGTTCCCCGTCGGTCTCCGTGGCGACGTAGTAGAGCGAGCCGACCGCCGCGAACGCCAGCGACGGCACGACGTTGATGGCGTCGAGGCTCGTGATGGACGCGAGGCTCACCTCGTAGTCCGTGCCCGCGGTCTGGGTGAGCAGCCACGCGGTCACGGGCTCGCCGCCCGCCTGCCCGAACGGCGTGACGTGGTTCGCGAACGCGCCCGCGGCGTTCACGAGCAGCGCCGTGTGGACCGGCACGCGGATGTCGAGCGCGCGCAGGACGTTCCACAGCGCCAGCCCCCACGACACGTTCCACAGCAGTATCACGCCCGCGACGACCGCGAGCAACACGGGGTCCGCGGACCGGGCGGCCGCGAGCACCTCGCGGGCGTCCACGACCCAGAACATGACCGCGAACACGAGCGCTGCGCCCGCAACCCCGGCCACCGTCGCCAGCAGGTCCTCTCGCTGCACGCCTCCGAGTGGCGGGCGGGCGTGAATCAATCCATCGAATCCCGCGGCCGGGGGTCGTCCCGTCGCCGGTCGAATGGGAGGTTTTTTCTCCGCCCGTCACGACCGGAGCACCGAGTACCTGCCCGGAAATGTTCGAGAAGACGCCCACACCGACCGATGGTTGACGTGCCCGCTCAGGCGGCCAACGTCGCCCGCAACCTCCGCTACCGCGGCGCCGACGCCGTCCGCGAACTCGCGTCGCTGGTGAAGTACTCGCGGCGCTCGACGACCGACGCCGACCCCGTGCTGGACGCCGACTGGGACGTTCTCGTCCTCCTGGACGCGTGCCGCGCGGACCTGTTCGCGGAGGCCGCCGCCGACGTCGACTACGACTTCCTCCCCGCGGACCCGGGGTCGCGGACGTCGCCCGCCAGCTCCTCCGTGGAGTGGCTGGAGACGGTGTTCGGCGGCGCCAGCGACGACGCGCTCGCGGACCTCGCGTACGTCACCGGCAACCCCTACTCCGCGTCGAAAATCGACCACGACCGCTTCCACGGCGTCGAGGAGGTGTGGCGGTACGCGTGGGACGACGACCTCGGCACGATTCCGCCGCGGCCCGTGACGGACGTCGCCATCCGCACCGGCCGCGAGGCGGCCGCCGACCGGATGGTCGTCCACTACATGCAGCCGCACTTCCCGTCGGTCCTGGAGCGCGAGCAGCGAAGCGAGGGCGTCGAACTGGACGCTTTCGGCGACGACGAGATGTCCGTCTGGGACGACCTCCGCTTCGGCCGCCGGAGCGAGACCGACGCGTGGGAGACCTACCGCGAGAACCTCGAATACGTCCTCGAGGACCTCGAACTGCTGTTCGAGAATCTGGACGCCGAGCGCGTCGTCGTCACCGCCGACCACGGCAACGCGTTCGGCGAGCACCACGTCTACGGCCACCCCGGGGGCGTCGATCTCCCCGTCCTCCGCGAGGTGCCGTGGTGCGAGACGACTGCGACCGACACGCACAGCCACGACCCCGACGCCGCGGGCCGCGACGACACCGGCGAGAGCGGCGACGTCGTCGAAGAACGACTCGAAGATCTCGGCTACCGAACCTAACGATGGACACTACCGACTCCCCGAACCTCCTGCTGGTCGTGGTGGACTGCCTGCGACAGGACTTCCTGCACCGCGACGCCGTGGACACGCCGTTCCTCGACGGGCTCCGCGAGCGCGGGCGGGAAGCCACCGATCTGTACGCCACCGCGACCACGACGACGCCCGCGGTCGCGAGCCTGCTGACGGGCACGTACGGCGAGCGCAACGGCATCAAGTCGCTGCGCCGCGGCAGCCTCTCCGACGACGTCGAGTCGATGCCCGAGATACTGGGCGACGCCGGCTACCACACCGAAGCGATGGCGACCGGTCCGCTCGTCCCCGAGACCGGCCTCGACAGGGGGTTCGACCGCTACGAGTGCCGGGACCGCGACGAGTCGATGTTCAGCGACTGGCGCGAGGACGGCCTCGATAGGCTCGCCAGTCTGCCGGAACCGTTCGCGGCGTTCGTCCACCTCTGGGAGATTCACGAGGACGTCCACGTCCCCGGCGAGTTCGACAGCGCGGAGTACGGGGAAACGCCGTACGGCCGCGCGCTCTCCGCGCTCGACCGCGAAATCGAGGCGCTCGTTGACGCGGTCCCCGAGGACACGGTGGTCGCGGTCGTCGGCGACCACGGCGAGAGCATCACCCACCGCAACAACCCCCTGCGCCTGCTCGCGAAGTCCCTGCGGGACGGCCTGAAATACTACGGCGGCGTGGACACCCGCGGCGCCGCCGAGCGCGTCAACCAGTACTGCGAGCGGTTCGGCCCCGACCTCGACGACCACTTCCTCGAGAACGGGCACGGCGAGAACGTCTTCGACTTCACCACGAACGTCCCGTTCGTGCTCGCCGGCCCCGGCGTCGAGCCCGCGACCGTGGACGCCCAAGTCCGGCAAATCGACATCCTCCCCACCTTGCTGGACGCGCTCGGCGTGGAGCGCGAGACCGACGGCGAGGTCGTCGAACCCGGAATCGAGGACCGCGTCGCGTACATGCGCGCCTGCGGTGCCTCGCTGCACGGCGAGCGCAACTGGGCGCGCGCCGTCCGGCACGACGACGCCAAGTACGTCGAGTACCCCGACCGCGACTGGGAGCCCGGCGTCTACGACCTCGCGGAGAACCCCCGGGAGCTGGAGCGCGCCGACGACCCGGAGCTCGAAGCCGAACTCCGGGAGCGGCTCCCCGAGCGCGGCGTCGACCCGACGGACGTCGAGATGCTGGAAATCAACGAGCGCCTCGAAGACCTCGGCTACCTCTGAAGCGGCGGCTACGCGGCGGGAAAACAGGAACGAGCGTCGTTACGCGTCGTCGCGCTCTTCGTCGTCGCCCTCGTCGGGGTCCTCCTCGCTCTCGTCGTCCTCGGCGAGTTCGAGGTTGTCCTCGGGGACGCCGGCCTCCTGCCCGTCGTCGAAGCTCACGGTGTAGTTGGGCTCGCCGAACATCGTGTCGACGACCTGCGTGACGGTGCCGGTCTCGCCGTCGTACTCGCTGTGCTTGTCGTGGAGGACGACCTCGTCGTCTTCTTCGAAGCTCATACCCCAAGTTCCGCCGGCCGATTCAAAAGCGACCCGGTTTCGGGGCTGAAGCGGTGGCGAGTGCGCCCGGCCGTGTCCGCCGCGCCGACCGCGCTCTCGTAGCGCTTTTCTCGGTACTCCGCGTGCGTGCTGGCATGGACGTACGCGTGCCGGCGGACAGCGAGCGGGCGGCCGTCGCCGACCGGCTGCTCCGGCCGGCGTACCGCGAGGCCGAAGCCCTCGACCCCGCGTTCAGCGACCTCGACGAGGCCGTCGTCGCCGAGGAGGACTGCTCGCGGTGGCTGGACGACGACGACCGCACGATGTTCGTCGCGTACGACCCCGAGCCCGTCGGCGTCGTCTCCGGCGGCGTCACGTCGTCGCCCGAGCTGTACACCCGCGGGAAGAACTGCTACGTGGACGGCCTCTACGTCGTCCCGGAGCGCCGCCGCGAGGGCATCGCGGGCCGCCTGCTCGACCGCATGAAGGCGTGGGGCCGCGAGCGCGACTGCGAGTACGCGAGCCTCTCCGTGCACGTGGACAACCACGCCGCGATGGCGTTCTACGAGGATCACGGCTTCGAGCCGAAGTTCCGCAGCCTCCGTCAGCGGCTCTGACTACTCCGGGCCGAACGATTTCCCCTCGCGCTCCTCGGCGTCCATCCGGCGGAGCGTGGCGCGGGCGTTGCTCGCTTCGTAGCCGAAGAACACGCCCTCGGTGTACTCCTCGACGACTTCAGTGGCGTGCACCAGATTCTCGACCTCCACGTCGACGGCGTACAGCTCGACGCTGAACGGCGCGTCCAGCAGGTCCTCGAAGCCCGAGGCGATGGTCTCCAGCCAGTACGTCGTCCCGTAGCTGGTGTCGTACAGCGGGACGACGAATTCATCCACGTGTTCGGCGAGCGCCTCGACGTCGAGGCCCGCGCGCTCGTAGAGATGGCCCGGATACGGGTCGGGGTAGAGCGTGAGGTACGTCGTCCCCGGGATGCGGTCGGCGGCCTCGGCGACGAACTCCGTGATGACGCTCGCGCGCCAGTCGTACCAGTCCTCGAAGTCGGATTCCGCGAACGCGCTCTCGCAGCGGTCGCAGTGGCAGTACTCCGCGCGCGGGAACCCCACGTCGTCGAGGCGCACGTCGCCGTTGACCTCCGCGCACGTCTCGATGACCGTCAGGAGGCCGTTGCGGTAGTCCTCCGCGAGCGGGCAGATGTACGACCAGTCGAAGTACGGCCGCTCGCGGGTGGCCTCGTTGCCCTCGTCGTCCACGGGCACGAGGTCGGGTTCGGTGCCGGCGGTGGCGTTGTCCCCGAAGCAGGACACCATGCTGACGGCGTCCTCCAGCGGGTCGGTGTGGCGGCCGGTGACGTCTTTGACCTCGTAGAACGTGCGGTCGAACTCCGGCCACTCGACTTCCTCGGCGTTCCGCGTGACGACGCCGTACATGGACGCGAGTTGGCCGGCGGGCCGCCTAAGTCGTTCGCTCTCGGCACGCGCGCAGAAAAGCGGGGACCGGGGACCGACTAGTCGATGCGGTCTACTTCCTCGGGTTCGGGCGCTTCGTCGCCCCCGACGACGAACTTCCAGACGAGGGCGATGACGAGCAGTGCGGCGGCGGTCTTCACTAGTTTGCCTGCCATGACTGACACTACTCGCGGAGTCATTAAACGCTTTGCGGGGTCGGCACGAATCCACGATTCCGCGCCGACACGTCGCGGTCACCCGCGGAGGTGTGCGGTGATGTCCTCGCGGACGAGCTCCCCGCAGTACTCGCAGCGCAGGCCGTCGTCCAGCACCGCGAACGTCGGCTCGACGGGCTCGCCGGCGTTCGTGATGCACTCGCGGTTCGGGCACACGAGCACGCCTCCGACTTCTTCGGGGCGCTCGACGCGGCGCTTGTCCACGACCTCGTAGTCGCGGATGATGTTGATGGTGGCCTCGGGCGCGATGAGCGACAGCACCTCGGCCTCGCTGTCGCTGAGTTCGCGGCCCTCGACTTTCACGACGTCCTTGCGGCCGAGCCGGTCGGAGGGGACGTTCATGCCGAGGCTGACCGTCGTGCCCTCGGTGCCGTCGATGCCCAGCAGCTTGAGCACGTGCAGCGCCTCCCCGGCGGAGACGTGGTCGATGACGGTGCCGCTCTGAATCTTCGAGACGCGGAGTTCTGTGTCAGTCATCGTCGAGGAGCAGGTCGAGGAGGGCCATCCGGACCGGGACGCCGTTGTGTGCCTGTTCGAAGTACGTCGCGTTGTCCGTCTCGTCGACCGCGGCCGAGATCTCGTCCACGCGGGGCAGCGGGTGCATCACCGCGAGGTCGTCTTTCGCGTCTTCGAGGGTCTCGGGCGTGATGCTGTACTCGCCGGCGACGGCCTCGTACTCGTCCTCGTCGGGGAAGCGCTCGCGCTGGATGCGCGTGACGTACAGCACGTCGAGGTTCGGGAGGACGGCGTCCAGCGAGTCGTGTTCCTGCACCTGCGCGCCGGCCTCGTGGAGGTCGTAGCGCACCGAGCGCGGCAGTCGCAGCGACTCGGGGCTGACGAAGTGCTGGTGGACGTCGAAGTTCGTGAGCGCGTGCGCCAGCGAGTGGACGGTGCGGCCGTACTTCAGGTCGCCCATGATGCCGATGGAGATGTCGTCGAGGCCGGCGTGCTCGCGAATCGTGTAGAGGTCCAAAAGCGTCTGACTCGGGTGGTGGCCCGCGCCGTCCCCGGCGTTCACGACGGGGACATCGACGTGCTCGCTGGCCATCTTCGCGGCGCCCTGCTTGGGGTGGCGGAGCACGATGCCGTCGGCGTACCCCTCGACGACGCGCACCGTGTCGGCCAGCGACTCGCCCTTCTTCACCGACGAGGACTCCACGGAGCCCATGTCCACGACGTCGCCGCCGAGGCGTTTCGCGGCCGTCTCGAAGCTCATCTTCGTGCGCGTGCTCGGCTCGAAGAAGCACAGCGCCAGCAGCTCGTCGGCGTGTCGCTCGCCGGCGGCCGCCGGGTCGTCGTCGAAGGTCGCCGCCCTGTCGAGGACCGTCTCGATGTCGGCCCGCGAGAGCTGTTTGGCGGTGAGGAGGTGGTCGTGACGCATCGGTTCAGTACGCGACCCCCGGAAGCGTAAAGCTCCCGGAGCGCACCCGCTCCGGGATGTGCCACCGCGCCCCACTCGTGCCGAGGTTCAAGTGCGAAGCCGCGACCACCTGCTCGCGTGCTGGCAGTCGCGGGCGGCAAGGGCGGCAGCGGCAAGACCACCACCGCGCTCGGGCTGGCGGGCGCGCTCGTCGAGCGGCGGCGCCGGCCGCTGGTCGCGGACTGCGACCTCGACGCGCCGAACCTCCACTTGCGCGCGGACGTCCCGCGGGACCCCGGCGCCGACGCCTCGACTCCGACCGCGGCCGTCCACGAGTCGGCGACCGTCCCGGGCGCGGACGTGCTCCCCGCGGGCGACGCGGACGGCGACGACCTCGCCGCGGCACTCGACGCGCTGCCCGAATCGCGGCCCGTCATCTTGGACTGCCCCGCGGGCGCCAGCGAGGCCGCAGTCCGTCCCTTGCGCGCCGCTGACGCCTGCGTCGTCGTCGCGACCGACACCCGGGAGGGAATCGAGGACGCCGTCAAGACCGCCGCGATGGCGCGCGCGGTCGGGACACCAGTGCGTGTCGTCGCTGTCACCCGCACGGCCAGCGTCCCGGTCGGCCTCGCGGACGCGGCGGCCGCCGACGCCGTGCCGATTCCCGACGCCGCAACGCCGCTGGAAGCCCGAGAGACCGCCGCAGCGTACGCGACGTTCGCGGACTACGCGGAGCCCAATACTTAACCTCCGTCCGTCCCCTACAGTCGGTTCATGCGCGAGCGGCTCTCCACCGGCGTGGACGTCCTCGACCGGGAACTCGGGGGCGGCGTGCCGGCCGGAACGGTCGTGGCCTACGAGGCCCCGCCCGCCAGTCAGGGAGAGCTACTGCTGTACGAACTCACGCGCCCGCGGCCCACGCTGTACCTCACCACGAACCGCACCGAACAGGCCGTCAAGGACGCCTTCGAGGCGACGGACGCACCCACCGGCGACCCCGAAGTAGGGTACATCCCGGGCGCGGACGCCATCGAGAACGCGCGCCGCGCGTTCCGCAGCGTCCCCCCGGAGTCGACGGTCATCATCGACCCCGCGGACGCCCTCGAACGCGCGGACCGCGGCCGCTACGAGAACTTCGTCAACGAACTCGGCAACCACATGCGAAACGTCGGCGGCATCGCGGTCCTGCACTGCCTGGACACCGACCACGACCCCGAACTGCGCGGCACCACCGAGCACATGGCCGACGTCGTGTTCAAGCTCCGCGTCGAGGAGAACAACGACGAGGTCGAGACGCGGCTCACCGTCCCGAAGTTCCGCGGCGGCAACGCACTGGACTCCTCGATCAAGCTCAACCTCGGCGAGCGCGTGCAGGTGGACACCAGCCGCGACATCGCGTAGACGGACCCCGAGCTACGGGTCGTACTGTTCTGCGATAAAATAGGCCGAGCGGCCGGGTTCGAGCGTTACGCGTCTTCGTCGACGTCGAGCTCCTCGACGATTTCGTCGGCGTCCACGTCGGCGTCTTCGAGGGCTTCCTCGACGTCACCGAGGCCTTCGCCGCCGCCCATGCCGCCCATGCCGCCCATCATGCCGGGCATGCCAGCGGGCTGGCCGTCGATGATTTCCTGGACGATGACGCGGTCGATGTCCAGCATGTCGATGATCTGGTTGAGAATCTGGTCTTTGCCCATCATCCACTGCTGGTTGAACTGGAGCTGCGGGGACTGCTCGATGTAGAGGGTCTCCTTCTCGACGGTCTCGGTCGTGGTCTCGGTCTCGCCGTCGTCGGTCTCCTCGGTGACCTCCTCCTCGACCTCGTCCGTTTCGAGGTGCATGTCGAGCTCGGCGTCGAAGTACATCTGGAGCAGGCCGCGGGCCTTCTCGACGGTGTCCTCGACCTGGTCAAGAATCTCGTACTCGTACTCGACGTCCTCGCCGGCGAGCGGGTGGTTGAAGTCCACGCGGGCGCGGCCGCCGATGACGGCTTCGACGTGGCCGTGCTCGCCGTCGATGTCGACGTGCGCGCCGGGGTAGCGCTCGTCCTCGGGAATCTTGTTCGCGGAGACCGTGCGGACCTCCTCGTCGTCGTACTCGCCGAACGCCTGCTCGACGACGACTTCGCCGGTGTCACCGACGTCCTTGCCGACGAGGTCGTCTTCGACGTCCTCGAAGATGTGACCCTCGCCGATGACGATGGTGCGCGGGGAGAACTCCTGCTCTTCGGTGTCGACGCCTTCCTCCTCGGCGACCTCCTCGTCGGTGGTGTCGACGAGTTCGCCGCTGTCGACCGTGTAGGCGGTGTAGGAGAGCTGCACGAAGTCGCCCTCCTGGAGTCCGCCCTGTTCTGTCTCGGATTCGTCGGCCGTCTCGGCCTCAGTTTCGTCGCTCATACCACTACGCACTCCCGTTCCACCCTTAAGAATCACGTTTCTCTGGTATTAATCGAATCGGAAGACTACTTCAGCGTCGGACTGCAAGGAACATTATGGGGGAGAGACAAGTCAGTATACAAGAATGGGCAGAGGTGTTCAACAGGGACAACACCGACGTCACCACCAGAGAGTACAAGTCCTGGATAAAGCGCTTCGACGAGTGGATTGACCAGGAGCCGGACCTGTCCAGCCTCAGGGACTTCGACGCCGTTCTCCGCGACCCGGACGCAATCGCCGAACTCAAGAAAAATGCGGGCAGATTCACCGCTTGGAGCACCGCGCGGCCCCCAGATGACGGCTACTCATACAGCGCGCGCGTCAAAGCACTCTCCGCCGCGAAGTCCTGGCTCGCGTTCGCCCACGACGTCAGCTTCAACGGCGGCCCCGGCGACCTCGTCAACAACATCGCCAAGGGCGACTACAACGCCTTCGACCCCGAGATAGCCACACCGGAGCAGGTCGCCGACGTCCTGGACGACACCGCCGACTGCAACGCCGACTCCTGCCACGCGATGGCCCGCCTCTCCTACGACGCCATCCTCCGCGTCTCCGAGGTCGTCCGCATCGAGTGGGACGACGTCGACCTCGAGCGCGGCACCGTGTACGTGCGCGCCGCCAAGGGGAGCCAGAACCGGCACGTCGGCCTCTCCGACCGCACGCTCGACGTGCTCGAGGACTACCGCGGCCTAGTCCGTGAGCGGTTCGACGACCCGGAGTGGCTGTTCTACGGCTTCTACCAGCACAACTGGAACAGGCCCTGGAAGGCGCACGCGTACTCCTCGCACTTCCAGCGCAACCACTGGGATGCCGGCCACCACTCCTTCGCGCGCCACTCCGCCATCACCAACCGGCTGCGGAACGGCGAGAGCCTCACCGACGTCAGCCAGCGAGCCAGGCACTCCTCGCTGAAGATGACGCAGAAGTACAACCAGTTCGCGCGCAACGGAGACACGGTCCCGCCGGAACTCCGATAGCCCCGCGGCCTGATTTCGATGACGGCTTGAGCTATTCCCCCGTGTAGTCCCAGTATCTCTGGCTTGGACTCTTCCCGCGCAAGACCATAATGGCGTATACAACCCATAGAGCGGTGAGTGCCGCGAGGCCGTATGGGAAGTAGCTGAGCGCGTTCAAGAGCGAGAGGGACCCGTAGAGTACGAGAACGCCATAGAAGTAGCCGAATACGCGCGGCCACCAAACCTCAACCGTGGTGTGCTTGATGTACGCGTGCGGTTCCTGCCCCTCCTTCAGCCGCGTCCATTCCATATTGAACGGGTCGAACGGAAGCTCCTCCGCCATCTCCCACATGACGCGGTACTTCCCGCTGTTCAGCTGTTTGTAGGAGAGAATGTGGAAGGACCACAGCACACAGAACGGCAGCCCCACGGCCCCGATAATGAGTATCCCTACGTCCGAGAAATACCCCAGCTTTGCCCCAATTCCTGCGATTCCGAGGAGTGCGATGAGGAGGCGGAGATAGAACCGATTGTTTCTGAGGCGGCGGTTACTAACGTTGAGCGTGGTCTGTCCGTAGAATTTCCACTGTTCCAGCGCGGCGTCCGAGTCAACACCCCCGTCATCCGTCGGGTCGTCGGATTTCTCCCCACCGCCACTCATGGCGCAAGGTCGCGGACGCCTTCGACCACCGAGTCGGTGTTCCAGCCAACCATCTCATCGGCATGCTGCTCGACGTAGTTCGAGGTCCGGTCGTTTCCCCACGGTTTCACACCGAGAATCGGCTTCCCTTCTTCCTCAGCGATGCGCACCTCCTTCCCAATCCAGTCGCTGTAAGTAGAGTACATCCCGGCCAGGACGATGACCACTGACGCGGACTTGATTTGCTTCTCCCGGAGGACCTTCTCGAGCTCTTCGTCGGTGTCCGTATCGAACTTTTCCTCCTTCGGGACGCTGTAGTCCCGGAAGTCAAGCTCGTCGGATTCCTCAAGGAGGCGTACCAACCGCGCGTGCTCTTGGTCATAGTCCCAGGAGTGTGAGATGAAGAGTGCGTACTCCTGCCGGTCTTCGGACGACACCGCACCGCCTCCGCCACCACCCCAGGGCTTCCTGCTGCCTGACTCGGGTCGGCTACCGCTTCCATCTGCGCTCTTCGGAATGTGTCTGTTACCCATTTTCGGTCACCTTTGTCGTGCTGAATGAATTGAGAAGCGCCTGACCGCTGCCGAGCTTTTCTTCGGTCCCGGCCTTCCACTCTGCGTGAGCCTTTGGCTCGTGTACGTCGTCCTCAAGGCCGCTCTGCTTCCTCCATCGACCACCTGCGGCTGCGACAACCTCCGGTGGTGCTCTCTTCAGGAACCGAACGGACTGCTGGCCGATGATGAGAATCCCCGATGGCTTCAGCTCAGTTACCAGCGTCTCGACGTCCGAGATTGGCTGGTGGACCCGTCCCTCGTATCCCGACGCGTAGAACACGACGAAGTCCTCTCCAAGCCGCTCCATCGTGGGGCGGCATAGCCTGAAATGCCACGGCAACCAGCCCTTGGCTTGTACGAAGACGTGCGTGCGGTGGTTCTGGAGGCGTTCCGCGAACCACTCCGTCCCCATCATGCTGTCACGTATTGCCCGCAGCTGCTCCAACGGGGACATCGAGGGTTCGTACACCGAGTATTCCGTTGGGATGTGGAAGTCCGGGCCGAACCGACGGACGATGTCCAGTTCCTCGCGCCAGTCTAGCTTCCGGAGAGTATCGTCGTGAACTGTCGTGGTCGTGATTACAGTCTGGTCCTCTCTGAAGTACGTCCGGGCGGTCTCGTCGTGGATGTCCGCCAGCTTCCGCGCGGAGTCGATAGACAGCATGACCGTCTCTATAGAGGGGTCTGCCAGCACCGCACTCCGCTCAACAGAGTTGGGGACCTTCACGCGATTAACCACTCCCGACACCGGGTAATCATCCCGGAGACGGGAGTCGTCCTCGGACGACGGTTCGTCTGGGTCTTTAGATGTATCTCCTGTTGGGTCTCGAAAACTCATCCAGGTCCTCCGGTCTCCGCTTGGTTTTCATGGGAGACAGTTAGATATCAACCTGCAGAAAGTTAAGCGTTCCCACGGCACAAAGTGTCAAAGGTGGTAGCCGTGCCTTACTGGTCAACGATTTATATACTGCCGCGAAAACCCTCGGAGGAGTGCCGTCGTCTATTTCGAGGTGGTCTCTCGCGTCTCCGGCACTTCGTGCCGCTGCTCCAGGAGCTTCTTGACGCGCTGGGCCTTCCAACCGCTGAACGTCAGGTGGCGCGCGATGAGATCGTGGTCGAAGTACCGCTTGTTCTTCGAAGCGTGCTTGCGAATAAATGTCTCTATCCTAATATAACAGGAACGGCGTCGCGGGTCGCGCGGTCAGCGGTGCTCGGCTAATGTGACGAGGGCGTCGGCGTCCACGGATAGCCATGCGGTGAGCCGCCGGTCGCCGTTGACGTCCGGCGGGGAGAGCGTGCAGCGGTCCGGCGTGTTCTGGTAACGGACGACGGTCGCCTCCAGCGGCGTCGTGTCGGCGTCGTCGCGCGACTGGGGGGCGCCACGGGTGGTGTCGGTGGACATCGTGACTCGGGTCGGACTTCGAGAGACCGCGGGATAACGCCTGCTAAGAACCCCACGTAGCACTATTGAGCACTCTGAAACGCCGTGTTTTTCCGGGGTCGCCGCGAGCAGTCGTGCATGTACGAAGTGGAGGTGAAGGTGCCGGCGGACCACGACGCGGTCCGCGCGGCGCTCGCCGACGTCGACGCCGAACGCATCGGGACGGTGGCACAGGCGGACACGTACTTCGACGCGCCGCACCGCGACTTCGCGGAGACCGACGAGGCGCTGCGAGTGCGGCGCGTCGCGACCGCGGCCGCGTCCTTCGAGCGCGATGCAATCGAGGGCGGGCTCACAGACGCCATCGACGCCGTACTGGACGGCGAGTACCGCGCCGAGGGCGAGTCCCGCGTGACGTACAAGGGGCCGCTGCTGGAGGCCGAGTCGAAGTCCCGCGAGGAGTTCGAGACCGGCGTGGAAAGCGGCGCGGAGATGCGCGAGATTCTCTCGCGGCTCGGGTTCGACCCGGCGGCGACGGTGCGCAAGCTCCGCGAGACCCACCACGTCGAGGCGTTCGAAGTACTGTTGGACGCCGTCGAGGGCGTCGGCGAGTACGTCGAGGTCGAGACCGAGGTCGAGTCCGACAGCGAGGTCGAAGCCGCCCGGGAGGACGCCTACGACCTCCTGGGGCGGCTCGGGCTCGACCCCGACGACCAGATTCGGACGTCGTACCTCGGCCTCAAGCTCGCTGACGCCTGACGAGTATATGCGCGGTAGACATATTCGCGCTCGCCGTGCTTTTCGCAAGTTATAGAAGCGGAGACGGGCAACACTTGCGCAATGACCGAGCGGAACATCCAAGTGCAGTCTCTCGACCGCGGCGCGGTCGAGGACGAGGACGTCGAAATCGTCGAACGAAAGGGGCTCGGCCACCCCGACTCTATCTGCGACGGCATCGCCGAACACGTCTGCGAGCGCCTCGCCCGCGAGTACATCGACCGCGTCGGCGAAGTGCTGCACTTCAACACCGACGAGACCCAGCTCGTCGCCGGCACCGCCGCGCCCGCGTTCGGCGGCGGCGAAGTCGTCGATCCCATCTACATTCTCGTGGTCGGCCGCGCGACCAGCCACTACGTCGCCGACGACGGCACCGAGTACCACATCCCCGTGGAGTCCATCGCGCTGGAGGCCGCCCGCGACTACCTCCGCGAGCACTTCCCGAACCTCGACCTCGAAACCGACGTCGTCGTCGACGTCAAGCTCGGCGAGGGCTCCGGCGACCTCCAGGAGGTCTTCGTCGAGGACGGCCCCGACGTGCCGATGGCAAACGACACGAGCTTCGGCGTCGGCCACGCCCCCCTCACGGAGACCGAGCGCATCGTCTACGAGACCGAGCAGTCACTGAACGGCCCGTACGGCGACGCCCACCCCGCCATCGGCGAGGACGTCAAGGTGATGGGCAAGCGCGAGGGCGACCACATCGACCTCACGGTCGCCGCCGCGCTCGTGGACGCCCACGTCGAGGACCTCGAGGACTACAAGGCCGAAGTCGAGGCCGTCCGCGAGCACGTCCACGACCTCGCGACCGACCACACCGACCGCGATGTCGCCGTCCACGTCAACACCGCCGACGACTACGAATCCGGCTCCATCTACCTCACGACCACCGGCACGAGCGCCGAGCAGGGCGACGACGGCAGCGTCGGCCGCGGCAACCGCGCGAACGGCCTCATCACGCCGAACCGCTCGATGAGCATGGAAGCCACCTCCGGGAAGAACCCGGTCAACCACATCGGGAAGATATACAACCTCGTCTCCACGGAAATCGCCGAGAGCATCGTCGACGAGGTCGAGGGCATCCGCGACCTGCGCGTCCGCCTGCTCTCGCAAATCGGCCGCCCCATCGACCAGCCCCACGTCGCCGACGTCCACGTCGTCACCGAGGACGGCCTCGCGGTCGCCGACGTCGAACCCGACGTCGAGCAAATCGTGGACGCCGAGCTCGCGAACATCACCGACGTCACGCAGCGCGTCATCGACGGCGAACTCGACACCTTCTAGGGCACGTTTTGCGCTGCGGGCGCGTACGCTCACTCGCTGCTCACGGCTCGCTACGCTCGCCGTTCGCATATCCCGGGGGCTCGCACTTCGCGCCTCGCTGTGGTCGTTCGCGCAGTGAGTCGGACACCTCGGGCTCTTCGAGCCGTCCTCAGAACGCGAAGCTTCTGATGGGCTGTGCAAGAGATTCGCTCTTGCGAACGCTCGGCGTCCGAATGCTAACGGCTGCCGGCTGCCGAGTCAGTCGCAGTTCTAGGTCTCTACTTCGGAGACGACGTTCAGGCTGAACCTCCAGCCTTCGCCGAGATAGTTGTCGTCCTCGAAGCGGTACGTTCCCGTCGGATGGCATTCCTCGCTGTCGTGGGCGGCGAGCACGTGGAATTCGCGGCTGGCGGTCTCGCCGGGGTCGAGCGTCTCCTCGCGCATCACGGCGGGGAGCGCGACGCCGTCGGTCGCCTGCCAGCAGTCGTCGCTCGGTTCTTCTGGTGTGACGCCGGCGTCCGGTGAGAGCAGCAGCGTCGCCTCGCCATCCTCGCGCGTGCCGCGAATCGCGTCCCACGGGACGAGCGACCCGAACGTGAACGTTCGGGCGTCGTCGGCGTCGTTCGTGAACGCGACCTCGAGGCGCGCGGGGTGGTCAGTCGTGAACTGCGCGGTGACGGTCACGTCGATAGTGGCGTTCTCGACCGGCGGGTCGTCGGTCTGGACGTTCGTGAGCGTGTACGGGAAGTCACTCGTGTCGTCCGGGGTGTCGCCGGCGGGCGCGCCCGTGCAGCCCGCGAGCGCGGCGGCCGCCAGCGTCCCGAGGTAGGTGCGGCGGTTCACGTGTACCCGGACGAACGCCTTTGTTAAACTCTTTCTCCGGACTCAAAGAACAGTTTTAGCGCGCCGACCGACCGCTAGAAGACCGCGTCCAGCGCCTGCTGGAGGTCGGCCTCGAGGTCATCGACGTGCTCGATGCCGATGCTCGCGCGGATGAGCGGGTCCGTCAGGCCCGCTTCCTCCCGTTCTTCCTTGGGGATGGCGGCGTGGGTCATCGCGGCGGGCTGCTCGATGAGCGACTCGACCCCGCCCAGCGATTCGGCGAGCGTGAACACTTCGGTTTCAGCGACGAACTCGCTTGCCTCCTCGAGGCTGGCGTCCAGCTCGAAGGAGAGCATCCCGCCGAAGTCGTCCATCTGCTCGGCCGCGAGGTCGTGGTCCGGGTGGCTCTCCAGTCCCGGGTAGAAGACGTGCTCGACGCGGTCGTGGGCGTCCAGCCACTCGGCGAGCTCCTGGGCGTTCGCGCAGTGGCGGTCCATGCGCACGCCGAGGCTCTTCGTCCCTCGAAGCACGAGGAAGCAGTCGAACGGGCTCGGGGTGGCGCCGACGGAGTTCTGGTAGAAGCCGAGGCGCTCGTCGAGGTCCTCGTCGTCCGTAATCAGCGCACCCGCCACGAGGTCGGAGTGGCCGCCGAGGTACTTCGTGAGGCTGTGGCAGACGAGGTCCGCGCCCAGTTCCAGCGGGCGCTGGAGGTACGGCGTCGCGAACGTGTTGTCCACGGCGCAGAGCGCGTCGTACTCGTGGGCGACGTCCGCGAGCGCGCTGATGTCGTTGACGTTCATCAGCGGGTTCGTCGGCGTCTCCACCCAGAGGAGTTCCGTGTCCTCGCCCATCGCCGCCCGGACCTCGTCGTGGTCGGTGGTGTCCACGAAGTCGAACTCGAGGTCGTACTCCTCGTAGACCTGGGTGAAGATGCGGTGGGTGCCGCCGTAGACGTCGTTGCCCGCGACGACGTGGTCCCCAGATTCGAGGAGGTTCATCACGGTGTTGATGGCGCCCATCCCCGAGGAGAACGCGCGGCCGTAGTCGCCGCCTTCGAGGCTGGCGAGGTTCGCTTCGAGGTCGGTCCGGGTCGGGTTCCCCGTCCGGCTGTACTCGTAGCCGCGGTGGTCGCCGGGCGCGTCCTGCTCGTACGTGGAGTTGGCGTAAATCGGCGTCATCAGCGCGCCCGTCTCCTCGTCGGGCTCCTGCCCGGCGTGGATGGCGCGCGTCTCGAAGTGTTCGTCGTCGTCGCTCATGTTCGGAGCGTCGGCCGCACGCGAGTTAGGTCTGTTCGTTAGGGGCCGGCCCCGCCGCGTCCGGGATACCCGCAGAAACGGGCGGAAAGGCGTCTTTTTTGCCAGTCTAGCGGCTGGTCGGCGGTATGTCCGGACCAGTCAGCACCGCGTGGCAGCGATACCGCTCGGTCCCGCTCATCGCGCGCATCTTCGTCGCGTTCCTCCTCGGGTCGGCCGCGGGCGTCGCGTTCGGCGAGCGAATGACCGTCGTGCAGCCGCTGGGCGACCTCTTCCTGCGGCTGCTGAACATGCTCGTCATCCCCATCATCGTGTTCACGCTCCTGACGGGGATTCGCCAGCTCTCGCCCGCGCGCCTCGGGCGCATCGGCGGCGTGACCGTCGGCCTGTACGCCGTCACCACGACCATCGCGGGCCTCATCGGGCTGGCCGTCGCGAACCTCCTCCAGCCCGGCCGCGGCGTCGAGTTCACGGGCGGCGAGGCGCAGTCGCAGGCGCCGCCGTCGCTGACCGAAGTGGTGCTGGGCATCGTCCCGAACAATCCGGTCGCGGCGATGGCCGACGGCAACCTCCTCGCGACCGTCTTCTTCGTCATCGTCTTCGGCATCGCGCTGACGTACGTCCGCGCGCGCAACGACGAACTCTCGGACAGCGTCGACTCCGTCTTCGAGGCGTTCGAGGTCGGCGCGGAGGCGATGTTCGTCGTCGTGCGCGGCGTCCTCGAGTTCGGCGTCGTCGGCGTGTTCGCGCTGATGGCCGCCGGCATCGGCACGGAGGGCGTCGGCGTGTTCTCCTCGCTGGGCGAACTCGTGCTCGCGGTGGCTATCGCCGTGGTCGTCCACATCGCGTTCACGTACCTGTTCGTGCTGATGCGGCTGGTCGTCGGCGTCTCGCCGCTGTCGTTCCTCTCGGGCGCGAAGGACGCGATGGTCACCGCGTTCGCCACGCGGTCGTCCAGCGGCACGCTCCCCGTGACGATGCGCAACGCCGAGGAGGACCTCCGCATCTCCGAGCGCGTGTACTCCTTCGCGCTCCCGGTCGGCGCCACCGCGAACATGGACGGCGCGGCGATCCGGCAGGCCATCACGGTCGTCTTCGCGGCGAACGTCGTCGGCCAGCCGCTCGCGCCCACCGAGCAGGTGCTCGTGCTCGTGGTCGCCGTCCTCATCAGCATCGGGACGGCGGGCGTGCCCGGGGCCGGCCTCGTGATGCTGACCGTCGTCCTGAATCAGGTCGGCCTGCCGCTGGAGGTCGTCGGCTTCGTCGCGGGCGTGGACCCGATTCTGGGCCGCATCGCCACGATGAACAACGTCACCGGCGACCTCGCGGTCTCGACGGTCGTCGGGAAGTGGAACGACGCGCTCGACCTCGACGGCGGCGTCTGGAGCGCCGTGACCGACGACTGACGCTCAGATGACGTCGTCGGGGTCGTGGGCCTCGCGCATCCGCTGGGCCTCCGCGGCGTACTGCTCCACGAGGTCGGGGTCGCCGGTTTGCCCGAGGTTCCCGGGGTCGGCGTCCACGGCCGCGGTCGTGTCCCGTACGTCCGAGAAACTGGTGAGCGCGCGCTCCTTGCGGAAGTACCGCTCGCCGTCCGGGGTCGCGTACGTGAGGATGATGATGTTCTGCTCGTCGTCCGAGTACGTGCGTTCGACCAGCCACACCCGCACGGACTCGTCGCCGTCGTCGCTCATACCGGCCAGTTAGCGCTCGCGCGGAAAGAACGTACTGGCGGACAGCGACAGGGTTTTTCGCGGTGCGCTCCACACGTCTCCCGTGAACGTACGGGGCGAGGTGACCGACGTCGACGAGGTGCGGTCCGTGAACACGCAGTACGGCGACCGGGACGTGCTCGACGTCCACGTCCGGCCTGACGCGGACAGCGACGCGGCCGCCGACGACCCCGGGGCGTCCGTGCGCGTGACGCTGTGGGGGAAGTGGACGGAGACCGTCCAGTACCTCGAATCCGGGATGGAGTTGCTGGTGACCGAAGCCGAAGAGGACGAGTGGAACGGCGAGGTCCAGTATTCGACGAGCAAGCAGTCGTACGTCGTCGTCGAGCCGGACTTCCTCGTGGACGTGACGAACATCCGGTCGTTCGTGCAGTGTCCGCGCCTCTACTACCTGAACAAGCTCTCCGGGCTCCCCCTCAAGTACCCGGTGACGAAGGGGACCATCGTCCACGAGGTGTTCGGCGACCTCCTCCGAGGACGGGACCTCGACGAGTCCGTCGCGGAGCGCGTGGCTGACGCCGGCCTCGAACTCGGCCTACTCGGCCGGGACCGCGAGGAAGTCGAAGCCGACGTGCGCGCGAACGCGTCGGCCATCGAGGGGTGGCTGAAGCAGGGCCACCTCTCCGGGGACGGCGGCACCACCGAGGACACAGCGGAGGGCTGGCGCGCGGGCGACGACTGGCGCTCGGAGTACACCCTCATCTCGGAGACGTTCGGCATCAAGGGGCGCTGCGACGCCATCCGACGGGGGATGCCCGTCGAACTGAAGACGGGGAAGAACACGAACCGCGACCCGCGCTTCCACGACAAGGTGCAGGCGGCCTGTTACGCGCTGATGCTCGAAGACCGCGGCGTGAACGCCGACACCGGCACCTTGCTCTACACGAAGAACGCCGCAGTGGACCGCAGCGAGGAGTCCGGCGACCTCTCGCCCGCCAAGGAGTTCTCCATCGGGAAGGGCTTCCTCGACTTCGTGGTGCGCCAGCGCAACCACCTCGCGGCAATCGAGTACGAGGGGAGTCCGCCGACGGGCTTCGAGGCGGACGCGAAGTGCGAGTACTGCTTCGAGCAGGACACCTGCATGGTCGTGTCGGGCCGCCTCGACCAGGAGTCGAAGGCCGGCCAACTCGGCGAGCCGCTCCCCGACGAGGAGCGCGCGTACTTCGACGACATCTATGCCGCAATCGAGCGCGAGCGCGGCTCCGTCCACGACGAGTACCGCAAGCTCTGGGAGCAGACCGCCGCCGAGCGCGCCGACGACGACCGCGCGGTCGTGGACCTCGAACCCGCGGGCCAAGAGGAACTGCCGGACGGCCGGTGGCGGCTGACCGCAAAGCGGCCGACCGCCGCGGCCTCGAAGATTCGACAGGGCGACCGCGTGCTCGCCTCCGACGGCGACCCCGTGCGGGGGACCGCGGAGATGGCGCGCGTGGAGACGCTGGCGCCCGACCGCGTCGTCGTCACCGCCGACGAGCCCGTCGAACTCCGGCGGCTCGACGTCTACCCCTCCGAGTTGAGCGTCGACCGGATGATCACCGCGCTCCACGACGCGCTCCTGAAGGGCGACCAGCGCCGCAAGGACGTGCTCTTCGACCGCGCGAGCCCCGAGTTCCGGGACGACGAGCACACCGTCATCGAGAACAACGACGCGCAGAACGACGCCGTCAGCAAGGCGCTGAACGCCGAGGACTTCGCGCTCGTCCACGGACCGCCCGGCACCGGGAAGACGTACACCATCGCGACCCTCATCCGGGAGTTCGTCGACCGCGGCGACCGCGTGCTGTTGTCGGCGTTCACGAACCGCGCCGTCGACAACGCGCTCGAAGCTCTACGAGAACAGGGCCACGAGGACATCGTCCGCGTCGGGACGTCCACGGGCGTCCGCGAGGACATGCAGGACCTCCGCTTGAACCAGTCCGGCGACCCGGCGGAGTGCGCGCGAGCGCTCCAGACCGCCGACGTCGTCGCCGCCACCACGGCGACCTGCGGCTCTCGCGTGATGCGCGAGCAGGAGTTCGACGTGGTGCTGGTGGACGAGGCCAGCCAGCTCACCGAGCCGGACACGCTCGCGGCAGTCAACCGCGGCGAGCGCTTCGTGCTCGTCGGCGACCACGAACAGCTCCCGCCGGTCGTGCGCTCGGGCGGCCGGCTCTCCAAGTCCCTGTTCGAGCGCCTCCACGACACCCACCCGGAGGCGTCGGTGATGCTCGACCAGCAGTACCGGATGAGCCAGCGCATCCAGGCGTTCTCCTCCGAGGAGTTCTACGACGGCCAGCTTCGCCCCGCGACGGGAGAGGTCGCCGCGCAGACGCTCGCGGACCTCGGCGTGGAGACGGGTGGCGCGGTCCAGAACGGGGTCACATTCCACGACGTGCCCGGAACGAGCGACGCGCACGTCGACCCCGCGGAGGCCGAGCGCGTCGGCGAGGTCGTCCGCGAGTACGTCGAGGCCGGCGTGAATCCCGAGGACGTCGGCGTCATCGCGCCGTTCCGCGCGCAGGTCGCCGAAATCGGGCGCCGGGTCCCCGAGGGCGTCGCCGTGGACACCGTAGACCGCTTCCAGGGCTCTTCCAAGGAGGTCATCGTCGTCTCGTTCGTCGCGACCGGGAGCCTCGACGGCCCCATCTTCGAGGACCACCGGCGCGTGAACGTCGCGCTCACTCGCGCGAAGAAGAGCCTCGTGCTCGTCGGCGACGAGGCGGCGCTGCGCTCGGAGTCGCTGTACGACCGGATGGTCGAGTGGGCGTCGCTGTGACTACTCGACGGTCAGCACGCCGTCTCTCGTCACGTCGCCGTTGACGTTCACGGAGACGTCGTACTCGCCGGCGGACGCCGGGTTCCGGACGTCCGAGACGTCGAGGACGAGCCAGTCGCCGGCCTCGACGTCGTGGTTCCCGCCGAACGTGACAGCGAGCGTGCTGCCGTCGTTGCTCGTCGAGAGCCCACTCAGGTCGACCATCGCGTCGGTTTCGAGGACGCCGTCGCCGTCGCTGTCGATGCCGATGCGCTCGATGTCCGACCCGCTGACGTTGCTGACGTCGGCCGAACTCGGGTACGTGACCTGTAGCTGGTTCAGGGAGTTCCCGACGGCGTCCGAACCCTCCTCGACGTGAACGCGAACGTAGTGGTCGTCGGTGTCGCCCGGCTCACCGTCGGCTGCGTGGATGAGTTCGGTCTGTACCTCGTCGGCCGCTCCGCCGTCCGTTTCGCCGTCCGCGAACGACGGCATCTCGATGTCGCCGACGGCCGGCACGGCGACCAGCACCGTCCCAGCCAGCACGACGGTGATGGCCACCATGAGCGCGACCCCGACGACGGGACTGACTGCCCGTCCAGCGCGCATCACCGGAGAGACTCGCGGCCCGCGGAAAACGGCGATGGCCGTTCCGTTACACGTTGCGACCAGTAGGCGTTCGACGCGACGACGAATATCGCTGCTCTCAGGGCGTGACGACGAGCTTGCCGACCGTGTCGCGGTCCTGCATCGCGGCGAACGCCGCACCCGTCTCCGCCAGCGGGTAGGTGTCGGCGACCTCCGGCGCGAGGTCGCCGGCCGCCACGAGGTCGACGAGCCGCTGGAGGTCCTGCTGGGTGCCCATCGTGGAGCCAATGACTCGCTTGTGCCCGAGGAAGAGGTCCGGAACGTCGATTTCCGAGCGCCCGCCCGCCGTCCGGCCACAGATTACCATGCGGCCGCCGCGCCGGAGCACCGTCTGTCCGAGTTCCGTGTACTCGCCGCCGAGGTGGTTGAGCACGGCGTCCGGCTCCCCGACGGCCTCAACCTCGGCCCGAATCTCCTCGGGGTCGGTAGACTGAATCGCGTGGTCCAGTCCCAGTTCGGTCACGCGGTCGAGCTTCTCCCGCGAGGACGACGTGCCGACTGTCTCCGCGCCGAGGACGTCTGCGAGCTGGACGGCGGCGACGCCGACGCCGCCCGTGACGCCAGGCACGAACACGAGGTCGGTCGGCCCGACCTCGGCGCGCCGGAGCATGTGGTAGGCGGTCATGTACGCCGTCGGCAGGGCCGCAGCGGCGGTCGCTCCGATTTCGTCCGGGAGCGCGACGAGCCGGCTGGCGTCCACGCGCGCCTGCTCGGCGAGGCCGCCGTGGAACAGCGAGAACTCCTCGCAGAGGTTCTCCGGCCCCTCGCGGCAGAACCGACACGTCCCACAGGTCTCGTTCGGACACAGCAGAACGCGGTCGCCGGGCTCGACGCCCGTCACGCCGTCCCCGACGTCCCGGACGGTGCCGGCGACGTCGAGCCCGCTGACGAACGGGAGGTCGTCGGCCGCGACCATCGCGGAGTCGCCCTCCAGAATCCAGAGGTCGTGGCGGTTGATGGCGCACGCTTCCACGTCTACGACGGCGTCGCCGGCACCCGGTTCGGGGGTCGGCTGGTCGACGACGCCGACGCCGTTCGGTCCGGTCAACTCGGTGAATGCTGCGGCACGCATCGCGTCGTCGTTCGGCCGACGCCCGGATAGGCATACGGGTGGTCGTCGCCTCTGCCTTTATCTCGGTGCGCAGCGAACCTACACGGGATGCAGACTCTCGCAGTCGCGGCGACGCTGGTAGCGCAGGCGGGCTCTGGGCTCGACGTCGACGTCACGCTCGGGCAGGGGCTCGTCGGCGGCGCGGTCGGCGCGTTCCTGACGACGCTCGTGGTCGGCGCCATCGCGGTGGCGGTGTTCCCCGAGCGCACCGAGCGCCTGATGGCGCGCGTCCTCGACGACCCCGTGAACTCGTTCGCCTACGGCCTGTTCAGCGTCCTCGCGCTGTTCGTCGTGGCGATACTGCTCGTGTTCACCGTCGTCGGCATCGTCGTCGCGCTCCCGCTGGTGCTGGTCGCGTACGTCGTCTGGGCGGTCGGCGCCGCCGTCGCGTACCTCGCCGTCGCCGACCGGCTGGTCGGCCACGAGGACGGCTGGCTGAAGGCGCTGCTCGTCGCGGCGACCATCAACGGCGCGCTCGCGGCGACTGGCGTCGGCGGCCTCCTCGCGGTCGTCGTCGGCATCACTGGCTTCGGCGCCGTCCTCCAGCCGTACCTCGACTGACGCGCTCACCGGGCGCGGGCGACGAGTCGCTCCCAGACCCCCGGCTCGGCCGTCGCGTCCGGCAGTCGGAACCTGACCGTGGTGCCGTCGCCGTCGTCGGCGAACTCCACGCTCCCGCCCGACTCCCGCACCGTCCAGTAGACCAACCAGAGCCCGAGCCCGCTGGCGTGCGAGAGCGTCGTCTCCTCGGGCTGGTCGAGGACGTCGTACTCGCGGCCGGGAATCCCCGAGCCGGTGTCCGCGACCTCCACGACCACGTCGTCGCCCGGCGGGTTCCGAACCGACGCCGTGATGCGAACGCTCTCGTCGTTGTGTTCGACGGCGTTCGCCAGCACCTCGTAGAGCGCGTCCTCCAGCGCGGCGTGGGCCGACACCGCCGCGTCCTCGGTGGCCGCGATTTCGACGTCGGCGCCCGGGTACTGCTGGCGGAGCCGCTCGACGGCGTCCGCGAGGACGGCGCCGGCGTCCTGCTCGCGGCAGTCGCCGCTCTCCCAGATGTCGAGGATGCGGCGCGTGCGCTCGCTGTTCTCCAGTAGCTCGTCGACGTGGTGGCGCGCGACCGCGACGTCCTCGTCGCCGGCGCCGAGCCGCGTTTCGAGGTTCTGAAGGTGGCCGTCCACGACCGCCAGCTCGTTGCGGAGGTTGTGCCGAAGGACGCGTTGGTTCATCGTGAGCAGCTTCACGAGGTCCGCGAGCCGCGTGCGTTTCTCCTCGGAGACGACCGCGTAGAGGCTCGCCTGCGCGCCGACCGCGAGCCCGAGCCACATCGCGAACACCACCATGAACTCGACGTCGACGACCGGGTGCCCCTTCAGCAGCCAGATGAGCGCGACCGCGACCGCCAACAGCGCGAAGCTCACGCCCGTCAGCGTGGTCAGTCTCGCCGCCCGCACCAGCCCGGGCTGGCTCACGTCCCGGCCGCGCGCGTCGGTACCGGAGTAGACGAGCGTCCCCGACAGCGCGAGCAGAATGAGCGTCTCCAGCGTGACGGCGAGCGTCCACCCCACGTGGAAGCCGTACGCGACGGCGACGACGTACCCGAGGGCGGCGTACGCGTAGAACCACCAGTGCGCGGCTGGCTTCGTCGCCCGCTCGCGCACGCGTCCGAGCATAGCTGACGTTTCCGGTGGCGCACCGTTAATGCGTCGGCGACCCAGTCAGTCGTCGACGTGCTCGCGGACGCGCTCGTGGAACGCCCGCAGCACCGCGTCCTCGTCGTCCGCCAGCACCACGTCGCTGGCCGACAGCGTCGCCAGCCCGAACGACAGCGGGGACGGCGACTGCAGGGTCGTCTCGGCTATCTCGACGTCGCCCGCCCGGATTTCCGACAGCACCTCGCGGACGCCCGCCAAATCGAGCTTGTCCTCGATGAGTTCCCGATAGGTCTCGTCCAGTACCGCGAAGTCCGCTAAGTCCTCGGCGAACCCGAGCAGCATCTCGCTTGCGACCTGTTGCTTGCTCGCGGACTTCTCGCGGCCCTTGTAGCGCTTCAGCACCATCAGCGCGCGCGTCGCGTCGATGCGGAAGTACCGCTGGAGGAGGTCCGTGCCGTCCAGCGCCGCCCGGAGCGTCTCGCGGGCGTCGTCGGGGTCGGTCTGCCGCAGTAGCTCCGCGACGTCCACCTTGCGGTTCAGCGGCATTGCGAGCGTGAAGCCGTTGTCCGCGACGGAGACGGCGACGTTCGCGTTCGCCTCGTTCGCGCACCGGTACGCCAGCAGGCGCGAGAGGCCGTCGTTGAACCGCCGGCCGTACGGCGTGCGGACGTGGTAGCGGCGGCGGTACTCGTCGCGGTCCTTGACCTCCTCGATGGCGATTCGCTCGGTCGTGCTGACGCTCTCCTCGCCGGCGTACCGAATCTGGTCGTCGTACATCCGCGCGAGCGCCCGGACCGCGTTCGCGCCAATCGGGAACTCGCGGAGCCAGCGCCGCACGGCCGCCGCGCCGCCGTCGTCGTACTTCGCGAGGAGGTCCGTCTGGAAGCGCGCTATCTCCCGCCCGAGGTCGTAGGACAGCGGCAGGCGCTCGGAGAACCACGACGGGACGGTCGCGCGCTCGCTCGTGCGGTCGACGTACACCTTCGACCCGCGGCGGTAGCGGTACGCGAACCGGTCGCCGCCCAGCACGAACACGTCCCCCGCTTCCAAGGTGTCGAGGTAGCTCTCGTCGAGCTGGCCGACCCACTCGTCGTCGCCGCGCACGTAGACGTTCACCGTGAACGAGTCGGGAATCGTCCCGAGGTTCTGGAGGAGAATCGGGCGCGCGAGCCGCCCGCGCTTCCCGATTAGTCGCTCGCCGACCGCGAACTCGGGGTAGTGGTGGGTGCCCGAGGTGGGGTCGTCGGGGTCGCCGTCGTCGCCGCCCGGCGGGTCGTTCTCGTCGCGCCAAATCTTCGCGTACACGTTCCGGTCTTCGAGGCCGTCGTACTCTGCCGTGAGGTAGCGGAACAGCGACTCGAAGTCGTCGTCCGCGTACTCGCGGTAGGGGTACGCAGCGCGCAGCGTCTCGCGGACCTCCGCTTCGGGGAGCGGTCCCTCGATGGCCATCCCGTAGACGTGCTGCGCGGCGACGTCGTGGGCGCGCTCGGGGATGTGCACGCGGTCCACGAACCCCTGTTCGGCCTGCCGGAGCATCACCGCACACTCCACGAGTTCGTCGCGGTCGAGCGCGATGACCCGGCCCGTCACGGTCCTCCCGGGGCGGTGGCCCGCGCGCCCGACGCGCTGGAGCAGGCTCGCCACCGACTTCGGCGACCCCACCTGCACCACGAGGTCGATGTGGGGCATGTCGATGCCGAGTTCGAGGCTCGTGGAGGTCGTGGTCACTTTCAGCGACCCCTCCTTGAGTTGCCGTTCGACCTCCTGCCGGCGGTCCTTCGACAGCGAGCCGTGGTGGCACGCCGACTCGTCCTCGCCGACGACGCCGCGCTCCCGGAGATTCTCCAGCACGCGCTCGGCGCCCGAGCGCGTGTTCGTGAACACGAGCGTGCTGTCGTTCGCCTCGATTAGCTCGCTTAGCTCCGCGTAGAACGCGTCGTTGACCGCGCCCGTCGAGGCGTTCACGAGGTCCGGCGTCGGACACGACAACTGGAGGTCGTAGTCCCGCGCGAACCGCGCGTCCACGATTTCGCAGTCTCTCGCTTCACCATCCTGAAATCCGACGAGGTAGCTCGCGATGTCCGACAGCGGCTCCACGGTCGCCGAGCAGCCGATGCGCGTGAAGTCGCCGGCGAGCCGCTGGAGGCGCTCCAGACTCACCGAGAGGTGCGTGCCGCGCTTCGAATCCGCGAGGCTGTGAATCTCGTCCACGACGACGTACTCGACGCTCCGGAGCTTCTCCCGGAACTTCGGGGAGTTCAGCAGAATCGCCAGCGTCTCCGGCGTCGTGTTCAGGATGTGCGGCGTCTGTTCGAGCATCTGCTGGCGCTCGTAGTCGGAGGTGTCGCCGTGCCGAATCGCCTGCCGGACGTCCGTCTCCACACCGCGCTCGGCGAGGCGCTCGCCGATGCCGTCCAGTGGCTCCGCGAGGTTGCGCTCGATGTCGTTCGCCAGCGACTTCAGCGGCGACACGTACAGGCAGTACACCTCGTTGTCCAGCCCGTCGGCCCGCTCGCGCTCGAACAGCTCGTTCAGAATCGCCGTGAACGAGGCGAGCGTCTTCCCGGAGCCCGTCGGCGCCGCCACCAGCGCGTTCTCGCCCGCGTGAATCAGCGGAATCGCCTCGCGCTGGGGCGGCGTCAGACAGCCGCCGTCCTGCTCGGGACGCCCGAACCGCTCGACCCACCACTCGCTGACCGCGGGGTCGAGGCTGTCCAGAATCTCGCGGTCCGAGGACTGGCTCGCGCCCGCCGACCGCGCCGTCGCCTCCGACTCCGAACTCATCTATCGCGTGTGCTTGGCTCCCGTACGGCAAGTGTCTGACGCCGCTAGGCAAATCGCGGCGTTCGTGCTTGTTTCGCCTCGCTGTTTCCGGACTGACCGGGTTCTTCGACGCCTCGAAAGCCCCGGCGCTGTCGCGGTCGCTCGTGGACATATCTGCTCGCTGCGCTCGCAGATAGTCGCCTACGAGACGACCAAGTGAACGCGACAGCGCCGACCCTTTCAGTCCGCCCGTAGCCGGCTGGTCAGCCGGTAATTGGGCGGATTGAAAGGGGCGAGGCTGTAGACGAAGGCGCGCGACGCAAGCACCGCAGCGAACGTAATGAGCGAGGAGCGCAGCGAGCGCACCGAGTCTACGGCCTCGGGGCTTTCGAGGTGTCATCGTTTCCGTTCACGAGAAGAGAAGATGCAGCACTTACTCACGAACACGTAGCCCGAACCGTTAACCCCCTTCCTTCCCCGAATACAGGTATGCAACTGACGTTCCTCGGGACGGGGAGCGCGATGCCGACCGGCGACCGGATGCAGACCGGCCTCCTGCTGGAGAAGTCCGACAGTCGCTTGCTCGTGGACTGCGGGAGCGGCGTGCTGCACACGCTCGCGCGGACGGACGTGGGCTACGAGGGCGTGGACACCGTGCTGTTGACCCACCACCACCTCGACCACGTCAGCGACCTGCTGCCGCTGTTGAAGGCGCGGTGGCTGGCGGGCGAGGAACACCTCACGGTCGTCGGGCCGACCGGGACAAAGGGGCTCGTGACGGACTTGCTGGACGTCCACGACTACCTAAAGGACCGCGTGGACCTGACACTGCGGGAGGTGGACGCGGGGAGCTTCGAGGTGGCGGGGTTCGACGTCGAGTCCATCGAGACGCGCCACTCGATGCACGGGCTGGCGTACAACTTTGACGGCGACCTCGTCTTCAGCGCGGACACCGAGGCGTTCGCGGGGATGGGGGAGTTCGCGGACGGCTGCGAGGTGCTCGTCCACGACTGCTCGTTCCCGGACGAAGTAGACGTCTCCAACCACCCGACGCCGACGCAGCTCGGCGAGTCGCTGGCCGACGCGGAAATCGAGGCGCTGTACCTCACGCACCTCTACCCGCACACGGAGGGCAAGCACCGCGAGATGCAGGCGTCGATAGAAGAACACTTCGACGGGCACGTCGCGTTCGCACGGGACGGCCTCGTCGTCGAAACCGAGTGAGTCAGGCGTCGCTGTCCTTGTTGACGCGCTGTTGTAGCTCGCGCTGTTCGTCCCGGGTGCCGAGAGTCACGAGCACGTCGCCAGCTTCGATGACTTCGCCCGCGCCGGGATTCGCGATAGTGTCGCTGCCGCGCTGAATCGCCAGCAGGGTCGCGCCCGTCTCCGCGCGAATCGCCGAGTGGCCGACGGAGTTGCCGGCCAGCGGCGAGTCCGCGGTGACGTCGTACCACTCGATGCGGGCGTCGCCCACGGGGACGTCCGCGGTCTCTGATTCGGCGGGCTGGAAGTACGCGCCGCCGAGGACGGCGCCGAACTGGCGGGCTTCCTCGCCGGTGAGCTCCGCGACGCGCTCGGCGTCCTCGCCGGCGTCGCGCTGGCGGTACAGCGTCCGCGTGCCGTCGTGGCCGATGACGACCGACAGCCGGCCGCCAGCGGCGAGGTCGAGTTCGTACTTCCGGCCGACGTTCGGGAGGTCGCTCTCGCGGACAGGCATTGCGCGACGGTTCGACGGGCGCGCGCAAAAGCCCACCGCCGCCGGTCAGCGCGCGTCGGCCCACGGCAGCGCCGCCCACAGCCGGTCGCTGTGCCGCATCGCGAGCGTGCCGAGGACGCTCGTCGCGAGCACGTAGCCGACGGTGAACGCGGGCACGCGCTCCGTGAGGACGGGCGTGGTGCCGACGCTGGCGGCGAGCGCGGCGATGACGAGCGCGAACTCCCCGCGGGGCGCGAGCGCGGACCCGACGCGGAACGCGCGCCGCGGTTCGAGGCCGAACTGGCGGCCGGCGTAGTAGCCGGAGACGTACTGGCCGGGAATCGTGATGGCGACCGCGACGGCGACCGCCCACGCCTCCTCGGTGATGAGCGCGGGGTCCGTGGAGAGCCCGACGGCGGCGAAGAACAGCGCCGCGAACAGGTCGCGGGACGGCGACAGCAGGCCCTCGACGCGGTCGGTGAGCGTGGTGCGCCCGACCGCGGCGCCGACGAGGAACGCGGCGACGGCGGCGCCGACGCCCGAGCGCTCCCCGAGGCCGGCGACGGTCGCGGCGACGCCGAGCGCGAGCAACACGAACAGCTCGCCGGACTCGACGTCGAGGAGGCGTTCGACGACGCTGGTTCCGCGGAGCGCGACTACTGCGCCCGCGGCGACGAGCGCGACCACGACGGCCACGTCGGTCGCGAGCGCGCCGAGGTCGGTGGCGCCGAGCAGGACCGCCGACAGCACCGCGAGGTAGCCCGCGGTCGCCACGTCCTCGACGACCACGATTGCGAGAATCGCCTCGCTTTCCGGGTTGGCAATCCAGTCCAGCTCCAGCAGGAGCTTCGCGACGATGACCGTCGAGGAGTTGAACAGCACGCCCGCGAGCACGAACGACGCCACCCAGTCGAAGCCCAGCAGGACGCCCACGGCGAACCCCAGCGGGAGGCTCACGCCGACGTCGATGGCGCCGCCCGCCAGCACCTGCCGGCCCTTCTCGAAGAGCGCGTCCAGACTCAGTTCGAGGCCGACGAAGAACAACAACAAGACTACGCCGAGGTCCGCGAACAGCGCGACGGTCTCGGGGTCGCCGACGAGCGTCGGCTGGAACCCCCACAGCGCGGGCGCGTGCGGCCCGACGAGCATCCCGACGACGAGGTACGCGGGGATGACCGACTGGCCGACCCGGCGCGCGAGCAAGCCGGCGGCCGCCAGCGCCACCAGCACCAGCCCCACGTCCAGCAGTGTCAGTCCCGCCACGCCGCCACCTCGCGGCGCCACCGAGAAAGCCGTTGTCCTCCTCAGGTCAGCCGCGACACCGACTCCCGGACGTCGTCGACGGTCTGTCGCTGGCGCTCGGTCGCGGCCGCGATGTCGTCCAGCGCCGCCGCGACCTCCGCCGCGCGGTCGTCCACGTCGTCGACCATCTCCGCGACCTCCTCGACGCTGGTCGCCTGCTCGTCGGTCGCCTCCGAGACCTCCTGGACGCCGCTGGCGGCCGCCTCGACGGCGTCCGTGATTTCTCGCAGCGTCTCCATCGCCTCCTCGACGCGCCCGACGCCGTCCTCGATTTGGCGGTTCATCTCGTCGAGGCGCTCGACCGCCGCCTCGGTGTCCGACTGCATCGCCTCGACCAGCTCCTCGACGCGCGTGGACTGCTCTCGGGACTCCTCGGCGAGGTCTTTCACTTCGTCGGCGACCACGGCGAACCCGTCGCCGGCTTCACCGGCGCGCGCGGCCTCGATAGACGCGTTCAGCGCCAGCAGGTTCGTCTGCTCGGCGATGTCGTCGATAACCGCCGTGACCTCCCCGACGTCGCCGGCGCGCTGGCGGAGCTGGTCGACGTCCTCGGCGACGCCGTCGCTGGCGGCCTCGATGTCGGCCATCACGTCGAGCGCGTCGTCGGCCGCCTGCTCGCCGCGGCCCGCCAACTCAGCGGCGTCCTCGCTGGTCTCGCGGACGTCCGCCGCGGTCGCCGCCACCTCCTCGATACTCGCGGAGACGCTGGAGACCTCGCGGGCGACGCTCTCCGTGCGGTCGACCTGCTCGTCGGTGAACGCCTGCATTTCGTCGGCGCGCTCGGCGACGTCCCGGGAGGCGTCCGCCAGCTCCGCCAGCGGCTCCTCGACGTCCTCCGCGACCGCGTTCGCGAGCTCGGTGCGGCGCTCGACTTCGGACTGGAGGCGCTGGGCGTACGAGTCGATGTACGTGTCCATCGCCACCTGCTGGTCGAACGTCAACAGCTTCAGCATCGGCAGGAACCGCTCGACGAGCTCCTCGACGGCCTCGGCGGCGTCGTCGCCGCGGTCGGCGGTCACGTCCTCGACGAGCGCGTCGAGCAGTCCCTCGTAGTAGCGCGTGTACGCGCCGAGGTACACCTCGGGGCCGAGGTCGAGGAGGTCGTGAATCTTCCCGATGCGGGCGCGCTGCTCGACGTACTCTCGGTCGTACTCGCCGCGCCCGAGCCCGAGCAGGTACTGCGTCTGCGTGCGCTTGAGCTGCTCGACGGTCTTCGTCGAGCGTCCGAAGATGTCCAGCGTGCGGTCGAACTCCTGGAGGTGGTCGTAGAAGTCCTCCACGAGGTCCTCGGCCACGCGCTCGAACAGCTCGGACTCGCGCGCCAGCGCCGCCTCGTCGGCGTCGTCGATGTCCGTGAACTCCTTGCGCCACGCGATTTCCTCGTCGTCCAGTCCGATGCGGTCCGCGAGCGCGTCCCCGTCAACCCCGCCGCGAACGTCTTCGGTTACGCGCGGGGATTTATCAGTAGCCATCGCGGTGGCGTTCCCGGTTCGGTCACTTATGCGTTGGCCGCGATTCCAAGAATTGAGAGTCAGCCTATTCCATCCGGTACCGCAGGACGGCCGCGACGCCGCCTAGGTTCCGGAGCTGTTCGCCGGGCGCGAACTCGTGGCTGAACACGGTGACGTCGCCGCCCTGCTGTTCGACCTGCGTCACGAGGTCGTTGACGTCGACGCCCCAGTCGCCCTCGCCGGCGCGCTCCTTGCGCAGGCGCTCGTCCAGAATCAGTAGGGTCTCGACCGCGCCGAACTCCACGGCCTTCTCGACCTCCTCGATGCCGTAGGCGGCCTTCCCGTCGGTGGCTATCTGGTCGGTGAGCTCGTCGATGAGTTCGGACTCCTCGGCGATGCGCGTCTCCTCCTGGACGTCCTCGACGGCGCCGCGCTTCAGGACCTCGTGGACGCCGCGGCCGCCCACCGCGCTCGTGTCCACGGTCGTAATCTTGTCTGCGAGGCTCCGGTACTCCTCCTGGATGTAGTCGAGGGCGTCCTGCTTCGTGAACCCCGGGCCGGCGAGGATGATTGCGTCCGCGTCGAGGTGCGAGAGCGCGCTCGCCACGTCCTCGAACAGCTCCTCGCGGGAGCGCGCGTACTCGCCTTTCCCCGTCGTCCCCGTGAACGACCCGTACTCGTCGATGCCGTACTGCTGGACGACGTGGATGTACGCCTCGCCCTCCTCGACCGTGGCAATTGCCACGTCGGGCTGGTCCGTGGCTTCGACGGCCTCGTTGAGGCGTTCGAGCTGGTCGGGCTTCCAGTGCTTCTCGACCTCTATCTCCTCGCGCTCCTCCACGTTCAGCGTGTGGTGGAGGCCGAGTTGGTCCTCCCGCGAGCAGTCCGCGATGGTGCCCGACACCCGCAGGCGGTTCGAGAACTTGTGGAACTCCACGTCCTCGACGTCGATAGTGACGTGCATGTGCTCGCGCTCGCCGCCGGTGTCCCGCATCTGGTCGTCGTTGCGCTGGATGCGGCGGTGGGTGTCCCCCGCCACGAGGTCCCCGGGCTCCAGCACGTACGCCAGGTGCCAGAGGTCGTCGAGGCTCTCGGGGACGAGCGTGATGCGCTCGCCGCCGCCCTCGACCTGCCGGCGCTCCTTCAGTTGCATACCCGGACGGAGGCGGGGGACGCCCAAGTGTCCTGCTACTCTCCGGCCGCCTCCACCGTCGTGCTCGCCCCCCACCCGAAGCATGCCGCGGCCAGCACCTCGCAGTAGAACGCCAGCAGGTAGCCGACCAGATACTCGCCCAGCCACGCCGCGAGCGCGGCGCCGACCGCCAGCGCCGCGACGCCGCCCGCCCACCGCGTGAAGTACCGGGCGTCCCGGAGCGTGCGCCCGACCGCGCTCGGGTCGAAGCCGGCGCGCAGCGACCGCGCGACGGCGGCGTGCGCGACGCTCGCGGGTGCGGCGTACGCCAGCGGCAGGAGGATGCCGAGCAGGCCGCCCGCCAGCAGCGCAATCGGCACCGCGGAGACGTTCGTCCCCGACGGCAACACGAACGCGCCGAGGTACAGCGTCGCCGCCGACGGCACCGCGTACGCCGCGAGCACGGCGACCGTCCGGCCGGTGTCTGCGGCGACCGTCCGCCAGCCGCGGAACGACGGCGGCTCCGAGCCGGTCGCGGCCGCCCGGGTCACGCCCGCGAGGTGGCCGGCGACGACGGCCAGCGGGAGCGCCGGCACGACGAGCGCGTGCAGCAAGTGGAGAATCCACCCGCCGAGGTAGCGGTCCTCGGCGTCCCCCGCGAGCGGGTACGCCAGCGCGTCCCGCATCAGTCCCGGATGCGGCTGCCGCCCGGCGGCATGTACTTCTGAATCTCGTCCGGGCTGGCGACCTTCCGCACGAACGACTCGTCGGCGAAGCGCTCGCGGAACTCCCGGTAGATGCGCTTGGCGGCGTCACCCTGCGCGTACCGCCCCGGCTCCAGCTCGATGGCCGTCTCCACGTCGTCGACGACGGCGTCGATGGGGCCGCCGAGCACGCGCGTGTGCGGCTCACAACTGATACCGACCGCCCACTCCGCGGGCAGGTCCCGGAAGTACGTGCGGTCGCCGCGAATCGCGAACCCGCCCTTCTCCAGGTACTCGCCGCTCTCGGGCGTCTTCGACACCTGGTCGGGCGACACCATGTAGGCGTCACCGGAGCCGCGGCCGTCCTTCCAGACCGAGGAACAGCAGACCGCGAACTGGGCGGCCTCCCGCTTGCTCGCCTCGGGCACCTCGATGTCCTTGGAGGGCTCGCTGGGCGCGGAGGTCTTCAACACGGTGACGGGGCCGCCGTGGGCCTGCGCGTGGAAGAAGCGGTCGTAGCGGTCCATGTAGTTCTTCACGAGCTCCTCGTTCTGGTCGGCGTTCCGGCCGCCGATGACGAGGAAGCCGTCGGAGGTCCGGAACCAGCGGAACCGCTCGTACCACTGCTCCTGCTTGCGAATCGGAATCGAGGCGCGGGAGAGCCAATCGACATCCTCCTCCTCGTCTTCGTCGGGCTCGTCGGGCTCGGCCTCCCACTCCTCGCGGCGCTGTTTGGCGGCTTCGAGGTCCTCACGGGTGTTCTCGATTGCCGCGCGTGCGCCCTCCTTCTTCTCCTCGATGCGCTTGGCCTCCTGGTAGTGCTCGTCGGCGTTCTTCTCGACGCCCCACGCGGGGTCCACTTCGATGGTGTGGTCGTCCAACTGCACGCGGACGGTGCCCTCGGACTCGTCGATGCCCGCGAACGCGTCCGCGCCGGGCACGTCACCCGCCGCCTCCTCGAACGTCTCTGCGATTTCCTGCCAGCCGTGGCCCGCGTCGCGGGCGTCCTGCACCGTCGAGAGGATGTCGTCCACGAGGTCGTAGTTCGCGTACAGCAGTTCGGCCTTCTCGCGCTCGGCCTCGGCCTGCTGCTCGAAGTCCTCGATGGCCTGCTCCTGCTGTTTGATGATGTGCTCGTGCTTCTGAATCTCCTGCTCGAAGTCCGGCTTCGAGACCGCCTCGCCGCTCTCCTCCTCCTCGGTCGTGTCGAGGTTCGTAAAGTAGTCGTCTAAGGCGTCGTTGAAGCGGTCGTAGGCCTCGGAGGGGAGGTCGGCGCGCTCTTCGAGGTCCAGCGGCGTCACGTCCACGCGCTGGCCGCGTGCGGCCTTCCCGTCCTCGTCTTCGCCCTCCTCGGGCTCGAAGTAGACGCGGGGGTCGAGGTCGCCGGCCCGAATCGCGTCCAGCAGGCGCTCGCTGGCCTCGTAGAGCGCGCGGAACTCCTCCTCGGTGGCGTCGTCGATGTCCTTGGTCTTCTCGACGCCCGCCAGCGTGCAGAGTTCCTCCCCGTACAGCCCGCCGAAGTTCAACTGCGTGGCGAGCGTCCGCACGAGGTCCGTGTCCGACTCGCGCATCTTCGCCGCGAACCCCTCGTAGTCCAGTTCGAGGGGGTTGACGCGCGAACTCGGGAACCCGTACTGGGAGCCCGGGGCGACCGTCCGCGACTGCAGGCGGACGGTGTCCAGCGAGTCCACGACCTCGCCGTTCTGGTCGACGACCGCGATGTTGCCGTCCCCGAACAGCTCCGCGACGATGGTCGTGTCCTTGTCCTCGCGGCGGAACTCGAACTCCAGAATCCGGTCGAAGCCGTGCTGGCGCACCTCGTGGAAGTCCGCTCCAGAGAGGCGGTTCCGGAGCATCTTCGCGAAGTTCGGCGGGCGGCCCGGCGCCGCCGGCACGTGCTCGGGCGCCGCGACGTGCGCGCGCTTGGTGTCCCCGACCTCGATGAGCAGTTCCACGCGGCCGCGGTCGAAGTCCCGCATCTTCAGCCGCAGGAGGTCGTCGCCGTAGAGGTAGGCCTTGTCGACTTTCGCCCCCTGATAGCCGTTGAGCTCCGCAGTGAGGGCGACGAGGTCGACGCTCGTCAGCTCCCGCTTCTGGTCCATGCTCCCGTTCTTGGCGGGGGGAACCCCTCTGCCTTACGGTATGGGTGGTCCGGCGAAGCCGGGCCACCAGATGCGAACGGCGAGCGATAGCGAGCCGTGAGTCGCGTGGCCGACCGCAGGGAGGCCACGTTACAGCGAGCGGGGCGGAACGACCCGCGAGCCGTGTGCCCGAACGAGTCGAGATCAGCCAGCTACGCGAGGCTCACGTCCAGATACAGCATGACGACGACGCCGAGCATCAGGCCGAGCGTGGCGACGCGCTCGTTCCCGCGTGAGTGCGTCTCCGGGACGATTTCGTCGCTGATGACGAACAGCATCCCGCCGGCGGCGAACCCCATCGCGTACGGCAGAATCGCGCCCGACACCGACACCGCCCACGCGCCGAGCAACACCAGCGGAATCTCCACGAGTCCCGCGCGGATTCCCGTGAGCGCGGCGTACGTCGTGCGGTCGAACCCGGCGTTCACCGCCGCCACGGAGACCGCCAGCCCCTCGGGGATGTTCTGGATGCCGATGGCGAGCATCAGCGACAGGCCCTCCGCGACGTTCCCGCTCCCGAACCCGACGCCGACCGCCAGCCCCTCCGGCATGTTGTGGATGGTGATGGCGACGATGAACAGCAACAGCGGCGCCAAGTCCGCCTCCGAGATGGTCTGGTCGCTGCGCTGGCGGCCCGTGATGAGGACGTGGGCGTGGGGGACCCAGCGGTCCGCGCGGTCCAACAGCAGGACGCCCAGCGCGATGCCCGCGATGACCTCCACGAGGCCGTTCTGACCGCCGAACTCGATGCCGGGCAGGATGAGGCTCGTGAAACTCGCGGCGAGCATCACGCCCGCCGCGAACCCGAGTGCGCCGTCCAGCGAGCGCTGCGAGGGATTCCGCCACACCACGACGAGCAGCGCCCCGAGGAGGTTCAGCCCCGCGATGACGACCCCCGCCACGAGCGCCTGCATCACGGGGTCGTTGCCCGCGACCCGGAGGAACCACGTCTCTAGCATACCCCAGCAGTCGCGGGCCGCTGGCTTAAACACGGGGACCGCCGCCCCGGGTCCGTCGCCGAGACCGGAACCGATACACCCGGCCAGCCAGTAGCGACGCGTAATGACCGAGTCGCTGTCCGTCCTGCTCACCAACGACGACGGCATCGACGCCCCCGGCATCCGCGCGCTCCGCGACCGGCTCGCCGACGACCACGACGTCACCGTCGTCGCGCCCGCCGCCGAACAGTCCGGCACGGGACAGACCCGGACGTTCGAGACGCTTGACTACGAGGAACGCGAGGACGGCTACGCCGTCCACGGCACGCCCGCCGACTGCGTCGCCGTCGCCGTCGCCGCCCTCGACTTCACCCCGGACGTCGTCGTCTCCGGCTGCAACGACGGCCCGAACCTCGGCGCGCACATCCTCGCACGCTCGGGCACCGTCGGCGCCGCGATGGAAGCTTCGTTCCTCGGCCTCCCCGCAATCGCCGCCTCCATGTACGACTGGGAGTTCGACCCCGCCGGCGACTGGGAGCCCACGTACGACCAGTTCCACACCGCCGCCGACACCGTCACCGACCTCCTCCCGGAGTTCGTCGCCGGCGACGTCCTCCCCACCGCCGACTACCTCTCCGTCAACGCCCCCGCCACCGAGTACGCCGACGACCCCGTCAAGCGCGTCACCCGCCCCACCGAGGAGTACGAGCTACAGGCGACGGTCACGGAGAACGGCGTGGACGTCGAAGACCGCTTCTGGCACCAGTTCCTCGACCGCGACGTCCCCGACCCCGAAGGCACGGACCGCCACGCCTGCGTCGACAACGAAATCAGCGTCACCCCCCTGACCGTCCCCCACTCCGTCGCCGACGGCGCCACGCCCGGCGGCCTCCTGTAGTACCTTTTGCGCTGCGCTCGCGGCCTTCGGCCGCTCGCTCGCCGATGCTGGTCTCGTTCTAAATTCCGTCGCTGGCACGAACGTTCAAGTATCAGAACGGGACCAGCCCCGCGCGTGACCTGAGTTCCACCGCGGGGCGCTCCGAGCCGAGCAATCGGTACGGCGAGCGCGGCGACCGCCCCGTGAGAACGAGCCGCCTGTGAGCCCCAATCCGCCTACAGCTGCTTGCTGACGTAGGGGCCGTCCTGTCGGTAGCCGAGCTTCTGCTTGTAGTACTGGCGTGCGCCGATGCCGGAGATGACGCTGAGCTTCTCGAAGCCCGCGTCGGCGGCCATCTCCTCGGCGCGCGTCATCAGGCGCTGCCCGTAGCCCTGGTGCTGGTGCTGGCCGTCCTCGGTGTCGTTGCCGACACCGACCTCGCCGCCGTAGACGTGGAGTTCGCGCAGCAGCGCCGCGTCCTCCAGTTCGTCTCGTACTGGGTCGTTCGGGAAGCGCAAGCGCGCGAACCCCACGAGGAGGTCCTTCTCGAAGTCCTCGAAGCTGATGAAGTGCTCCGTGCCGCCCGCGGCGTCGTAGGTCATCACGTCGAGTTCGACGTTCTCGGGCTCCTCGTCGTTCATCCCGGCCTCCCGGCAGCGGATGCACTCGCAGGTGTAGCCGTGCTCGTCCATCTTCTCCCACGCGAGCTGGCGCAGATTCGACTTCCAGACGCCCGCGTCGATGTGGTCCGCGGGGATGTCCCGCTGGACGCGCTGGAGGCGCGTGTACCGCGGAATCATGTCCATGACTTCCGCGACGAGTTCGGCGGCCTCCTCGTTCTGCAGCGGCTCGAACTCCTCGTTGCGCCACATGTCGTACGTGACGGTGTCGCGGACGACCAGCGTCGGGTAGATCTTGAGGTAGTCCGGCTTCCACTGTTCCTCCTCGAACAGCCGCCGGAAGTCCTCCAGGCACATCTCCTTGCTCATCCCCGGCTGGCCCGGCATCATGTGGAAACCGACCTTGAACGCGGCGTCCCGCAGCCGCCGGTTCGCGTCGATGGACGCCTGCACGCCGTGCCCGCGGTGCATCTCGCGGTTGATGCGCTCGTAGGTCGTCTGCACGCCGACCTCGACTTTGGTGCCGCCGAGGTCGAGCATCCGATTCACCTGCTCGGGGTCACACCAGTCGGGCTTCGTCTCGAACGTCGTCCCGATGTTCCGGATGTCGCCGTGCTCGTTCTCCGCGATAACGTCCTCGAGGTAGGAGAAGTCATACTCCTCGGGGTCCTGGGCGAACGACTCCGTCTCGGAGGGGTTCGGTTCCTGCTCGGGGTCGAAGTCGTTCAGCGCTTCGAGCGCGCGCTTCACGAACCACTCCTGGTAGTCGTGGCTGCGCGCGGTCATCGTCCCACCCATCAGGATGAGTTCGACCTTGTCGATCGGGTGACCGATTTCCCGGAGCTGGTGGAGCCGCAGCGTCACCTGCCCGTAGGGGTCGTAGTCGTTCTGCACGCCGCGCGCGGCCGCTGGCTCGTGGCCCGTGTACGACTGGCTCGATGAGAACTCGCTGGCGGGCCCGCCCGGACAGTACAGGCACTTGCCGTGCGGACACATGTGCGGGCTGGTCATGATGGCGACCGGCGTCACGCCCGACGCGGTCCGCACGGGTTTGCGCTGGAGGACTTCTTCGAGGTCGTCGCGGCGGTCCTCGGGCGCGAAGTCCAGCAGCTCGGAGTGCTTGGGCACCTTCGATGCGGAGTATTCGGAGCACACTTCGAGCTTCGCGCTCTCGACGTCGTCCTTGCCGACGTCCCCGTCGAGGATTCGTTCGACGAGCTCCTCGCAGGCGGCCTCGAATGCGGGGTCGGCGTCCGCGCTCATTACTCCGTAGGAGCCGCCGCGAGCGAAAAAGCGTGTCGTTGCGTTACGCGAGCTGGTCAGCGATGGCGTCGACGACCGCGTCGACGACCGCGTCCTTCTCGCCGGAGAGGAACTCGATGCGGCCGTCGCGTGCGCCGCGCGGCTCGACACCGGCCTCGGTGAGTTCGTCGGCGACCGTCTCGCCGACGGCGCGCACGTCCACCGCGTCGCCGCTGCGGACGCGAATCTCGTCGCCGCTCACGCCGACGAGCACGTCCGCGCGGTCGCGGCGCCGGTAGAGCTCGTCCAGCAGGAGGTCGACCGGCGGGAAGTCGTACTCGTGGGTGTACGCGTCCACGTCGAGCGTCTCGAAGGCGACGCCGTCCTGCCCACGCACGTCGAGGTGGGGTTCGGCGGTCGAGACCTCGGTTTCGAGGCGCTCGCGGAACTGCTCGGAGACGTGCTCGATGAGCGAGTCGTCGGCCTCGCCCCACAGCAGGTCCGAGATGAGTTCGCGCTTGTCCTCGTAGGACTGGTAGAACGCTTCCAGCGCGATAGCGTCCCGGAGGTCGGCGAGCGTGTCCGGGCTGTAGTGGGTCTGGGCGGCGAGGTCCGCGTACGCTTCGGGCGTGTTGGCCCAGTACGCGACGGCGGGCAGGTGGTAGAGGTCCTCGCGGACGTCGTCGTTGACGAACGCGGCGAGCTGCGAGCCGAGCGCACCCGTGTTCACGGGGTTCTCGCCTGCTTCCGTCGGGCTGACGAGAACGTCTGCGCCCGCGGCGTCGTCGGTGTAGCCGCCGTCGATGGCGACCGTGTCCGCGTCGTAGATGTCCAGCAGGTCGATGGCGTCCGTGGACTCGCTGGTGGAGCCGGCGCCGACGAGCACGAACAGCGGGTGCTTCTCGTCGTGGCGCTCGGCGGCCTCCAGCATACTCGTGACGTCGCCGGTGGCGTCGTCGATGGTGTAGAAGGCATCGTCGAGCGGGCGGCGGTCGACGTAGTGGTACTCGGCGTCCTCGCGGGCGTGCTCGTCGCGGATGAGCGGGAGGAGCGCGCGCTCGATGGCGGTACCGGCGACGTAGCCCTCGACGGTCGCGGTGTGGCGGACGATGACCGGGCGGGCTTCGACGACGGCGCGGCGGATGGCGGTCGCGGCGTCGACGAGGTCGTCGGTGACAGCTTCGACGGCGTCGTCGGCAGCGAGCAGGTCGGTCGTCTCGGGGGCGGCGCGCTCGGTGAGCGCGTCCTCCATGCGGGCTTCGACGGCCTGCGCGTCGGCGCCATCGAGCACGCGGAGGTCCTCGGTTTCGACCTGCAGTTCGCCGCGGCGGCGCTCGACTTCGCCGACGATGCGGACGACGGCGCCGGCTTCGACCTCGGGGTAGGCGCGGACGCCCGCTTCGACGAACGCGGCGCAGTCGACGGCGCCGGTCTCGTCGGCGAGCTCGAACACGGTCGGGCCGCTGGTCTGTCGGGCGTTCGCGACTTCGCCCTCGACGGCGACGCGCTCGTCGACGTGGTCGTCGAGGTCGGCAATCGGGACGCGGGCCGGTTCGTCGTCCGCGTCGGACGCCTCGGCGGCCGCGTCGTCGGTCGTCGGTTCGTCCTCGGTCTCGTGCTTCTCGGCTGCTTCCGGCTCGGCTGCTTCCGGCTCGGCGTCGTCAGCGGACTCGGATTCGGCTTCGGCCTCGGCCGGTTCCTCGGTTTCTTCCGGTACCGGGGTGCCGCCGTCGGCAGTGCTGGTCTCCTCTTCCTCTTCGTCGGGGAGTTCGGCGTCCGACTCCGCGTGCGGGTCGTCGACGAGGTGGCCGCGGAAGTCGCGGTCGTCCTGTCGAATCGACCAGCCGAGGTCGACGTTCTCGTTGTCGTGGACGTCCGTGACTTGGACGTACACTTCGTCGCCGGCGTCCCAGCCGAGCGATTCGAGGCGGCCGGGCACTTCGCTGCGGTGGAGCAGGCCGGTGACCGAGTCGCCGATGTCCACGAACACGCCGAAGTCGGCGAAGCCGTCGATGGTACCTTGGTAGTAGCGACCGGGCGTCAGTTCGTCGGGAGAATCTCCGCGGAACTCGAAGGCGACGTCCTCCTCGTGGGTGTCACAGACACGGCCGTCCGTGGAGGAGCCGCAGATGATACACGTACCCATTTGCTTCGACAGAGCGTGTGCTGCCGTAAACGATTATCGAAAGCTCGCCGGTCGCGCGGGGGTTCGCTCGCGGCCGCGAGCTACTCGAAAACCGGGCTGTCGCCCTCCAGCGCGTCCACGTCGTCGACGACGTCGCGGACGTCCTCGGGGAACAGCGCGACCTGCACTTCGTTGCCGCTGTCGTCCTCGAAGACGAGCTTGACGCGCTTGTCGCCGAACTCGCGGGCCTGCGCGGATTCGACGTCGAAGAGCTTCGCGTCCGCGGACGCGTTCGACGGGCCGACGTGCTTGACGGCGCCGTCCTTGAGTTCGAACATGAGGTCGGAGAAGTTGACGTTGAGCACGCGCCGGGGTTCGCGGCGGACGTACTAAACTCCGAGCACTGCGGCGGCTCGCCCGACCGTCGGCACGTAGTCGGCCGCCCACGGGAACAGCGCCGCGGTCGCGGCGAACCAGCCGAACCCGGAGCCGTACGCGAGCGCGCCGGGGACGACCGCGGCGGCCGCGGCGCGTGCGAGCGTCGTGTCGTGGACGATTCGCGTGCCGGCGACGAGCAGCGCGAACGCCCACAGCCCGCAGGCGAACGTGACGACCGGGACGCCGACGCCGACGAACGCGCAGGGCGCGCTGGCGTACGCGAGCACTTGCACGGTCTCGCTGACGCCGCCGCGGTCGGGCGCGACGGCCGCCAGCGCGAGCGTCTCGGCGGCGGAGAGCGCGTGCAGCGCGGCGGGCGCAATCAGGAGGACGGCGAGCGCGAGCGTGAGGACGGCGGCCAGCCACGTCGGCGCAGAGAACGCCAGCGCGCGTCCGGGGTCGAGCGCGAGCCGCGTCCCCTGCGAGACGAGTACGACCGCCATCGCGAACACCAGTCCGGGAGCTTGGTCGCCCGGCGAGACCGCTTCCTCGAAGAACGTCGCCGGGTTCACGAGCACCTGCGTGAACGCCTTCGCGAGGCCGAGTGGCCCGCGCTCGCGGCCGCCCTCCGGCTCGACCCACGTCGTCATCTCAGTCCCGCTCGACGACGTGGCAGTTCCGGCACCGTGCCTCGTAGGACTCCTCCGCGCCGACCATGATGGTGGGGTCGTCGTAGTGGGCTGGCTCGCCCTCGATGAGCCGCTGGTTCCGGGTCGCGGGCTCGCCGCACTGCGTGCAGATGGCCTGGAACTTCTCGACGTACTCGGCGACCGCCATCAGCTGCGGGATGGGGTCGAAGGGCTCCCCGCGGAACGTCTGGTCGGTGCCGGAGACGACGACCCGGCGGCCGTCGCTGGCGAGGTTCTGACAGACCTCCACGAGTTCGCCGGGGAAGAAGTTCGCCTCGTCGATGGCGACGACCTCCTCGCCGTTGAGGTGGCTGGGAATCTTCGAGACGCCCTCCGCGGTGGTGTCGACGACCGTCGCCTCCCACGTCCGGCCGGCGTGCGAGCCCAGCGTCGCCTCGCCGTACCGGTCGTCGATGGCGGGCGTGAACGCCGCGACCGACTGGCCCGCGATTTCCGCGCGCCGGAGCCGCCGCAGCAGCTCCTCCGTCTTCCCGGAGAACATCGACCCCGTGATGACCTCGACCCACCCGGAGTTCGTAATCGCGTGCATGCTCACAACGGGGGCGGTCGCAGGGCAAAACGCTTGCTCATCTGGGGCGTCGATTACGAGCAGGCAGGAATTCACCCGCACCTATTTTGTGCGGGCTTCCCTCTCGGGGCGTATGTACGACGACGTCCTGTTGCCGACCGACGGGAGCGGCGCCGCGGACGCCGCGGTGCCGCACGCAATCGAGCTCGCGGACCGCTACGGCGCCCGCCTGCACGTCCTCTACGTCGCGGACACCACCGAGTACAGCACCGTCACGTTCGAGGACGACGTGGTGGACCCGCTGGCCGAGGAGGGGCAGTCGGTCGTCGACGAGGTCGTCGAGAAGGCCGGCGACCTGAACGTGGAGGCCGTCGGCGTCGTGATGAAGGGCGGCGCCTACGAGACCATCCTCCAGTACGTCGAGGACGAGGGAATCGACGTGGTCGTGATGGGGACCCACGGCCGCCGCGGGCTCGACCGCGCGCTGCTCGGGAGCGTCACCGAGCGCATCGTCCGCACGTCGGACGTGCCCGTGCTGACGGTCAGGGAGGACGAGGAGTAGTCGGGCGCGGCGGTCCGCCCGCGGTCAGATTCCGCGGACGGTCTCGATGACGCCGAACGACTCCAGGCCCATCCACGCGAGGAAGACCGCGTACAGCAGGAGGAAGCCGACGGCCTCGCGGTCGCTGAGTTCGAGGTGAGTGCGGGTGGTGACGACGAACACCAGCGTCGCGAACGCCAGGAAGCCCATCGTCGGCACCGCGACGCGGAAGTCGATGGTGGCGGTGCCCGCGAGCAGGACGCCCAGCGGAATGGCGACGAGGAGGTTGAACGTGTTGCTGCCGAGGACGTTCGTGACGCTTGTGACGCTCTCGTCGTTCTTCGCGGCGCGGACGCTGACGATGGCGTCCGGGAGGCTGGTCGCGGCGGCGATGACAGTGACCCCCCAGAGGAACGTCGGGGTGTCGAACGTCGCGCCGAACGAGAGCGCGGCGCGCACGATTCCCTCGACGCCGACGCCGATGACGACGAGCGCGACCGCGAGCGTGGCCCACTCGCGGCGCGGGCGCACGTCCGGCGCCGGCTCGGGGACGTGCTCGGTGGCGTCCTGCTGGTGGAGGAAGACGTAGACGCCGTACGTCGCCAGTGGGATGACGGCGAGCGACGGCGTGAGGATTGCCGCGCGGTTCGTGCCGCCCGGGACGTAGGTCGCGCCGAGCGCGAACACGAGGAAGAGGACGAGAATGGAGATGACGTAGAACTGCGCGTCCTTGTGGACGATGTCCCGCGTGGTCGTCAGCTCCTCGCTTGAGAACGCCGACAGCGCGGGAATCACGAGGAGGTTGAAGATGGCGCTCCCGACGATGGCGCCGACGCCCAGCGAGAACTCGCCGTGGACGACCGTGCTGACGACGATGGAGCTAATCTCGGGGAAGCTCGACCCGACCGCGACGACGATGGCGCCGTGGACGGCCACCGGGAGGCCGTAGTACCTGCTGAGGCGCTCGGCGGCGCGCTCGAAGAAGCTGCTCCCCTTCCAGATGACGGCGGTGCCGGCGACGACGAGCGCCAGCGGAACGAGAACCCCTGACATTGACAGTGGCGTACAGTCGGCGGTCGGTTATTCGTTCTCCCTCCGAGGCAAGTCGGCGAGCGTTCACGCCGCGAGGCGCGCGACCGTCTCCTCGCCGCGGTCTTCGAGTTCCACGAGGCCGTCGTCGGCGAGGTCTTCGAGCAGCCCGCGGAGCCACTCGCGGCCGGTGTCGCCGCCGTAGTCCACGCGGACCCGCGGCCCGAGTTCGTCGAGTTCGAGTTCGCCGTGCTCGCGGAGCGCGCCGACCGCTCGCCCGCGCTTCTGCCGGCGGCTCCCCTCGAAGGTGGACTGCTCGGGGACGTCCGGCGCGGAGAAGTCCCCGGAGGCGTACGCCGCACACCACTCCCGCCACGGACAGCCGGCGTCGTCGCAGTTCGGCGACTTCCCGCACGCGACGCCACCCAACTCCATGATGGCGTTGTTCCAGACCTCGGACTCCCCGTCGGGCATGAGTTCGTTCGCGGCTTCCTCGAAGGCCGCGTCGTCGTCCGGCACGTCGAACGCGCGGTAGAGCACGCGCTTGACGTTCGTGTCCACCACGGCGTCGCCGTTGTTGAACGCGAACGACGCGACGGCGTTGGCGGTGTACGGGCCGACGCCCATCAGCTCCGAGAGTTCGTCCGGTGTCTCGGGGAACTCGCCGCCGTAGTCGTTCTCGACCTGCTGGGCGGCCTCGTGGAGGTACTTCGCGCGGTTGTTGTACCCGAGGCTGTTCGCCGACCAGAACCCCACCACGTCGGCGCGGTCAGCGGCCGCGAGGCCGGCGGTCGTCGGCCACTTCTCGAGGAACGCGTGGTAGGCGTCCTCGACGCGGGAGAGCTGGGTCTGCTGGCTCATCACCTCCGAGACCAAGATTGCGTACGGGTCGTCGGTGCGCCGCCACGGGAAGTCCCGGTGGCCGTCCTCGTACCACGCCACGAGCGCGTCCCGGACGGCGTCGGCGTCGCCGGGGAGCGCGTACTCCCCCTCGCCCTCAGTCATGGCCGGGGCTTGGAAACTCGCGCGCTTAGGGGTGGTGGTTCGGCCCGGACGCCCAACGAAAAGGCGTATGGCGGCGCCAGCACACGTCCCGCGTATGAGCCTCGACGACCTCGAAACCGACGTGGAACTGGCGTACGACGACCTCGACGACTACGCGTTCCTCGACCGCGAGAGCCGCCAGGAGCTGGCGATGCTGGGCGCGGCGCTGGACGCCGACACGGACGAGCTGCTGCGGCGCGCGATTCACCTGCTGTTCCAGTCCACCACCGAGTCCGGCCGCCTCGACTTCCACCTGCGCTCGACGTACGACGTCACGTACGACGAGTACCTCTCCGGGATGACCTTCGACGAGATGACCGGCGGCACGTCGGTCCAGCAGCCCGACGACGACCGCCGCTACCAGTTCTGACACGGGACGCCGACGGAATGCGGTCCTGTTAAATTCCCGACGCACTGACGACGAGGCATGCGAGACCGAACGCGACGCGACGTACTGCGCGCGACCGCTGGCATCGGCGCGACGGCGGCGCTCGCCGGCTGTCTCGGCGGTGGCGGTGGCGGCGATGGTGACGAGGACATCGAAGCGCTGGACGCCCCCGAGGGCACGGAAGTCGTCGAAGTCGGCCCGGACGGGAACTACGTCTTCGACCCCGAGGAACTCACGATTTCGACGGGGACGACCGTGCGGTTCGTGTGGCTGTCCGGGACGCACAACGTCGCCGTGTCGAGCCAGCCCGCGGACGCCGACTGGTCGGGCCACGAGACCATCGAGCAGCGCGGCTTCTCCTTCGAGTACACGTTCGAGGTGCCGGGCCGCTACGAGTACGTCTGCACGCCCCACCAGACGCAGGGGATGACCGGCGCAGTCGTCGTCGAGGAGTAGTTACTGCACGTCGTCGCTGTGGCCCGTCGAGGGCCCGGCCTTCGTGACTTTCGGGTCGTCGAGGGCGTCGAGGAAGACGTCCATCGCGACGTCGATTTCGCGCTCCGTGACGTCCAGCGGCGGGAGGATGCGCAGCGTCTTGTAGCCGCAGCCGAGCAACAGCAGCCCCCGCTCCAGGCAAGCTTTCACGACGGCTTCGCGGCGGTCCTTGGTGTCGAACTCGACGCCGAGCATCAGGCCGTTCCCGCGCACGTCAACGACGAAGCCGGGCGCGTCGTCCGCGAGAATCTCCTTGACCTGCCGACCACGCTCGGTGACGTTGTCCAGCACGCCGTCGCTGGTGATGGCGTCGATGGTGGCGACGCCCTGTGCGGCCGCGAGCAGGTCGCCCGCGCCCCACGTCGAGGAGAGCCGCCCGGTCTCGTCGGGGAAGAGGTCCTCGCTGGCGACGGTCGCGCCGACGCGCAGGCCCTTCGCCGAGGTGATGACGTCGGGGTCGATGCTGGTGTGGTCCACGCCCCAGAGTTCGCCCGTGCGGCCGAGCCCGGACTGAATCTCGTCGGCGATGACGGGGATGTTGTGGGTCTGCTGAATCTCGGCGACGTCGTCGGCGAACTCGTCGCTGGGGACGCGGTAGCCGCCCTCGCCCTGCTGGGGTTCGAGGACGAGGTAGGCCACCTCCTCGGGGTCGATGACACCGCGCTCGGGGTGGAGCTTGTCCGCGAGGACGTTCCCGCCGGGGCCGTTGGTCTTCCACCCGCACTCGCAGTCGCCCTCGCAGGAGCAGTACGGCGCGGAGACGACGCCGCCGATTTCGGGGTAGCCGGTGCGGTGGACGGCCTTCGAGCGGTTCAGTGAGAGCGCGCCGAGCGTGCGCCCGTGGAACGCGCCGTCGAACGTGAACGCGCGGTGGCCGCCGTTCGCGTAACAGATTTTGATGGCGTTCTCGATGGCTTCCGCGCCCGTGTTCGAGAGGAAGACCGTGTCGAGGTCGTACTCCTCGGTGATGTCCGTGAGCCGGTGGAGCAACTGGGTCGAGGTCGGCACGTCGGCGTCCTCGGGCGGCCAGCCGCCGCTGGCGTAGAAGTCCTGCCCCGCAATCTTCGAGGGGTCCACGACGTCGAACTCCTCCAAGCGGTCCATAATCTTGGGATTGTTGTAGCCGAACGGCGCCGCCGCGACGTGGCTCGTGAAGTCCATGAGGACGTTGCCGTCCACGTCACGGCAGAACGGGCCGGCGGCGTCCTCGGTGATGTCCCAGACGAACTCGTAGACGTAGGTGCTGGGGGCGGCGTGCTCGTGGTGGTACTGAACCCACTGCTGGGCCTTCTCGCCGGGCAGGCTCCGGACGCTCGGCTCGGCGGTCTCCCTGTCCATGGTAGTGGTTGCCCGGGCCGCCGACAAAAGCGATTCGTTACGGTTCAGGCAAGCTTCACCGCGCCTCAGAGCGCGACGGCGGCGGTCGCGACCCCGCCCGCGACGAGCAGGACCACGCTGTACCCCGCGACGCGGTACGCGAACGAGCGGTTGTCGCTGGTCGCCGTGAGCGCGACCTTCACGCCGATGGAGGAGGCGGTCGCCAGCAGCACGGCGACGGTGGCGGCAGTCTCCGAGATTGCGCCCGTGCGGTAGAGCACGATGGCGGAGGTGGTCGCGCCCGCGCTCGACACGAGCCCGGAGAGGATGGCGGTCGCGTAGAGGCCCGCGGAGCCGAACTGGGTCTGCGCGAGCCCGCCGGCGACCACGACGACGAGGAACATCGCGCCGAACGCCAGCGCGTTCCGCATCGAGAACGGGCTCTCCAGCTCCATCTCGACGCGCGTCGTCCAGTCGGCGGTGGCCGCCGCGACGCCGACGCAGCCGAGGACGATGACCACCAGCGGGACGGTCGCGGACACCAGCACGCCCGTCGAGAGCGTGAACACGACGACGATGAGGAGGTTCCGCAGCGCCATCGCGGCGTTCGCCAACAGGACGCCCGCGACCGCGTACGACGCCGCCTCCGCGCGCTGGCCGACGTGGTCGAGCATCGTGCCGACGACCGCCGTCGAGGACGCCAGCCCGCCGAAGAAGCCCGTGACGGCGATGCCGCGGCCGCCGTAGGTCTTCACGACGACGTAGTTCACGATGCCGATGCCGGCGACGAACACGACCATCAGCCAGACCACGCGCGGTTCGATGCTGACCGCGTACGGCCCGGACCCCAGCGACACCGTGCCGGCCGGCAACAGGGGGTAGACGACGAACGCCAGAATCGCGAACTCGAACGTCGAGCGCAGTTCCTCCCGGGAGAGCCCCCACGCGAACCCGTGGAGCTCGCGCTTGAACACCAGCAGGACGGAGCTCGTGACGGCGACGACGGTCGCGGGCAGCACCGCGTCGACGGCGACGAGCACGCCGACGCCGTACGCCACCATCAGGCTCACCGCGGTCGTCAGGTGCAGTCCCTCGTCCTCGTCGCGCATCCCCGAGACCATCAGGACGCCCGTGACGACGATGACGAACGCCGCGCCGACGCTGGAGAGGTACGGCGGGCAGACGCCCGCGGCGTCCGCACAGCGCTCCGTGTCCACTTCGGTGAAGATGGTGGCGAGGACGCTGACGAGCGCGAACGTGCGGATGCCCGCCGCCTTCTGGGCCCACTCGCGTTCGAGGCCGATGAACAGCCCGAGCGCGACCGACAGCGCGAGGCGGACGACACGGCTGTCCACCGGAACGTCCGCCAGCGACTCGAAGATACCGGGCACTCTCGGCCGTTCACCGTCGGCGGGCAAAAAGTTGCGGGCTCGCTCCGACCTGATGGCTGGCGAATCTTTTTGCGTCGGCCCGCCGGTAGCGTACGTAATGGACTTCGACCGCGGTCGGCTCGCGTGGTGGGCGGGCGCCGCCGTACTCGGCGGCGTGCTCGCGTTCACCGTCTACTCGTTCCTCGGGACGTTCGTGCTCGGTATCTTCATCTACTACGCGACGCGACCGGTCTACCGCCGGCTCGAACGCTGGATTCCCCGGCCGACGATTCGGGCGGTGGTGGCGCTGGTGACGCTGGCGCTGCCCGCGATGCTGGTCGTCGCCTACACCACCGCAGTCGGCCTGCAGGAGCTGGAGCGGTTCGTGGACGCGCAGAACGTCGACCTCGGGCACGTCGAAACGCTCCTCGACCCCTACCTCGACGTCTCAACCATCGTGCAGGACCCGCAGGCGTTCCTGAATCAGCCGTCCGTGCAGGAGGCGCTGGCGTCGACGGCGAGCAACGCCTTGCAGTACGTCGGGTTCCTCGGGACGCTGTTCGTCCACCTGTTCGCGGTCGTCATCGTCGCGTTCTACCTGCTCCGGGACGACCACCGGCTCGGCGGCTGGTTCCAGCGCCGGTTCACGGACGGCAGCGGCGTCGCGGAGGCGTACGCGCGGGCGGTCGACCGCGACCTCTCGACGGTGTTCTTCGGGAACATCGTCTTCGCGTTCGCCACCGGCGTCATCGCCGCGGTGTCGTACGGGACGCTGGACGCGCTCTCCCCGGCGGGCATCGCCATCCCCTACCCGGTGCTGTTCGGGCTCATCACGGGCATCGCGAGCCTCGTTCCGGTCGTCGGCATCAAGCTCGTGTGGATGCCGCTGGCGGGGTGGCTGGCGTTCGTCGCGTTCCAGAGCGGCACGGGGTACGGGTTCGTCGCAGTGTTCGTCGCCGTCGCCGCAGTGGTCGTGGACTTCATCCCCGACTTGCTGTTGCGGCCGTACGTCTCCGGCCGGGACATCCACCTCGGGCTGGTGATTCTGTCGTACGTCTTCGGGCCGCTGCTGTGGGGCTGGTACGGACTGTTCCTCGGCCCGCTCGCGCTCGTGTTCGTCGTTCACTTCGCCCGGCTCGTGCTCCCGGAGCTGCTGGCCGGCGAGGAAATCTCCCCGGAAGCGCTCGGCGGGGACGTGCTGACCGCCGACGAGGGCGAGCAGACCCACGTCTCGGAGTTCGAGTCGGAGGGAGAAGCCGAGGAGTCCTAGTCAGCGCGCTTCGAGGCCGGTGCCGTCGCGCGGGCAGTACGCGAACTCGGGGTCGCGCGTTCGGAACCCGCACTCTGGACACTCGTAGACGGTGGGTTCCTCGGTGCGTCGCCGGAACAACAGCGGAATCAGCGGGACCGCGAGGAAGAAGACGGCGACGTCGAAGACGACCCACGCGGCGACGCTGACGGCGAGACTCGCGAGCACGCCCGCGGCGGCGGTGGCGGTCCGCGAGGAGACCACGGCTAGTCGAGGTCGACGTACTGCTGTTCCCACTCGCGGCGCGCGGCGATTTCGCGGCGGCCGCGGCGAGTGAGCGTGTAGTAGTTGGTGCGCTGGTCGAGCTGGCCCTTGTCCACGAGGCCCTTGTCCACGAGCGTGTCGAGGTTGGGGTAGAGGCGGCCGTGGTGAATCTCGGACTCGTAGTACTCCTCGAGTTCTTCCTTGATGGCGAGGCCGTGGGGCTCGTCCAGTCCGGCGACGACGTAGAGGAGGTCTCGTTGAAACCCTGTCAGGTCGTACATATGTATTACTCTCGTTACGTTTTTCGACTGGTAGAGCATAAGCGTAGGGGATTGCGATGGCGGTTGCCGACAACTGCCCGGCCTGTACCGAAGTGACATGTCGAAATCGGTGACTCCGGGAGCGGGGTCGCGGCGGTCCCCCGAACTTTATGCCGGCCGGCCGGCGACACGCTCACATGGCCGGCGCGGACGCCCACGACCTCGCGGACGTCTCCCCGACAGCGTGGCGACTGCTCCGCGTCGCCGCCGACTTCAGCCAGCGCGACGTCGAGCGGGAAGTCCCGGACCTCCAGCAGGCCCACGTCTCGATGCTCGAAGGCGGGAACCGCGGCCTCTCCGCGGACCGCCGCCGCGAACTGTTCGCCCTCTACGCGGCCGAACTCGACGACGAGCAGGTGGCCGTCCTCGTCGAGCACTTCTGAGCTGCCCCGCCGAAGTAAATCCGTTAATCATTAACGATAGCAGTCGCCAGTGGTCGTGTATCAATGATACAGATGGACGTTCGCTCGACGCGCGGACGGCTCGCGGTGTTCGGGCTCGCGCTCGCAGTCACCGCCGTCATCGCGCTCGCACCGACCCCCGAAGGCCTCGCACTCGAAGGGAAGTACGCCATCGCCACGATGGCGTTCGCGGGCGTGCTCTGGGTGACCGGCGCGCTCCCGCTGGCGGTCACCGCGCTCTCGATTCCCGCGCTGCTGACCGCGTTCGGCGTGTTCGGCGACCTCGACGACGCGCTCGCGCCGTTCGCCGACCACCTCATCTTCCTGTTCATCGCGGGGTTCATGCTCGCGAACGCGCTCCAGAAGTACGACATCGACCGCCGCATCGCGCTGTACATCATGGCGCGCATGGGCTCCAGCCCCCGCAAGCTCATCCTCGCCGTGATGGTCGCGACGGCCATCCTCTCGATGTGGGTCTCGAACACCGCCACCAGCGCGATGATGACGCCCATCGCGGTCGGCGTGCTCGCGCAGGTCGTCGGCCGCGACGAACTCACCGAGGCCGGTGACGACGACCTCACCACGAACGTCCAGGTCGCGACCCTCCTCGGGACCGCGTACGGCGCCAGCGTCGGCGGCGTCGGCACGCTCATCGGCACGCCGCCGAACGCCGTCGTCGCGGGCGTCCTCAACGACCAGCTCGGCTACGAAATCGGGTTCGCCGACTGGCTGCTCATCGGCCTCCCCATCGTCGCCGTCACGCTCCCAATCGTCTGGTACGTCCTCACGTACTGGCTGTTCCCGCCGGAAATCGAGGACGTCAGCGGCGCCCGCGAGGAAGCGCGGCGCTACCTCCGCGAGGAGGGCGAGCTGAGCACGCGCGGCCGCCGCGTCGCGTACATCTTCACCGCGACCGCCGGCCTCTGGGTGCTGGGCGGCCTCGGCGGCCCCGTCTGGTGGCTGTTCGAGACCGTCGGCCTCAGCACCGACACCGCGAACGTCCTCCACACCACGCTGTTCGGCGGCAGCGGCCCGACGCTGTTCGGCACCGAGGGCGGCTACCAGGGCCTGCTGTACTACGTGATGGTCGGCCTCTACGCCATCCCCACGCTCGTCCTCGCGGACACCACCGAGTGGGAGGACCTCGTGGACATCGACTGGGGGACCATCCTCCTGTTCGGCGGTGGCCTCTCGCTGGCCTCCGGGTTCGCGAACAGCGGCGCGACGCGCTGGATTGCCGAGACCATCTTCGGCTCGCTCACCGGCCTCCCCATCGTCGTCATCGTCGCCGCCGTCGTCCTGCTGGTCATCTTCCTCACCGAGATGACCTCCAACACCGCCACCGCCACCATCATCGTGCCCGTGCTCGTCTCCATCGGCGGCATCCTCGCCGCGACGCTCGGGCTCGCCGAGGAGTCCGCCGCCATCTTCCTCTCGGTCAGCGGCGCCATCGCCGCGAGCTTCGCGTTCGCGCTCCCGGTCGCGACGCCGCCCAACGCCATCGTGTTCGGCTCCGGCTACCTCGAACAGCGCGACATGATGCGCGCCGGCGTCGTCCTCAACCTCCTCATGACCGCGGTGCTGACGCTGTTCATCTGGGTGCTGTTCCAGTTCGTCTGGCCGATGTTCCTCTGGTAGCCCGGCCGGACGCCCCGCTTCGGCGGACTCGTCGCGGTGGGACTCCGCGACGGCCGTGCTACCTTACCTCTCGGAACTGTTATCCGTGTAACGCGTCTCTCTCTGGTCGTAATGGCAGCAGGCAACGTTGACTTCTTCAACGACACTGGCGGCTACGGTTTCATTTCGACTGACGACGGCGACCTCGACGACGACGAAGACGTGTTCTTCCACATGGAAGACGTCGGCGGCGAAGACCTCACCGAGGGCACCGAGGTGGAGTTCGACATCGAATCCTCCCCGAAGGGCCCGCGCGCGGCGAACGTCGTCCGACTGTAATCTGACGATTCACCTGTAGCTCACAGCGACAGCCGACACTCCCGAATTTTTCGCCGATTACGCGTCCGAGCGGCGGCTCTGCACGCGATACAACGAACTACGACAGCGACTCGTGAGCGACATCCGCGGCGCTGTGGCTTCGAGTTCGATGCAACGGAAAAGGATGCGGAGCCGAAAAGTCGGCCCCGCAGCCGCCCTGAATTGGTCCCCGCTGACGCTTCGGCCCTCCAAAGCGAAGCGTCACTTGGGTCAAAACGGGCGACGATAATAAACCTATCCCCGGCAGTAACGGCTGCCGCTACATGTGCTCTTCTTCGAGCACCCAGCCGAGCGCGCGCCGGTAGTACGTGAACATCTCGCGGACGCCCTCGTGGTTCATCTCCTCGGAGTCGAGCTGTTCGGCGAGAAACTCGTACTGCTCGCGGATCTCGTCCTCGCTGCGCATACCGACCGTCGGAGCGCCGGCCGTATCAATTGCCGTGTTACTGCCGGTCGAGGCGCGAGAGCCCGTGCCAGATGGCGTTCACCAGCTTCTCCTCGCCGTCGCCGTCGGCGTCGTCCCAGCCGCGGGCGAGCGCGTCCTCCAGCGCGTCGAGGTCGTGGTTCTCGAAGTTGTTCATCCCGCGGAACGCCTCTAACGCCTCCCGCGCCTCGTCCCCAAAGTCGCCGGACGGCGTGCCGTCGTAGAACCCGAGGTCCGCGAGCGCTTCCTCGACGGCTTCGGCCGTCTCTCCGTCGAGTTCGCGGTACTGTTCGGGGTCCTCGCGTTCGAGGAGCGTGACGTCGTAGACGCGGAACACGCGCTCCAGCTCGTCGATTGGGTGCTCGTGGTCGTCCACGCGCACGTCGATCCAGCGGTCGTTCCCGCCGTCGTAGCCGCCCTCGGGCTTGGCGACGTACAGCGCCGCGGACTGCTCGCCGCGCTGGTCGCCGCCCGCCTCGTTGCCCGCGTGCAGTGCCGCGATGAGCTTCTCCGGGAGGCCGCCGTCGGTCGCCTTGAACGTGTCGGCCATCGCGTCCACGGTCTCGCGGTTCTCCAGAATGTTCCCCTGCACGGTGTAGTGCTCGCCCTGCCGGTCGCTGGCGTGGTCGAAGCACTCCTCGCCCGTGAACGCCGCCACCGAGCCGTCCTGTCCCACGATTCCGACCTGCCGCTGCGGAGCGTCCTCGTCGTCGGCGGTGAGTCGCTCGATTACTTCGTCGGCCGAGTAGCCGTCGCGGAGCAGGTCGAGGCCGTCCGGGCCGTACGCGACGTTCGCGAAGCTCTGCGTGGCGATGGCGCCCGCGTCGGCGCTGGCGAACGGGACGACAGCGCCGACGCCGACGAACTTCGACTGCACGGCGACCCCGACCGCGTCGGTCTCGGGGTCGCACGCGACGATGGAGAACGTCATGGCCGGCAGGTGGCCGCCCGCGGGCAAAAGCCTACGGCTCGACCACCTCCGTTGCCGTCTTCTCGGCGGTCAGCGGCTGTCTGCTCGCGAGTTCGACGGCGAACCCGGGGTGCTCGACGAGGTGCCACAGCACCATGTGTCGGCGGCCCGCCGTCAACCCCGTAGTGGAGAGGTCGTCGGCGGTGAACTCCGCGGGCAGGCGCTGCCAGAGCCGCGCCAGCGCGTCGAAGGAGTCGAACACCTTGCGGTTGCCGGCGGAATCGGCGCCCCGCCGCTCCACGACGTAGCTGCCGTCCGCGCGGTGGACGCCGACGGTGTTCACGAACGCCTCCCGGGATGTCAGCGCGTCGTCCAGCGAGTCGCGTAGCTCGGCGGCGGCCTCGCGGGAGAGAAGCAGTTCCTCGTCGCCGACGGTGACGGCGACCCGGCTGCCGCGGCGCTCGACGTGGTGGTCAGGCGAGCGGTCGGATTTCTCGACCAGCCACGTCGCCGTGGCTTACTCTATCCTCGGCTGCCGGCGTCGTCAGATTCTGACTCGGCATCGTGAGCGGTGATTGCGGACACACCCAGTTAACTCCGGTGGTGGGACAGACCCACCTGTCCGACCGCGTGCCACGACTCGACGCCGGGCCGCCGTTCAATTTTTCATCCGACTCCGGGAACACCGACGCATGGCGCCGCCGACGACCGTCCTGTTGCCGACCGTTGAGTGGACTCCGGCCTGCGAGGAGGTAGCGTCCCAGCTCCGCCCCGAGGACGAACTGCTGGTCGTCTGCGACACCGAGGCGGACCCGGTCGCCGAGCGCGCGGGCGACCTCCCCGACCAGACTGCCCTCGTGTTCGCCGGCGAGCCCGAGGCGTGTTCGGGGAAGGCCAACGCTATCGCCGCGGGGATGGAGGCCGCCGCGCACGACCGCATCGTGTGGACCGACGACGACTTCCACCACCCGCCGGACTGGCTGGCGACGCTCAACGCCGACTACGAGCGCCACGGTCCCGTCTCCGAGCTCCCGTTCTTCGTCGGCCGCGACCCGCTGTCGAAGCTGCTGGAACCCGTCTACGCGCTCGGCGGCACGCTCGGCGTCTACGCGGCCGACCAGGCGTGGGCGGGCGCGGTCGCCTTCGAGCGCGACGACCTCGACGCCGATGCGTTCCTCGCGGACCTCCGCCGGACGGTCAGCGACGACGGCCTGCTCGCCGAGCGCCTCGATGTCACGCCGCTGCGGCGCGCGCGCCGCGTCGAAGTCGGCGGCACGCTCCGGCGGACGCTGGAGCGCCACGTCCGGTTCACGAAAATCGTCGCCACCCACGACCCCGGCGGGCACGTCGTCACGGCGCTGGTGACGCTCGCGCTCTCCCTCGCGTGCCTGTTCGCGCCGCTGTCCGCCGCGGTCGGCCTCACCGGGTTCGTCGCGGGCGTCTACGCGGCGTTCGGGGTTCGCCGCTGGACCGCGCTGCTCGCGTACCCCGCGGCGCTGGCGGCGATTCCGCTCGGCGTCTACGCGCACGCGCGCCGGACGTTCGTCTGGGGCGGCCGGCGCTACCGCTGGCGCGGGAAGTTCGACGTCGAGGTCGTCGAGGACTGAGCTACGCGTCCGCGACCGATTCGACCCACGCCGCGAGGTCAGCGACGACCTCGCCGGCGACGTTGTCCGCGAAGTAGAGGTGCGCCATCGTCGTCGGCTCGTGGGCGTCCCTGAAGTAGTGGCCGACCTCGGGGTAGCGCTCCACGCGACTCTCCTTGGGGAGGTCGAGTTCGTTCCACGCCGCGTACCGCTGCTCGTGGAACGTCACGAGCTCCGGCTGAACGTCGGGGTCGGCGCGCCCCGACGTCGCCACGAACGCGGGCGCGTCCAGCGCTTCGGCGGTCGCGCCGGCGTCGTACTCCCGGAGGCTGTCGTGCCACCGGCCCGGCCGCCCGAACACCTCCTCGTCGGGGTCGTAGTCGCCGTCCGCGACGCGGCGCAGTTGCTCGCGGAGCGCCGCCAGTTCGGCTTCCTGTTCGTCGGAGAGGTCGCCGTCGGGCTCGAACTCGTACCGGAGCACCGGCGTCTCCGGGTCGCTGACCTGCTGGACGGCGCCGTCGAGGTTCGCGACGCCCGCGACGCCGCCGTGCCGGTCCGCGATTCGCGGGGCGGCGGTCCCGCCCTGACTGTGGCCGGCGACGAACACGCTGTCCTCGCTCACCGCGTTGGTCGCCGCGAGTTCGTCGACCGCGGCGACCGCGTCGTCCACGACTACGTTGTCGAGCGTGTACTCCTCGGCGGGGACGTCGTGGTCGCGCAAGCGCTTCGCGTACCGGAGGACGGCGACGCCCTCGGTCGCCAGCCCCCACGCGAAGTCTTTGAGAACGTTCGAGAGGCCGCCGTCGGGGTCGTGGATGCCCGCGCCATGGACGAGCACGACGCCCGGGAACGGCCCGTCTCCGTCCGGGACCGCGAGCACGCCGTCGAGGGCGACGTCGTCGGCATCGACGGTCACCTCGCGCTCGTCGAACGCGTCGAGGTCCGCGTACGCGGGCGGCTCGTGGGCGGTCGGCAGCGAGAACGCGACGACGGCGCCGTCCTCGACGCCCAACTCCAGCGTCTGCGTACCGTCCGCGAACCCCAGCTCGGCGAGCGCGCACGGCGCCTCGACTGCCAGCGTCTCGACGCCCTCGAAGTCGCCGTACTCGCCGTAGAGCCCGTACCAGAACTGTTCGAGGGCGTCCTCGGCGTCGGAGACGTCGCCGAAGCCGTCGGGGTAGGCGTCGACGACCGCCTCCCGGCCGTCGTCGGAGAGCAGGTCGGCGGCGGCCGCGGGGTCGCCGTCCGCCACGCGGACGGCGAACTCGCGGGCGGTCTCGCGGACCGTGTTGGTTTCGAGAGCCATCTGGACGGATCGTTGACGAGTCCGCGGCAAATAGGTTGGTGGTGTGACAATGGAGCGCGAGACACGGGTGTTTTGCCGCGCGCCCCCCAAAGGCGACGCATGGACGTGCGCGGCGAACGGGAGTGCAAATCGTGTGGGACGCGGTGGTCGTACTACGAGACGGGGAGCGTGGAGTGCCCCGACTGCGGGAGCATGCGAAGTGTCGGCGTCGGCGAGCGCAGCACGCACACGGACGGGAACGCCGACCTCGACCTCTCGGCCGCCCGCGAGGCCGCCGCCGACGGCGACCTGCGCGGCGCGCTCGACCCCGCGGCGGACGCGTGCCGCGACTACTGCCAGTCCCGGGGGTTCGTCTCTGGCGGCGACCTCCTCGACCTCGACGACACCTACCTCGCGGCGCAGGAACTGCGGCGCGCGGCGGTCCTGCTCGGGGACGCGCTCCGCACCAGCGACGACGCGGAGCGCTACGTGCTCGCGCTGTTGAACGGCGCCGAGGACGGCCAGCGGCCCGCGCCCGACGAAGTGCCCGAAGCCCTGCGGGCGGTTCGCGGACTCGCGTACGCGGCGGCGGTCGACCACTACCGGACGGACGTGCGGACGTACTGCGGCGGCGAGGTGCCCGAACCCGAGCGCGGACTGCTCGAACGCCTCCGCGACCACGCCAAGCGCGTGGAGGCGCTGGACGGCGACGTGGCTCCCGAGGACTCGGAGCGACTGGTCGAAGCGACGCGCGCCATCGCGGACGCGCTCCGCGGCGACGAGTCGGGCGTCGAGCGGGCGCGCACCCGTCTGGACGCCTTGACGCGGTAGCTCGGACGTTTCGAGGCTGGGGCGGGCCACCGCATTTCTTTTAGTAGTCAGCGTCGTTGATTCATCTTATGAGGTCTCCGACACGACGGACGGCTCTCGCCGTCTGCATCGCCCTCCTCCTCGTCACGGCCGGCTGTAGCGGCGGCACGGGACCGAGCAGCACAGCCACGAGCAGTGACGCGGCTACCACGGGTGCCGCGACCACGACCACCGCTGACGACGCGCCCGCTCCGGAGCCCGAAGTTCCCGCCAGTTCGACCGGCGTCGATACCGGGAGCGGCACGTGGTCGCCGGACGTCAGCGTCGAGCAGTACCCGCCGGGCGTCGCCGAGAACGGCACGCTCGCGAACGTCTCCGCGCTGCTGGACGCGCACTTCGCCGCGACGGCGAACGCCTCCGTGGTGTTCACCTACGAGATGACCGGTCCGAACCAGACCGTTTCCCGAACCTACGGCCACGGGGCCGACGGGACGCCGTTCTACAGCAGCCGCGACGAGAACACCAGCGACGGGGGCAGAGTCGTCGAGGAGACCTACTGGAACGGGTCGCGCGGCTACAGCCGGGTGTACGCCTCGACCCGCCCCGAACTGGGGACGGTCCACCGGGGCTTCCAGAACGTCACCTACCTCCTCGAAACGTACAAGCCAGGGGGTGAGGTATTCGGCCGACGCACCGACCTGGGGACCCCGCTTCATCTGGCAACTACAGCGTCAACGGCACCGTCGAGCGCGGTGACCGGACACTCGTCGAGTTGACCGCCGACGACGCCTCGGGCGACGCCGCAGATTCGATGACGGACTTCGACGGCCGAGTGCTCGTCACGCCCGACGGGGCCGTCTACGAGGCTACGTCGTCGACCACTCAGAGTGCCGACGACGGCACCGAGGAGCGCTACGCGTGGAACGTCTCACTGCAGACGGGCGTGGAGTGGACGGGGCCGCCCGCTTGGATAGACGGTATTCCGCAGCTCTCGGTGTCGATAGTGGAGGACGGCCGCGCGGTCGAACTCCGGAACACGGGCGGAGCGGCCCTCCCCGCGAACACCTCGCTGGACGTCTTCGCGAGGAACGAACCCCTCCGCGGGGAGGTCCGCAGCGGCGAGCCGCGTAACGCGAGGAGCGGCCTCCGCCCGCCCGAACGGGCGGCGACCCTCACGACCGACGTGCGCCTGGAACCCGGCGAGGCGGTCTACGTGACGGCGGGCGCCGACGGGAACGCGTCGTCGTTCGCGCTCCACGACGAACCGACGAGCGGGGAGTACACCTTCGGGTTCGCCGGCATCCGGAGCACGGACAGCGACGTCGGTTACTACCTCGGAACGGGCATCGTGTCCTGGAACACCGAGTGAGACGAGCGCCCCCATCGAGAAGTCGGGGCGAGCAGCGCCGCAGACAGTAGAGGGAGCGACGAACTCGCGGTCAGGGAAGCGTCACGTCGACGCCGGTCTGCTCGCCGGCGGCCTTCACGGTGTTGTAGAGCAGCATCGCGCGCGTCATCGGGCCGACGCCGCCGGGAACGGGCGTGATGGCGCTGGCCTTCTCCTTGGCGCTCTCGAACTCGACGTCGCCGACGAGCTCGTAGCCCTTCTCGGTGTCGGCGTCCACGCGGTTGATGCCGACGTCGACGACGACGGTGCCCTCCGAGAGCATCGAGCCGTCCACGAGTTCGGTGACGCCGGCGGCCGCGACGACGACGTCCGCGCGGCGCGTGTGCGCGGCGAGGTCGTCGGTGCGGCTGTGACAGACGGTGACGGTGGCGTTGCCGCCCGCGCCCTTCTGCACGAGGAGGTTCGCGAGCGGCTTCCCGACGATGTTCGAGCGGCCGACCACGACGACCTCCTTGCCCTCGGTGTCCACGCCCTCGCTTTCGAGGAGCTTCTGGATGCCGTGGGGCGTGCAGGGCTTGAAGCGCGCGTTCCCGGCGACGAGCTTCCCGACGTTCTCGGGGTGGAAGCCGTCCACGTCCTTCGCGGGATCGACCGCCGACAGCACGCGCTCGTCGGGGACGTGGTCGGGCGTCGGGTCCTGCACGAGGATGCCGTGGACGTCCTCGCGGGCGTTGAGCTCCGCGACCGTGTCGAACAGCTCCTCGGCGGGCGCGTCGGAGTCGATGCGGACGTCCTCGGCGGCGATGCCGATCTCCTCGCAGTCGCGCTGTTTCATCGAGACGTACGTCTCGCTGGCCTGCTTGTCGTTCATCAGGACGGTCGCGAGCCGCGGCGTGACGCCGGCGTCCTTCAGCGTCGCCACGGAGTCCGCGAGTTCCTCCCGGATGTCGGCGGCGACGGCGTTCCCGTCGATGATACTCGTCATGACGGAAACTCCGCGCTCGCCCGCCTTCAATTCGGCGGTTCGTGCACAAAACAGCGGTTCGTCCGTGAAGAATATTCACGAACGCCCAACAGTCACTCGTACAGCGGGTGTTCGCGGCAGAGGTCCTCGACGGTCGCGGCGACCTCGGCGTACACCTCGGCGTCGCCGACGTTGTCCACGACCTTCGCGATGCAGTCGCCGACGGTCTCCATCGCCTCCTCGTCGAAGCCGCGGGTCGTCAGCGCGGGCGTGCCGGCGCGGATGCCCGACGGGTCGAACGCGGAGCGAGACTCGTCCGGCACGGTGTTGGCGTTCAGGACGATGCCGACTTCTTCGAGGGCTTCCTCGGCGTCGCCGCCGGAGACGTCGGGGTGGGAGTCGCGGAGGTCCACGAGCACGAGGTGGGTGTCGGTGCCGCCCGAGACCAGCGAGAAGCCGTGGTCCTGGAGCGTCTCACCGAGCACCTCGGCGTTGCGCACGACCTGTTCGGCGTACTCGTCGAAGGACTCGTCCAGCGCCTCCTTGAAGCCGACCGCCTTCCCCGCGATGTTGTGCATCAGCGGGCCGCCCTGCGCGCCCGGGAACACCGCCGAGTCCACGTCGTCGGCGTACTCCTCGTCGCACATGATGATGCCGCCGCGGCCCGCGCGAATCGTCTTGTGCGTCGAGCCGGTCACGAAGTCCGCGACGCCGACCGGCGAGGGGTGTTCGCCCGCCGCGACGAGGCCCGTGATGTGTGCGATGTCCGCCATGTGGTAGGCGCCGACGGCGTCGGCGGCCTCCTGAATGCGCTCCCACTCGACCTCCCGGGGGTACGCCGAGAACCCCGAGACAATCATGTCGGGCTCGAACTCCTCGGCGGTCTCGCGCAGCGACTCGTAGTCCAGTCGGCCGGTGTCGGCATCGACCTCGTACTGCTCGACCTCGTACAGCTGGCCAGCGAAGTTCGCGGGGTGGCCGTGGCTGAGGTGGCCGCCGTGCGTGAGGTCAAGCGAGAGAATCTTGTCGCCGGGCTCCAGTACGGAGAAGTAGACGCCCATGTTCGCCGACGAGCCGCTGTGGGGCTGGACGTTGGCGTGGTCGGCGCCGAACAGCTCCTTCGCGCGTTCGATGGCGAGCTCCTCGACGTCGTCCGCGAACTCGCAGCCGCCGTAGTAGCGCTCGCCCGGGTAACCCTCGGCGTACTTGTTCGTGAGTTCGCTGCTCTGGGCTTCGAGGACGGCTTCGCTGGCGTGGTTCTCGCTGGCGATCATCGCCAGCGTCTCGTTCTGCCGGTGGCGCTCGCCGACGAGCGCGTCCGCGACTGCCGGGTCGACCTCCCGGACGTCGTCGTAGCTCATGCCTAGAGTGGCCGGTGCGCGCGGCATAAGTCTACCGAGGACGCCATAATTCACCCCCGCTCCTCGACAGAAATATAAGCCCGCTGGGAGTACGTGACAGCCGCGTGATTCAGTGGGAGGAAACCGGAACCGGAGTGGCTGCCGCCGACGCGGCCGGCAACGAGGTGACGGTTCGCGCCCCCGACTGGAAGCGCGTCCGCAGGGGGCGGGCGCTCGGGTGGCCAGCGGACGCCACGGCGGCCGGCGTCGCCACCGAACTCTCCGTGCCAGCCAGCGACGCGTCGGTGGTCGCGGGCGGCGCGCGCACCCCGCTGGCGACCGGCGAACGCCGCCGCCTCGCCGTCGGAGAGTACGTCCTCGAAGCCGGCGGCGCGCTCGACGTCCGCGTCGGCTTCGACGGCCCCGCGGTCGTGGAGCGCGGCGACCGGGTTACCGTCACCTTCGACGCGCCGACGGACGTCGCAATCGGCTTCCGCAGCGACGTCCGCGCACCCGCTGAAACAATCACCATCCCGAAGACGCTTGACGGCGTCGCGACCGCGGTGACCCACGCCGCGGCCGCCCATCGCACGACCACGCCCGACAGGTCGGCGCGACACCAGCGTTCTCACCCGCCGCAGTTCGCGTTCGGGGACGCGGTGGACGTGCCCGAGGCGGTCGCCGCGGAGACGCCCGAGACGGGCGTCGAACTCCGGCTCCCGCGCTCGCTTGCGGACCTGTTCGTCGCGGCGCCGCTGGCGTACTACCTCGGCGCCGAGGTCACCGTCGAAGCCGGCGTGACGCCGCGGCTGCGCGCGTCCGACGCGGACGTGAACTACGCGTTCGACTCGCTGACCGTGGACGTGCCGGAGTTGCTGGCGCGCGTCTTCTGGCTGGACTGTCTGGTCCGCACGGCCGTCCCGCCGGAGCACCGGCGCGCCGTGCCCGCCCGCGAGCCCGGGGACGTGACGCTCGCCGAGCACGACCTGCTGGACGTCCTCGACGTGGACCCGGTCGCGGCCTACGACGCGACGCCCGCCGACCGGCTCGCGACGTACCTCGACGCGCCGTTCGAGCGCGTCGCCGACGACCTCCCGGAGTGGCACCTCTCGATGCACGTCGCGCCCAGCCTCGACCACGTCGAGACGCTGCCGTTCCTCCTCGACCGGCTGGCGCTCGTCTACCCGCCCGAGACCGCCACCCTAGAGAGCGAGGAGCTACTGGAGCGCACGCTCGACGACTTCTACCGCGGGCCGCCCGGCCCCGTCGCCAGCGTCGAGATGCTGAAACCGAAGCTCCGGGACGGCCGCTGGCAGGGCTGGCTCGCGGAGGGAACGCCCATCGACGTGTTCAAGAGCCAGCCCGCGGCCTACCGCAACCACCTCGACTACCGGCGCGAGCACACCGAGGAGCTGTCGGTGGCGGTGGTGCTCAACGACCGCAGCATGACCGGCGAGCACGAGGCGGTCGCGGACGTCTACGAGGCCCACGCCGAGTCGCTGCCGATGGACGTCTCCTTCTTCGAGGACCTCACCCGCGAGGAGCTGGCGAACGTGCTCGGCGAGCACTACGAATTTCTCCACTACATCGGCCACTGTGAGGTCGAGGGCCTGCGCTGCGCGGACGGCAATCTCGCCGTCGAGGACGTCCCGGAGACGAACGTCGAGACGTTCTTCCTGAACGCCTGCGGCTCCTACTACGAGGGCGTGGACCTGGTGGAGCGCGGGAGCGTCGCGGGCGCGGTGACGCTGCGGAAGGTGCTGGACGAGCAGGCCGCGAAGGTCGGCATCGCGTTCGCGGAGCTGCTCGTCCACGGCTTCCCCATCGAGACGGCGCTCCGGCTGGCGCGGCGCCGCATCCGGATGGGGAAAGACTACGCGGTGGTCGGGGACGGGATGCAGACGCTCTCCCGGACGGACGGCGACGGCGCGCGCGTCGCACACGTCGAGCGCGACGGCGACGGGACCTGCGAGGTGACCTACGAGTACGTCGCCGCCGACAGCCACGGTTGCTGGTACGACGTCGACGCGGCCGCGTCGAAGCCGCGGCTCTGCGGGAACCCCACGGAGTTCGAGGTTCCCGCACCAGAGCTGGCGGACCTGCTGGCGGACGCCGACCACCCGGTCGTCGTCGACGGGGAGTTCTACTGGTCCGACGAGGCCGCCACGCTGCTTCGGCCGAGCGTCCGGGACGCGAAAACGGGCGAAAGCCGCCGCTAGCGCTCGATTATCGCGGTTTTACTGGTCTCACGTCCGGTAAAATTAAATACGTCGTGACCCTATACGCACCCAGAGATGTCACAGAATCTACTGGGGACCAGCGTGGACGCCGTCGTCCGCACCGTCCTCGACGCCGAGCCCGGCGAGCTGTTCGTCGTGAACCCCGCCGGCGAGACCGTCGAGGAACTCGTCGACGCCGCCAACGCCCACGAGGGGGAGCTCCCGTCCATCCGCCTGCTCGGCGACGAGCGCACGCTGAAGGACGTGACCGACGACTTCATCGTCGCGAGCAACGCCGCGAACCTCGTCGAAGCCGGCGACCTCGAGCTTCGCGTCTTCGACGGCGACGCGCGGAGTTCGATGCTCGTCACCGAGGACCGCACGGTCGCGCTCGTCGGCGTCGGGGGGCTCGTCGGCGGCCTCACCACCGACGACGCCGAGTTCACCGAGACCGCCTACGACGCCGTCGCCGACGACTGGGACGACGCCGAGGCGTTCACGCTCCGCACGCCCGCCATCGACCGCGTCCGGCAGACGCTCGACGAGGACATCAGTCCCGACGTCGAGGCCGACTTCGATGCGGTGCTGGCGTCCATGGAGACCGCCCGCGGCGACGGCGACGGCCTCGACGAGGTCACCGTCAGCCTGCTGGTCGCCGCGAAGAACCGCGAACTGCTCTACGACATCAGCAAGTGGGGCGAGGACGTCGGCATCGCGTCGAAGGCGACGTTCTCCCGCACGAAGACGAAGCTCGAAGACCTCGGGCTCATCGACACCGAGAAGGTCCCCATCGACGTCGGCCGGCCGCGGCTCCGCCTCAAGCTCGCCGACGACCGCCTCGAGGACGCGCCGCCCGCCGAACTGGCGAACGTCGCCCAGTCGGTCCTCACGTAAGCCCTCCGCCGAATCCCGTACTGTTTTCCCCGCGTCGCCCCACCCCGTAGCTATGCCACTGGAGGAGTCGCCGTGACCGTCGCCGTCGTCGGCGACGGCCCGGCCGTCGAAGCCGTTCGGGACGCGCTCGCGGACGTGGACGCCGCCGTCGAAGCCGCGGCCGTCGCGGGCGTCGAGACCGCGGAGTTCGCCGTCGTCGTCGGCGTCGCCGGCTCCGGCGGGTTCGGCACCGCGAACGAGCACGCCCGAAGCGGGGACACGCCGCTGCTCACCGTCGAGGTGGGCGGGCTCGGCGGCCGCCCGCTGGCGGGCGTGGACGCCGGCGTCTCGCTGCTCGCGCCGGAGGGGCCGTGTTTCGAGTGTTTGGCGGCGCGCGTGACCGCGACGGGCCACGAACCGGCCGAATCGCCGAGCGCCGACCGGAGCGCGGTCCGGCTCGCGGGCGCGCACGCCGGCCGCCTCGCAGTCGACGCCCTGCGCGGGAACGCCGCACCCGGAACTGTCGTCGAACTCCCGCACGCCGAGCGGACGCTCGCGCCCGTCCCGAACTGCTCGTGCGCGGCCGACGGCCCGAGTAGCGATCTCCCGCTGGACGACGAGGACCGGTCGCTGGACGACGCGCTCGCGGCCGCGGAGCCGCTCGTGGACGACCGCGTGGGCGTGCTGTCGGCGGTCGGCGAGCGCGAGTCGTTCCCCGCGCCGTACTACCTCGCGATGGGGACCGACACCACGGGGTTCAGCGACGCCGAAGCCTCGACGCAGGCCGCGGGCGTCGCCGCCGACTGGAACGCCGCCTACATGAAGGCCGTCGGCGAGGGCTTCGAGCGCTACGCCGCCGGCGTCTACCGCGAAGCCGACTTCGAGACTGCCTCGCCCGACCACGAAGACGCCGTCCCGCCCGAGCGCTTCGTCCGCCCCGAGAGCGCGGGCGGCGAGCCGGCCGAAACCGAGTGGATTCGTGGCGAACACCTCGACTCGGGCGAGTCGGCGCTGCTGCCCGCGGACCGCGTCGTCTTCCCGCCGTCCGAGAGCCGCCCGGGCACGATTACGACCGGGCTCGGCCTCGGCAACTCGGGCGTCGGCGCGGCGCTGTCGGGTCTCTACGAGGCCGTCGAGCGCGACGCCACGATGCTGTCGTGGTACTCCACGTTCGACCCGCTCGGCCTCCAAGTGAACGACCCGGGCTTCGACGAGCTCGAACGCCGCGCGAGCGCCGAGAATCTGGACGTGACGGCGCTGCTGTGCACGCAGGACGTGGACGTGCCCGTGGTCGCGGTCGCGGTCCACCGCGACGAGTGGCCGCGGTTCGCGCTCGGGTCCGCCGCCGACCTCGACGCCGACGCTGCCGCCCGGGGCGCGCTCTGCGAAGCCCTCCAGAACTGGATGGAACTGCGCGCGATGGGGCCCGAGCAGGCCGCCGAGGAGGACGGCGCCATCGGCAAGTACGCGGACTTCCCGCGCGACGTCCGCGGCTTCGTGGACCCGGAGACGACCATCCCCGCCAGCGACGTCGGCCCCGACGACCCGCCGGCGGGCCGCGCCGAACTCGACGCCGTCCTCGACGCGCTCGCAGACGCCGACCTCGACGCCTACGCCGCCCGCCTCACGACGCGCGACTTGGCGGACGCGGGCTTCGAGGCCGTGCGAGTGTTAGTGCCCGAGGCCCAGCCGCTGTTCGTCGACGAGGCGTTCTTCGGCGAGCGTGCGCGAGACGTTCCGCGAGAACTGGGCTTTCAGGCGCGGCTGGACAAGCCGTTCCATCCCTTCCCCTGAGCGCTCGGTTGGGGAGTTCGTGCACACGACGGTATCTCAATCGGGGATTTCGAATGACGCAGGATTCGATTTCGAGAGGATATCGCTGTATTCTGTTGCGAACGCGCTTTTGAGAGCGTTCCGTAGATGGAAGACTTGGAATATTCATACAACTTCGGGGTTTGTGTCCAAATTCGGAAGCTGGTGTATTTGGAAGCGGAACCGCGTGGGATTTGGAATCAGTGAGGATATTAGGCTAAGCTATTTTGTAACAGAATACAAAGACTTTCTATGGTCAGAATTTCTCGGTCCTTTCGTGCCGTTGAATATGCTGAAGGAGTTTCAATTGCCGAATTTCAGGACTTCGAGCCGATTTCGAAGATACACTCCGTCGTCAATCTAGACAAGGAAAAGAACGAGATGTTGGTTGCTCACCACGAGTATCCCGAGGATAGTCGGGACTTTCAATCCAGAACGTGGGCTTATGATGTCGTTCTCTCTGATTGGGAGGATATACTCGAGCTTTTGGACGTGTTGAAACGGTTTAAGAGTCTTCCTGATGACGTTGTTCTATCAAACGAATTCCCTGTTAAAGAACTGAAGATTTCGGAAATGAAGCTTTACAACGAAGAGGCAGAGGGAAACTACGAGTCGCGAGAGGATACGTATGAAGATGTTTCCCTTTCATATAGATTATCAGATTCAACCTTGGAGTTTTCTCCCCGACACGGGTCTGAACCCCAAACATTCCCTTGGATACCTGTTGGCGAAGAATATGCAAGGGAGGGTTTTTCTTCGAATTCTATTCACCTTAATCGTCTAATCGAGATGATTGATGATATCGAGGAGGGGATTCAACCAAGCGATTCGCCAGATCCTACTCTTGACGAGGAGACACATTCACTGTTGAACAGTATTGGCTACGGTCATGAAATCATTCAACATTCACAAGATGGAGATATTTGCTTGGAGAAAGGACTGCACCAGTTGGCACTTAGTTCCTACATACACGCGATTGAGTGGACAATAATTGCATATCTCAAAACGGATGGATTAGATATCATTGAAAAAGAGAGGGAGGGGACCTACTACAATTTAGCTGGTGGGAGGAATAGTCTACTGGAAGAAGTAAACGAAAGAGCGAATTTAGACCAGAAAACAACGTCTCAGCTTCGAAGTTTTAATCGTGCAGAACGACGGTGGATGGCACATCACAAATCAGGTGAGATTCTGCCCGAAGAGATCGAAGCAGTTAGAGCTCGCCTCAGGTCATTAATCGAGAAACTCTTCTAAACCGGATCTTCTGATTTTAGCGTTTGAGTGGGTGCTAAATTCACTCCGCGAGCGTAGTGATCGCAGGCCGACGACCGAACGAAGCGTAGCGAAGTGAGGGAGGAGTGCTTTTTCCGCAAGTTTTTGCCGAGGGCGGCCTGCGGCCGCCCACAGCGCAAAAAGTGCGTTTAGATGCCGAAAGTAGCCCGGAGCATGTCCCGGGAGCCCGGACCGAGGCCGACGGCGACGACGGCGACGAGCATGAGCGTGAAGTACCGCGGGGCTTCCTCGCGGAGTTCGGCGTTGAACAGCCAGAGGACGAACAGCGCGGCGGCGATTTTGAGGAGGAGGAACGGCCACGCGTCGCCGGTGTACTGGATGACGGAGGCAGGGAGGACGTTCTGGGTGATGTCGACGACGGCGGCGTTGACGGGGTGTTTGGGGACGAGGTCGCGCGGGAGGCCGAGTTCGGCGGCCCAGTCGAGGCCGATGACGTTTGCGACGCCGTCGACGGCGTGCGCCCAGAGGACGACCGCGCCGGCGAACTCGGTGCCGGAGGCGACGTCGGGGAGCGAGCGGCGGACGTAGTACCAGACGGCGGCCGTGATGACGGTGGCGAACAGGAGCGTGAGCACCGTGAACTGCGGGAGGAGGGAGACGTACTCCGTGGTCGCGGAGAGGTAGACGAGGAAGCCGACCGTCGCCACGAGGAGGGCGGTGCCGGCGCCCGCGAGCGGCCGGTAGTAGTCCTCGACGACGGTGGTGCGGCGCGCGAGGAACACGCAGGCGACCAGCGCCGCGAGCGTGATGACGAACATCACGAAGTAGATGACGGGGCTGATGATGAGCGTGTTCACGGGGAAGTTGAGGAACTGCTCGACGCCCGGGGCGGCCGCGGCGGCGTCGTTGGCGTCCTCGACGACGCGGAGCGCGCCGCCGAGCAGGACGAACGGGAACAGCGCGTACAGCAGGCGCAGGTCCTCGCCGACTTCGAGGTGGTCGAGGAGGAACGTGACGCCGACCAGGGAGACGAGCAGCGTGACCGCGTACCCGACCTCGGAGACGAGCGTGTAGCCGGGGTAGGCGACGGGTTCGGTCGCGGTCGCGCACGCCGTGGAGCTGTAGACGTGCTGGACGGCGCCGCCGTTCCAGACCGCACACTGCGCACCGTTGGCGTCGGCGACGACCGGCCCCCAGAAGTAGTGCCAGACGAAGTCACCGTAGACGGTGTCGGGGAACAGCAGCGACCCGCCGACGAGGGCGAGGACGGCGACGCCGACGACCGCGGTCCACGCGCGCTCGCGGTCAGTTTCGGGGAAGGTCATGTTCGGAGACGCGGCCGGTGGCTGTTTTATCGTTGTGGTCTGCGCCCGCGCCGGCTACAGCGGGAGTTCGTGGGACTCGTACTCGGTGGCGAGGACGACCATCGTCTGCGAGCGCGCGAACCCGTCGACGTCCGCGATTTCCTCGAACATGAGCTCGCGGAGCGTGTCGGTGTCCTCGGCGTACACGCGCAGGATGATGTCCCACTCGCCGGTCGTGAGGTGGATCTCCTGGACGCCGTCGATGTCCGCGAGGCGGTCGAGGGCGTCCTGCTCGCGGCCCTGTTCGACGCGCAGGCCGACGACCGCGGAGGTGCCGAACCCGGCGGCCTTCGGGTCGACGTCGGCGTGGTAGCCGCGGATGACGCCGGCTTCCTCCATGCGGTTGACGCGGTCGTGGACGGTCGCACTCGACATCTCGATTTCGCGGGCGATTTCGCTGAACGGCTTGCGGGCGTCCGCCTGGAGCGCCCGCAGAATCTCGCGGTCCGTCTCGTCTAACTCCATACGCGAACCGTCGGGAGAGGTCCCCAATACGCTTACTGCTCGCCCGAGATTCGCGACGGCTACCCCTGAATCTCCTGTGCCGCCTCCAGAACGACGTCGTGGGCTTCGCCGTTGGACGCGACGAGCCCCTCACAGCCGGGCTCCCAGCGGTCGCCGTGGACGTCGGTGACGACGCCGCCGGCCTGCCGGACGAGGTGGACGCCGGCGACGGAGTCCCACGCGTTCACGGTGACGTTCGTGAGCGCGCCCTCCAGTTGGCCGCTGGCGACCATCGAGAGCACGGCCTGCGCGCAGCCGTACCGCCGCAGGTCCGCGAACCGCGTGACGATGGCCTCGCAGGCGCGGGCGTACTCGTCGCGCGCGTCGAAGTCCCACCAGATGGTCGGCGCGACGGCGAACGTCTCCGGGTCGGTCTTCTCGCTGACCGTCACCGGCTCACCGTTGCGCGTCACGTCGTCGTCGCCGGCGAGGTACGTGTCGCCGAGTGCGGGAAGCACGTTCGCGGCGGCGAGCGTCTCGCCGTCCTTCACCGCGGCGACGGAGGTCGCCCAAATCTGGGTGTCGCGCACGAAGTTGTTCGTGCCGTCGATGGGGTCGACGACCCACGCCGCGCCCGCGTCGGGGACCTCCTTCAGTTCGTCCTCCTCCTCGCCGACGATGGCGTCCTCGGGGTGGGTCTCCCGAATCACCTCGATGACGCGGCGCTGGGCGTCCCGGTCGGCCTGCGTGACCACGTCCGTCTTCCCGGACTTCGTCTCCACGTCGATGCCCGTGCGGAACGCCTCGAAGGCGACTTCGCTGCCTGCGAGCGCGGCGCGCTCGGCGACGCTCGCGCGGTCCTCGTTCATGCCCGGAGACGCGGCCCGCCGCCCCAAAGAGTCGTCGGTCCGAAACGTCACGCCGACTCGTCGTCGGGGCGCGCGAGCAGGTCGCTCTCGTACCGGGCGACCGCTTGCACGACCGCGTCGGCGTCGTCCTCGGGGACGTCGAACTCGGCGAGGCTCTCGCGCAGCAGGCCGACCGCGCGCTCGATGTGTTCGGGCGTGAACGGGACGTGCAGGTGCGCTTCCCGGACCGGCGCGGCGTCGTACGTCTCGGGGCCGCCAGCGGCCTCGCAGAGGAAGTCGGTCTGGGTGCGGCGCAGCTTCGAGACGTCGGCGTCCGCGAAGAACGGGCCGAGTTCGTCGTCGGCGAGCAAGCGGTCGTAGAAGTCGTCGACGACCGCGCGAATCGCCTCGCGGCCGCCGAGCCGCTCGTACAGTGTCGACTCCGCCATACCGGTCGGTGGCCGCACCCGCACCTAAAAGGTGGCCGTGGTTCTCAGCGAGTTAGAGTAGTTTTGCGAGGGAAGTCCGCCTCGCGGACTTCCCGCATCCCGCGGCGCGCGAGGCGCCGGCGATGCGAGGGAAGGGATTCGAACCCTCGAACTCCTACGAGAACGGATCTTGAGTCCGTCGCCGTTGGCCGAGCTTGGCTACCCTCGCACGCGGTGCGTAGTCGGCGCGTGCGGGGTTTAGGCGTTGCGAATCCCCACGGGGGCGCTCAGTCGTCGTCGCTGAGCACGCGCGAGGCGACCGGTCCCGTGGAGGCGTCCTCCTCGACGTCGCGGAGCAGGAAGCGCTTGCGCACGACGTCGTAGGCGAAGACGACGGTGCCGAGGATGAGCATCGTGTCCCCGGGGAACCGCGCCCAGAACAGCAACTGGATCAGGTCGCGGTTGTAGAACTCAAGCGACCGCGCGACCGCGTACCCCTCCGTGAACGCGGCCTCCAGCTGGAGGAAGCCCACGGGCAGCAGGGAGAGGCCGACCATCACGGCGAGGCCGGCGTTCCACAGCCAGAACGCCCACCAGAGCCGCTTCCCCGACCACTTCTCGGGGTCCACGGAGAGCCGCAGCATGTACGTCGCCATGCCGAGCGCGAGGAAGCCGAACGCGCCGAACATCGCGGCGTGAGCGTGCGCGACCGTGAGGTAGGTGCCGTGCTCGTAGTAGTTGATGAGCGGGAGGTTGATGAAGAACCCGAGCACGCCCGCGCCGACGAAGTTCCACGCCCCCGAGGCGATGATGAACGCGAACGGGAGCTTGTAGTGGAACGTCTCGCCGCTCTTCGAGAGCGCGCGGTACTGGCCGAGCGCCTCGAAGAGGATGAGGATGAGCGGGACGAGTTCGAGCGTGGAGAAGACGCTCCCGAACGGAATCCAGACGTCTGGCTGGCCGATCCACCAGTAGTGGTGGCTGACGCCGATGACGCCGCTTCCCATCACGAACAGCACCTGCAGCGCGACGGCTTTCTCCGCGGAGCGCTTGCGCAGCAAGCCCATCGAGACGAGCGTGATGCCGACGATGGCGACGATGAAGAACTCGAAGGCGCCCTCCACCCACATGTGGACGACCCACCACCGCCAGAACTCCGTCATCACGATGTTCGTGTCGGGCGTGTACAGCATCCCGGCGACGAACAGCAGGCCGATGGAGCCGCCCGCGTACAGAATCATGTGCGCGAGCCCGAAGCGCTGCTCGCGGGCGAGCAGCGGCTTGAGGCCGCGGTACGCGAGGAACGCCCAGATGGCGAACCCGAGCAGCAGCCCGACCTGCCAGACGCGGCCGACTTCGACGTACTCCAGTCCTTCGTTGCCGAGCAGCCACCACAGCTGGCCGTCGAAGAAGCCCTTCGACCCGAGGTAGATGCCGACGAACCCGCCGACGACGACCACCAGCAGCGTGCCGAGCAGGCCGTTGATGGCGGACTCCTGGTGGTCGGGCTCGTGGCCGGTCAGGAGGCCGGGGAGGAACAGCCCGGCGCCGATCCACATCGTGGCGATCCACAGGATGCCGAGGTCGAGGTGGTAGGTCTTCGAGATGGCGAACGGCAGCCACTGGATGACGTCGACGCCGAGCGCTTCGCCGATGCCGAAGAACGCGTCGCGTTCGACGTAGTAGTGCGCGAGTAGCGCCCCCAGTAACACCTGTCCGACGAACAGCAGCGCCGCGACTGGTATGAACCGGGTGGCGGCGCGCTGGCTGGGGAGCAAGTCGACGTCCGCGGGGTTCGGCACTTCGATGCCCTTCGTGGACGGCTCCGGGAGGTCGATGGAGTTGTACAGCCAGACGCCGAGGCCGGCGCCGCCGACGAGCAACACCATCGCGATGGCGCTCCACACCATCGTCCCGCCGGTGGGTTCGTTGCCGGCCAGCGGGTTGTACGGCCAGTCGTTGGTGTAGCTGTGGTCGGTGCCGGGCCGCTCGGCGTGCGAGACCAGCGCCGTCCACATCGCGAAGTCCGCGAACTGGCGGGCGTCGTCGGCGGACTCGACCATGCCCTCGGGGACGCCGCGCTCGGCGTCGCCCTCGTGGTAGCGCTCGACGTACACCTCGCGCACCTGCTCGTGGGCGTACGCCTCGGCGGCGGTGTATTCGGCGCTCTCGCCGGACATCGAGCGGTCGAGGTCGGCGGTCACGCGGCTGTCCACGCCGGCCTGCTGTTCGGCGGAGAGATCGTCGTACGCCTCACCGTAGCGCTCGTCCGCGTAGTACTCCTGCATGAACTGGGTCTTCAGTTCGAGCGCGTCGGCGGTGTAGTCCTCGCCGAAGTACGCGCCGTTGCCGAGAATCGACCCGTGGTTCATGAGCCCGTTCGACTGGAAGACGGCCTTGCCGTCCTGAATCGACTCGTGGGTGGCGACCACGTCGCCGTCGGGCCCGACGACTTCGTCGGGAATCGGCGGCTGGTGCTGGTAGGAGTAGGCGGCACCAGCGCCCATGACGACGAGATTCAGGACGAACACGACCGCGAGTATCTTCGCGAGCGTGGACCTAGTGACGTCCATATTGCGGCGTTCAGTGCGACGCAGGAAAAGGCTGCGGCGGATTCTAAGACTGCGGGCACGGAGCCGCTACAGTCGGATATACGGGAGACTGAATATGTTCGGGTCGGCTATTCGAGGAGTTCGCGCGCGATGACGTTCTTCTGAATCTCGGTGGTGCCCTCGTAGATCTGGGTGATCTTGGCGTCGCGGTAGAACCGCTCGACGTCGAAATCGTCCACGTAGCCGGCGCCGCCGTGAATCTGGACGGCCTCGTCGGCGACCTCGACGGCCACGCGGGAGGCGAACTCCTTGGCCATCGACGCGAGCGCGGTGAGCTGGTCGTCGCGGTTCTCGACGCTCCACGCGGACTTCCGGGTGAGCGTGCGCGCGGCCTCGGTCTGGGTGTGCATCTCCGCGAGCTTGTGCTCGATGGCCTGGAAGTCGCTGATGGGGCGGCCGAACTGCTCGCGCTCCTGGGCGTAGTCGAGGGCGCGCTCGGCGGCGCCCTTCGCGATGCCGACGCCCTGCGCGGCGACCATCGTGCGCGTCTCGTCGAAGAACTGCATCAGCTGGAGGAAGCCGCCGCCCTCCGTCCCGACGAGGTTCTCCTCGGGGACGCGCACGTCGTCGAAGCGAAGCTCGGCGGTGTCGCTGGCGCGAATCCCGAGCTTGCCCGTGATCTTCTCGGCCTCGAAGCCGTCGCGGTCGGACTCCACGACGATCTGACTGAAGCCGTTGTACCGGCCGCTGGCGTCGGGGTCGGTCTGACAGAGCACGACGAAGAAGTCGCCGACGGAGCCGTTCGTAATCCACATCTTGTTGCCGTTGATGACGAACTCGTCGCCGTCGCGCTCGGCGCGCGTGGAGACGCTGGAGACGTCCGAGCCGGTGTCGGGTTCGCTGATGGCAGAGCCCATGATGGCGTCGCCGGACGCGATGTCGGGGAGCCAGCGCTCCTTCTGGTCCTCGGTGCCGAACTCGATGATGGATTCGGCGCCGAAGCCGGCGCTGGAGACGCAGAGCCCGACGCCGGGGTCGGCGGCGAACAGCTCCTCGACGATGAGCGCGGACTCCAGCGCGGAGTAGCCGGCGCCGCCGTAGTCCAGCGGAATCGTCGGCCCGAGCAGGCCGGCCTTCGCGGCCTCGTCCATGACGTCGTGGGGGTACTTCTCGGCGCGGTCGTACTCGGAGGCCACCGGTCGAATCTCGTTGTCCGCGAACCGACGGACCTCCTCCTGAATCGCCTGCTGCTCGTCGGACAGTCCGAAGTCCATGCGGGAGTGTACCGCACACCGCGACAAAAGACCTCCTAAACCCCTGACAATCCGCTCGCGGTTGCTCGGGCGGCCCCACGGCTTTTGTCGCGACCCGTCGAACCCCCTCGCATGGCCGACGTGGACCCCAGCGAGGTCGGGCGGACGCCGCTGGTCGAGGTCGACGCCGGGGTCGTGCCGACGGTGTACGGGAAAGCCGAGTGGTTCAACCTCGCGACGCTGCCCCACGGCGGCGGGTCGGTGAAGACCCGCATCGGGAAGGCGATGCTGGACGCCGCGGCCGCGCGCGGCGACCTCACCTCCGACCGCACGATAATCGAGGCGTCCAGCGGAAACACGGGCGCGGCGGTCGCGCGCGTCGGCGCCGCGATGGGCCACGACGTCGAAATCGTGTTGCCCGACAATGCGGGCCGCGGGAAGGTCGCCGCCATCCGGGACGCGGGCGCGCAACTCCGGTTCGTGGACGCCGATGAGGGCTACGACGCGTTCGTCGCTGACTGCCGGCGGCTCGTCGACGACCAGCCCGACGAGTACGTCTACCCGAACCAGTACGAGAACCCCGCGAACCCCGCGGTCCACGCGGGCACCACGGGCCCCGAAATCTGGACGCAGACGGACGGCGAGGTGACGGAGTTCGTCGCGGGCGCGGGCACCGGCGGCACGCTCGTCGGCGTGAGTCACGCGCTCCGCCCGCGCGGCGTCCGCGTCCACGGCTACGAACCCCCGGAGAGCGACCACGACATCGCGGGGCTGAAACACGTCCACGGCCCGGAGGCGTTCGTCCCGGGGACCTACGAGCCCGACGCGCTGGACGCCCGCGAGTACGTGGCGACGGACGCGGCCTACGAGTACGTGCGCCGGCTCCGTCGGCGCCACGAAGACACGGAGATACCGATTCGGGACGCCGGGCAGTGGTCCCGCGAGTTCGTCCGCTCGGAGCTCCGCGTGAACGGCGAGTTCCTCGTCGGCCCCTCTGCCGGCGGCGCGCTCGCGCTCGTCGACCGGCTGGCGACCCGCGGCACGCTCGGCGCCGGCGACGTGGTCGTCGTCCCGCTGCCGGACCGCGGCGACCGCTACCCGGACCGGGCGCCGTACGCCGATTACGTGGAGTAGTTGGATTTCCAACTAAAACGCGCTTCCGGAAACCACCAAGAGGCACCGGCACGTTGGGAGTAATTGCAATGGCTAACTACGAACTTTCGCCGCTGCCGTACGACTACGACGCACTCGAACCGCACGTCTCCGAGCAGGTGCTGACGTGGCATCACGACACCCACCACCAGGGCTACGTCAACGGCTGGAACGCCGCCGAGGAGACCCTCGAAGCCAACCGCGAGGAGGGCGACTTCTCCGCCTCCGCCGGCGCCATCGGCGACGTCACGCACAACGGCTCCGGTCACATCCTCCACGACCTCTTCTGGCAGTCGATGAGCCCCGAGGGCGGCGACGAGCCCGAGGGCGACCTGCGAGCCCGCATCGAGGAGGACTTCGGCTCCTACGAAGCCTGGGAGGGCGAGTTCCGCGCGGCCGCCTCCGCAGCCGGTGGCTGGGCGCTCCTCGTGTACGACAGCCACTCGGAACAGCTCCGTAACGTCGTCGTCGACAAGCACGACCAGGGCGCCCTCTGGGGCTCGCACCCGATTCTGTCCCTCGACGTCTGGGAGCACTCCTACTACTACGACTACGGCCCCGACCGCGGCGACTTCGTCGACAACTTCTTCGAGGTCGTCGACTGGGAGGAGCCCGCGGCGCGCTACGCGGACCTCGTCGAGAAGTTCGAGTAACGCCGCGTTCGACCGTCGGCCCGCCGACTCGGCATCACTGCCGCCCCTGAAGACTTTTATCGGTTCCCCGTTTCGGTTCGCGCGATGCCCTCCAGACGCCGCCTCCTCGGCCTCGTAGCCGCCGGCACGCTCCCGTTCGCCGGCTGTCTCGCCGCGCCGAGCGACGCCGACCCGACGACCACCGACTCCTCGACGACCAGCGCGACCACCACCGAGCGCGGCCCGGTTCGCGGCGGTGCGGCGGAAGCCACCGTCGAGCGCACGATTACGGACGACGACTACCAGTACGTCGAGTCCAACGACACCGTGCGGTACCCGGCGACGATGGCCGGCGAGCAGGTAATCGACTACGGCTACGAGCCCTTCGAGGAGTGGGGGCACGTCGAGGGCGCGTCGGTCGCCGCGGAGTACGTCCGCTCGCTGCTGGACGAGCGGCTCCCGGAAGCCGAGACGCTGAGCGTCCCGGTCAGCAGTCGAGGCGAACAGGAGGGGCTACGGCTGGTCGCGACGCTGACGACCCACCTCGCTCGCGACGGCGACGTGATTTCGGAGCCAGCGGTGTCGCGCTACGAGGCCGTCCGCGCGACCCCGCATAGCGTCGACGCGACGATTCACTTCGCCGACCGCACGCACGAGGACAGGTATCCAGTCTACGTGGACGAGCGCACGATTCAGAACGAGTAGCGTCAGCCCGCGAGTTCGACCAGCGACAGCAGCAGGTCCGGGACGACGGCGAGCAGGAGTCCGACGACGAGCAGCGCCGCCGGAAGCCACAACAGCGAGAAGTCCGCGAGCAGCCACAGTCCGAGCCCCGCGAGCGCGACCACGAGGCCGAGCAGTCGGAACACCCAGACGAGCGCGCCTTCGAAGCCGGCGTCGGCCGCGAGCTCGACGACTTCGAGTGCTTCGTCCATGGCAGCCGGGCGGTCGGCGCGGAGCCACTTATGCGCCGTGGCCGGCGGAGTCAGCGGTTAGCGCGGTTCGACGGCGAGGACGACGAACTCTTGGTCGCGCGGAGCGCGAACGGCGACAGCAGGCCGCCGACGAGCGCGCCCGCGAACGCGAGCACGCCGACGTCGGAGGTCGAGAGGCCGCCACCGCCGCCCCCGCTGCTGCTCGCGCCGCCGCCGCTGCCGACGACGACCGCGCCCTTCATCCCCATCGTCCGGTGGGGGTTGCAGTAGTACTTTGAGACGCCCTCGCTGTCGTAGGTGTGCGTGAACGTGAACCCGGACTCGTTGGTGAGCTCGCTCTCGTAGCTGCCGTCCTCGGCGACGACGTTGTGAGTGCCGTTCACCCACTCGAAGGTGACCGTCGTCCCGGGATCGACGCGAATCGCGGCGGGACTGAACCCGTACGGGCCGCCGTTGGCGTCGGTGCCGACCTCGACGGTGACCTCGGACTGGCCGGTCTCGTCCACGACGCCGTCGAAGTTGCTGACGCCCTCGAACCAGCCGTCGAAGTCCACCTGCTGGCTGCTGGACCCCGAACTCTCCGAGGACCCGCTGGACGAGGAGGCGCCGACGTCGACGTCACCGACGACGACCGCGCCCTTCATCCCCATCGTCTTGTGCGGCGTGCACGCGTACCGCGTGACGCCCTCCTCGTCGAACGTCTGCGTGAACGTGAACCCGGACTCGGCGGTGAGCTCGCTCTCGAAGCTGCCGTCCTCGGCAGCGACGTTGTGCGACCCCTCGACCCACTCCCACGTGACCGTCGTTCCGGGGTCCACGCGGATGGCCGCCGGGCCGAAGCCGTACGGGCCGTCGTTGGCTTCGACGCCGACTTCGACGGTGACCTCGGACTGGCCGGTCTCGTCCACGACGCCGTCGTAGTTGCTGACGCCCTCGAACCACGACTGGAGGTCGGCGTCCTGGGCGACTGCGGCGCCGCTGAACGCCGCGCCGGTGGCTGCCGCGGCGCCCGCGGCAGCCGTCGTCTTCAACACGCTGCGCCTCGTGACCGTGGGGGTGGTGTCGGGAGTCATGGTCCTGCGTTACGCTTCGTAGCCCGCGTACTCCATCAGTTGGCCGAAGATGTCCGTGTCCATCGCGTCCCGGTAGACGATGCCCGTGAGCATGCCGCCGGGGTAGAACGAGCCGTTCATCACGTGGTTGACCTTGTGACAGTGCATCAGGTAGATGCCGGGCTCGGCGTCGGCCTCGAACTCGATGGTGTGGCGCTCGGCGGGCGCGATGTTCGTGATGTCCATCTCGTGTTGGGCGGCCTCGGGAATCTGGCCGCCGTCTTTCTCCACGCGGCGGAAGCGGTGGTTGTGGAGGTGCAGCGGGTGGTTCATGTAGCCGCCGTTGACGAAGTGGATCCGGACCGTGTCGCCCTGGTCGACGATGATGGGCGAGCCGTCCTCGGGGTGGAGGGTGCGCGGCGCGGCCTTCCCGTTGACCGTGAACACGTCTGGGTTTCGCGTGCGCGGGCTGTAGGAGACGTCCTCGCCGGCCATCTTCCGGTTGAGCCGGGAGTCCCAGTCCTTCACCGTCATGAAGTATTCCTTGTCCGCGGGCTCGTAGCCCTCGGGGTCCACGCGGAAGATGCCGTACATCCCCATGTCGATGTGGCGGTGGGTCTGGTAGTGGCAGTGGTAGACGTGCGTGCCGGGGACGTTGGCGGGAATCGTGTACGTGTGCTTCTCGCCCGGCGAGACGGTGATACCCGTCGTCGTCGGGACGCCGTCGTCCTCCCAGGCTTTCTGCGTGCCGTGGAAGTGCAGGGTGTGCGGGCGCTTGCCCTCGGTGTTGTCGAGCGTGACCTCGATGTCCTCGCCTTCCTCGGTGCGGACGATGGGACCGGGGACGCTGGGGTCGCCGTCCTCGGTGGCGAACGCCCACACGCGCGGGAGTTCCACGGGGCCGCCCATGGAGTCGAGGGGGTGGGCCTGGTGGACTGCGGGCACGCTCTTGAGCGTCACCTGGTTGCCCTGTTCGGTGGCGTCGACGATTTCCGGCGGGCTGGTCGTCGGGAGGTCGGACTGCGTGGCCTGCTGGCTCGGGGTCGTGTTCGTCACGCTGGAGCCCTGGTCGGCGGGCGCGGTGCAGCCGGCGAGGGCGGCGACACCGGTGCCGCCGGTCGCTGCGATGAACTCACGTCGCGAGATGCCGTAGCCGGGCGCGCCAATACGGTCACTCATGGGTACACCTCAGCGTAGACAGTCCCCTGTAAAGCACGAGTCGGTGATTCTCGGGGTCGAGAAACGGTTCCCACCGCGTGGGAACCTACCGAACATATTCGCCACCGGTTTGTGGCGAACACGTTCGGCCGTCGGCCTACCCTCGTCGCGGCCCGAGTGCCCGGTGATGCAGACCAACGTCGATCAGACGGACGCCGACGCGCGGCTCCGCGGCCCCTTCGAGGCCGCCGAGGAAACCGACCCCGCGGCCGCCCTCGACGCGCTCACCGACCCGCTCTGTCGGCGCGTCCTCGGGTGCGCCCGCGAGCCCGTGACCGCCAGCGAGGTCGCCGACGCGGCGGACCTCTCGCTGTCCTCGACGTACCGGAAACTCCACACGCTCTCGGACGCCGGCCTCCTCGAAACCCAGACGGAGCTCCGGGAGGACGGCTACCACACCACCCGCTACCGAGCGACGCTCGAGAAAGCCACCATCAGCCTCGGCGAGGACAACGGCATCCGCGTCTCGCTGGACCGCACCGGCGAACGAGAGTAACTAGTCGTCGGCCGGACTCGCCTGCCGCTCGGGCAGCGCGCCCTCGTACTCCTCGGGCACGTACGGGCACAGCGGGTCGCTGGCCATCGGGTCGCCGGTGACCGCGTACGCCCGCGACCGACTGCCGCCGCAGACGTGGCGGAACTCGCAGGCGCCACACTTCCCCTGCAGGTCGTCTTTGCGCCGGAGCGTCTCGAAGAGGTCGCTGTTCCGGTAGACGTCCACGACGGACTGCTCGCGGACGTTCCCCGCGGCCTCCGGCAGGAACCCCGAGGGGTAGACGTCGCCGGTGTGGCTGACGAACGCGAACCCGTCGCCGGCGGTGATGCCGCCGCGGCGCTGCCGGCCGCTCCCGCCGCCGTCTTGGGCGGCCTGAGCGCGCACGCGTCGGAAGTGCGGCGCCTCCGTCGTCTTCACGCCGAACGCCTCCTCCTCGGCGGTCTCGTCGAGGAACGCCATCACCTCCTCGGCGCGCTCCGGCGGAATCGGGTCGAGGACCCGGCCGCGGCCCACGGGCACGAGGAAGAACACGCTCCACAGCACCGCGCCCAGCTCGCTGACGAGGTCACGGATGGCCGGCAAGTCGCCGACGGTCTGCTGGCAGACCGTCGTGTTGACTTGCAGCGGCACACCCGCCTCGCGGGCGTCGCGTGCTGCGCGAACGGTCTCCTCGAAGCTCCCGGCTTCCCCACGGAACGAGTCGTGTGATTCCGGCGTCGCGCCGTCGATGCTGACGGCGAGCTGTTTCACGCCAGCGTCCGCGAGCGCGTGCACGGCCTCCGTCGAGAGCGAGCGCGTGCCGCTCGGCGTGACCGTCATGCGGAGGCCGATGTCCGTGCCGTACTCCACCAGTTCGACGGTGTCGTCGCGCGCGAGCGGGTCGCCCCCGGAGAGCACGACCAGCTGACCGTCGCCGAAGCGGCGGACGTCGTCGAGCAGCGCCTTCCCCTCCGCCGTGGTTAGTTCGTCCGGGTGGCGATTCGGCGTCGCGTCGGCCCGGCAGTGCTCGCACGCGAGCTCGCACGCCTGCGTCACTTCCCAGATGAGCACGAACGGGCGCTCGTCGGTATCTACTGGCGTCATCGTTACAAGCGAGGCGGCGGATGGGCAGGTGACAGGCCAGTCCCAGTACGGTGGCGCCGCCTCACGTGGGACGACGACGGGACGGGACTTTGTTCGGCGTGTCCGTTCCCGCGACCTGGGAACGCCCGTGGGCGCCTTTTGGGCGGAGTTGCTAGCCGACGACATGGACTCACAGGACCGAACGCGGGTGCAGGACACGCCGCGGTCGGCGACCGGCCGAGAGTGGGAGGTGTTCGTGCGCGAGGACGCTGACGGACCGCTCAAGCACGTCGGCAGCGTCACCGCCGGGGACGCGGACGGCGCCCACGACCGCGCCAGCGACCTGTTCGGGTGGGCCACGCGGGACGTCTGGCTCTGTCCCGCCGACGAGACGCGCCGCTACACCGCGCACACGCTCGGCGAGCCCGCCGACGCCGGAGGTGAGTCGGCGTGATTTCGGTCAGCAAGCTGCTGTGCGGGCTGGACGCCGAGAGCGACGGCCTGCGCTACGACGCCGCCGACGACTCCAGCCGCGAGCAGATAACGGAGGAGAAACAGCAGCGCCCGGTGGTCGTCTGGAACCTCACCAAGCAGTGCAACCTCTACTGCTCGCACTGCTACGCGGCCGCCGACACCGAGACGGCGCCCGGCGAGCTCTCCACGGAAGAGGGCAAGGACCTGCTGGACGACCTCGCGGAGTTCGGCATCCCCGTGGTGCTGTTCTCGGGCGGCGAGCCGATGGTGCGGGACGACCTCGAAGAGCTGGTGGCGTACGCCGACGACGCCGGCATCCGGCCCGTGCTCTCGACGAACGGTACCCTGATGACCGAGGAGCGCGCCGAAGCGCTGCGCGACGCCGGCCTGAAGTACGCGGGCGTCTCCGTGGACGGGCTCCCGGCGCGCAACGACGAGTTCCGCGGCGAGGACGGCGCCTTCGACGCGGCCGTCCGCGGCATCGAGAACAGCCTCGACGCCGGCCTCAAGACCGGGCTCCGCTACACCATCACGGAGGCCAACGCCGCCGACCTCCCGGACGTCGTGGACCTTCTGCACGACGTGGGCGTGGACCGGTTCTGCTTCTACCACCTCGACTACGGCGGCCGCGGCGCCGACATCTCGAACCTGGACCTCTCGCCGGCGGACACCCGCGAGGCCGTGCGCACGGTCTGTGACATGACCCGCGAGTACCACGAGCGCGGCGAGGAAATCGAGACGCTACTCGTCGGCAACTACGCCGACGCCGGCTTCCTCGTGGAGTACGCCGAGGAGGAACTCGGCGCCGAGCAGGCCGACCACATCCACCGCTACCTCGAAGCCAACGGCGGCGACCCGACCGGCGAGCGCATCGCGGACGTCGACTACCAGGGGAACGTCCACCTCACGCAGTTCTGGCAGGGCTACTCGCTGGGGAACGTCCGCGACCGCCCGTTCAGCGAGCTGTGGAGCGACGAGAACAACCCCCTGCTGTCGGGCCTCCGCGAGCGCCGCGACCGCCTCACAGGGAAGTGCGCGGGCTGCCAGTACCAGTCCATCTGCCGCGGCGGGTCGCGGCTGCGCGCGCTGAGCGCGGGCGGCCCCTTCGACCCCGACCCGAAGTGCTACCTCACCGAAGCCGAGCGCGACGGGACGCCCGACGCGACCGGCGGCGCCGGCGACGCGCACGCGGACTGATTCGACCGCTCGCGCAACAAGCCCTTTCGTCCTGTAGGCTGAATGACTGCTCATGGCCGCCGCCAACGACCGCCCTCCGGCCCGTGACCAGTTCGCCGGCCCGGAAGTGCTGGGGGCCTTTCTGCTCGCCGCCGGTCTCGTCGCAGTCGCCCCGCTCGTCGACGCGCAACTCCTCCAAGTTCCGGGCTACCTGCTCGTGGTCGGCTCCGACCTGATACAGCACTCGCTGCTCCCGGGGCTCTCCGGACTGGCGTACTCGGTGTTCTTCGCGGCGTACCTCTACGCCGTGGCCATCGTGGCCGCGGGCCTGTATCGGCGGGCACGCTCACTCCGAACGCGGACGTGACTCGAACCCCCGGCGAGTGCCGGCGACGCAACGCCCATCCCGACGGCCACCCAACGGCTCTGTATGTCTACGGCCGACACCAGCGTGCAACTGCTCCGCAACGCCACCGTCCTCGTGGACGTCGGTGACGTGACGTTCCTCGTGGACCCGATGTTCTCCGCGCCCGGCGAGAACCCGCCCGTGGAGAACACGCCGAACGAGCGCCGGAACCCGCTCGTCCCGGTGCCGGACGTCGACACCGCCCACGACGCCGTCGTCGTCACGCACCGCCACCCCGACCACTGGGACGAGGCGGCGGCCGCGGAACTGGACGACGACGTGCCGCTGTTCTGCCAGCCCGAGGAGGCCGACGCCTTCACCGACGAGGGCTTCACCGACGTGCGGCCCGTCGAGGACGAGACCGCCTTCGAGGGCGTCACCGTCCACCGGACGCCCGGCCGCCACGGCCACGGCGAACTCGCCGAGCAGATGGGGCCGGTGTCGGGGTTCGTCTTCGAGGGCGAGCAGACGGCGTACGTCGCCGGCGACACGGTCTGGTACGAGCCGGTCGCGGAGACGCTGGACCGCTTCGACCCCGAGCTGGTCGTGCTCAACGGCGGCGAGGCGCAGTTCGTGGAGGGCGACCCCATCACGATGGGCGTCGAGGACGTGGCCGCCGTCCGCGACGCGACCGACGCCGCGGTCGTCGTCGTCCACATGGAAGCCATCAACCACTGCCTGCTCACTCGCGAGGAACTGCGAGCACAGACCGAGGACGTGCACGTCCCCAAAGACGGCGAGCGAGTCCAGTTGTAGCGGCGTCGGACGCTGTTTCTGCCGGTCGAAACGAGCGGCTTCACCAACGATTAACGTCTCGCCGGTGCTGGCCGGACGTATGCCCCTCGGTGGCCTCCTCCCGAGCACGCCGCTCGTGAACGTGCTCGTCGTCGCCGCCGCGACCGGCCTCGTCTGGATCGGGAGCGGGTGGCTGGAATCGGCGGCCGAACACCTCTCGACGTACTACGGCCTGCCAGCGGTCGTGCAGGGCTCCATCGTCGTCGCGGTGGGGTCGAGCTTCCCGGAGTTCGCCAGCGTCGTGTTCACGGCGCTGGCGGGCACCTTCGACATGGGCGTCGGCGCCATCGTCGGCTCCGCCATCTTCAACATCCTCGTCATCCCCGCGCTCGCCGGCATCGCCACCGACGGCGACCTCGAAACCAACCGCGCCATCGTCTACAAGGAGGCCCAGTTCTACATGATTGCGGTGTCCGCGCTCGTCGTCACGCTCGCGCTCGCGGTCATCTACGAGCCGGTCGCCGGCCCCGCGCTGGCCGGCCGGCTCACGCGCTCGCTGGCGGTGCTGCCGCTGTCGCTGTACGGGCTGTACCTCTTCGTGCAGTGGCAGGACGTCGGTGACCACGACGCGCCCGCGGGCCCCGAGGGCATCGCGGTGCGCCGCGAGTGGGCGCGGCTCGCGGGCGGCCTCCTGTTCATCCTCGTCGCCGTCGAACAGCTCGTCGGCGCCGTCGAGTCGCTGGGGCACACGTTCGGCGTCCCCGAGTTCCTCGCGGGCGTCACCGTCGTCGCGGCCGCGACGAGCCTCCCGGACGCGCTCGTGAGCGTGCGGACGGCGAAGGCGGGCAAGGGCATCACCAGCCTCGGGAACGTCCTCGGGTCGAACACCTTCGACCTGCTGGTGGCGATTCCGGTGGGCGTGCTCCTCGTCGGCGCCGTCACGGTGAACTTCGCGGTGGCGGTCCCGATGCTGGGCGTGTTGACGCTGGCGACCGTGCTGTTGTTCGCCGTCCTGCGTACCGACCTCTCGGTGACGGGCGTCGAGGCGTACGCGCTGCTGGCGGCGTACGCGGCGTTCGTCGCGTGGGTCGTCTCGGAGACAGTCGGCCTGACAAACCTCGTGAGGGGCGTCTGAGCGGACCGGCTACTCGGGCGTGATGTAGACGCGCCACTCGTCGGCGGCGACCTGCTCGGTCTCGTAGGCGAAGCCGCGGTCCGCGAGGACGTCGTACAGCGGTTCGGGCTCGAAGCTGTTGACAAGCAGGAGCGTCTCGCCGTCGTCGAGCGCCTCCAGTTCTGCGACGATGTCGCTGAACGGTTCCCCGTCGATCTCCCGCGCGTCGAGGCGGGCGTCCGTGTCGGCAGTCGTCGCCATACCAGAGCGTTCGGCGGACAGCCGCCAAGCGATTTCCCCGAAGGTGTTCGTCACGCCAGCGCGAGCCGCAGGCTCTCGACGGACTTCGCCGCGAAGAAGCCGACGACCGCGGCGACGGGGACCGCGCCGGCGCCGTCCGCGAGAAATCCCGCAGTGCCGGCGACCGCGATGGCCGCGGCTTCGAGGCCGCGCTCCCCGAACCGGCCGGCGACAGTGGGCGGCATCAGAACGGCGCGCCGGCCTGTGACGCGCCGCCGGCGTCGTCGGCGTCCTCGTCGGGCAGCTCCCCGGTTTCGAGGTACGTCTCCTCGAGGTCGCGCAGCTCCTCGTTGATGGACTCGCTGCGCTGGTGGGAGTCGGCGACCCGCACGCGCACGAGGTCGTAGTCGTGGCGCTCGCTGAGGCCGTTCCACGCGCGGAACGAGCCGATGGTGAGCGTGTGGCTCTGCGGGCAGAACGGCGTCGTCGGCGTGAACTCCGCGCGCAGCACCGACGGGTCGTCGGCGTCCACGGCGTACCGGTAGCCCGCCTCCGTGTGGCGGGTGTCGAGGTTGAGGTCGGCGAGGTTGTACCCGAAGGTCATGTCGTAGACGCCGCGCTCGTCGAACAGCTCGCGGGTGAGTTCGTGGAACGCGACGTGGTCGTCGCCGTCGAGGACGTCGTGGCCGGCGAGGAACGCGCCGGGTTCGGGGTTCACGTCGGGGTCGAACTCCCCCTCGGGGGCGAGCGCGTCGTCGGACTGCGAGCCCAAGCCGTACATGTTTCACAGGACGGCCCACGTCCCGCTATGCGTAGCCCCGAACGTGTTCGCCTCTCGCGCGAGCGGACGGGAGCGCCGCGGCTACTCGGCGCGGGAACGGAGGATGAGTGACCGGATTGGCGGTTAGCGGGCTATGCGCTCGGGTCGGGGTCGAAGATTTCCTCGTCGGGCTCGCCGCTGACCTCGATTTCGGAGAGCAGCCCCTTGCGAACCACGCGGCTGAGCGCGTGGTCGACGAGCTTGATGGTCTCCGGGACGGGCGTGTCCATCTCCCCGATCATGCAGCTTCCCGGCGGGACCTTCATCGTCTGGACGTACTCCTCGGGCGTCCCGAGGGCGCCGTCGCGGTGGGCCTGCGTCCAGACGTTCCCGATGGGGTGGAAGTTCGAGGAGACGTTCGGGCCGCCGTCCACGAGGTACACCCGAATCGACTCGCCGGTCTCGGCCTGCAGGCGGCCGTAGCGGTCCGGCGTGAACGGGTACTTCTCGCCGTTGAACACGACGTACGTCGGGTCCTCGTTGGCCATCGCGTCCATGTCGAACTGGTGGTGGCCCTCCTCGCCGACGTCCTTGTTCGTGTAGAGCTCGTGCTGGCCGAGGTAGAACTCGCGGTCGACCTCCGGCAGGCCGCCCTCGGGCTCGACGAGAATCATCCCGAACATCCCGCTGGAGATGTGCATGTCCATGTTCGGGACGGCGCAGTGGTAGATGAACGCGCCGGGGTACTTCGCGGTGAAGTCCACGTCGTTGGTCTCGCCGGGGTTGACGGTGTTCGCTTCCGCGCCCCCGCCCGTGCCGTAGACGGCGTGGAAGTCGACGTTGTGCGGCATCGCGTTGTCGTCGGGGCTGTTCAGCGTGAACGAGATGGTGTCCCCGCGGCGCACCCGAATCATCGGGCCGGGAATCTGCCCATCGAAGGTCATGTAGTTGAACGTGACCCCGGGCTCGATCTCCGCGGTGACTTCCGTCACGTCGAGCTCGACCTCGTGGTGCTGGGGCTCCGACCAGTCGACCGGGTCCGGGACGTCCGTGGGGTCGGCGGCGACGCGGTCGACGTCCGGCTGGGTGGTCTGCGCTGCGGCGTTCTGCTGGGGCTGTTCGGTCGCTGGGCTCTCACCGCCGGGAGCGGTACAGCCCGCGACTGCTGCGGTTCCGCTGATTCCGAGACCTTGCAGCACGCGCCGGCGAGTGGTGTCGAACATTGGTGGGCACCTCTTCACGTGGACAATACCGGGGCTACCCCTTCAAGCGGGTCTGCGTTTCCCGTTCTCCGGCGAACCCCCCGAACCAGTTCGGCTACTACTTATAAACGAACGAGCCGGGGTGCTTCGGCGGCCGGAGCGAACGTGTTCGGGGAACGCCTCACCCGCGTACGCGACGAATAGATTCCTATGGCATCAGCACACGAAGACGCCGAGACCGTCGACGGCGTCCATCAGAACTCGTGGTCCGCGAACCTGGAGAAGGACGAACACGCCGGCGAACGGGAGTTAGTCGTCGAGGAGGCCGTCGAGGCCGTCGAATCGACGGCTGCCGGCTACCACGTCAACCTCGTCACGCACGGCGACAACGGCCACCCCGAGGAGTACCTCTACGACGAACTCGACGAGGCGTTCGGCGACAGCGTCGCCTACGAGTACGTCGATCAGTGCGGCTGCGGCGGCCACGTCACGCGCGTCCGCGTCGTCAGCTAATCCGACGTAACTGCTTTTAGTTACCTCGTAATTTCTTTGTAACCGGAAGTAGTTGTCTCGCACATGGACAGACGCGGGTACCTGCGCGCGCTCGGCGCCGGCGGCGCGCTGTCGCTGGCGGGCTGTCTCGGCGGGAGCGACGGCACCGACCCCGGCGTCGCCGACGGGACGCTGACGGTCGCAGCGGCGACGACCGTCCACGACAGCGGCCTGCTCAGCGACCTCTCGGCGGGGTTCGAGGACGCCTTCGGCGCGTCGGTGCGCGCGGTCGTCCGCGGGACCGGCGCCGCGCTCCGCACCGCAAGCGACGGCGACTGCGACGCCGTGGTCGTCCACGCACGCCCGCTCGAAGACGAGTTCCTGCGCGCGGGCCACGGCGTCAACCGCCGCGCCGTGATGGGCAACGACTTCCTCGTGGTCGGCCCGTCGGACGACCCCGCGGGAGTCGCCGACCGCGGCCCCCTAGAGGCGTTCCGCGAAATCGAGGGCGACGCGACGTTCCTCTCGCGCGGCGACCGCTCCGGGACGCACGTCCGCGAGCGACGCATCTGGGAGGCGGCGGGCGTCGAACCCGGCGGCGACTGGTACCGCGAGACGGGGCAGGGGATGGGCGCGACGCTCGTCGCCGCCGACGAGACTGGCGCGTACACGCTGGTCGACCGCGGCACGTTCCTGAACACGGAGACGGGGCTGGCCGCGCACGTCGCCCGCGGCCTCGACGACCCGCCGGACCTGCTGCGCAACGAGTATGCCGTCATCCCCACGAATCCCGCGCGCCACGACGTCGCGTACGCGCTCGCGATGGCGTTCGTCGGCTACCTCACGGGACCGGCCCAGAAGCGAATCGCGGCGTTCCGCGTGGACGGCGAGCCCGCGTTCCGGCCGCTCGCGCGCTCCGAACAGCCGGAGTTCGAGCAGTACGCGCCCTCGGAGTGAGCGCGCAGCCCGTCAATCTGCGTTCTCCGGCTGGCTGTGGAAGCGCTCGGGGAGGACGCGGCCGTGGCGGTAGACGACGCCGACGAGGTTCGCGGTGAACGCGACGAAGCCGACGCCGAGCGCGACGCCGCCCGCGAGGCTCGCGGGGGCGGGCGCGACGCCGGCCTGCCCGAGAATCAGCGTGACCGCGCCGAGGGTGACGAGCAGGCCGTCGGCGGCGGCGACGCGGTCGTCGTAGAGGTCGTCTATCATCGGCACCGGCTCGAAGCCGAGGCGGTCGCTGTACCGGTGGACCCAGACGATGAACGGGACGACGTGGTACAGCGACCCCATCACGACGAAGCCGACGACGCCGACGAACAGGAGGTGGACGCCCGCGGTCGGCCCGAACAGCGCGTCCCGGGCGAGCGGCGACGCAATCCACTCGCGGGCGGCCAGCGGACTCCACGCCGCGAGCGCGACGGCGACAACGGCGTACCGCGTGAGCATCGGCGTGCGCTCGACGCGGCCCTCGTAGAGCTTCTTCGCGAGCAGGACGGCGAACGCGAGCGCGCCGGCGGCCGTCACGAGGCCGCCCGCGACGGCCAGCGGCCGAATCGCGAACAGCCGGCCGGTCGTGAGCGCGACGACGCCCGCGGGGTAGGCGTACTCGGCGTTCGCGAGCAGCTGGTCGCGGCCCGCGACTTCCGTCTGCGTGAACATCGTCGCGAGCTGGTAGAGCGCGCCGAAGACGGTCGCGAGGATGGCGCCGAACACCGCGAGCGTCGCGTGCGCGCCGACGACCTGCGTCCGGGTCACGCCCGCGAACGGGAGCACGGACATCGAGAGGTCGAACGCGAGCACGAACCCGAGCGCGGCGAGCACGACGAAACACGCCAGCGCGAACGCGAAGTGCGCCTCCGTGGCGTCGAACTCCCGGACGGGCGGGAGGGTGCGCGCGAGGTTGTACGCGAACGTCCAGATGCCGAGCACGAGCAGGCCGCCGAAGCCGTGAATCCAGTGAGTGCTGGTGGCGAGGAACGCGCCCGCGAGGCCGGCGACGCCGACCGCGACGAGCGCGAGCGCGAGGTTCGCGAGCCGGCGGGAGTGGACGGGGACGTTCGACCAGACGGGCACGAACTGCGTCATCGCGCCCATGATGGTGAGACACACCCAGCCCGCCAGCAGCAGGTGGACGTGCGCGAGCCGCGCGAGTCCGGGCGCGACGCCGGCGACGTTCGCGAGGCCGACGCCGCCGCCGGCGAGCAGGAACGCGAAGCCGACGAGGACGTACCGGAGCGGCACCGTCATCGGCGGCTGTTGGTCGGTCGCGAGTCCGGCAGGGACGGCGCTCATGTCTGAACGGTGGTGGTGGCGGCCGGTGCGAGTTCTCCCGAACGTGTTCGGCTATTCGGGTAGTGTGGGCGCACACTAGGCTTTTGCGAGTGGGCGCCGTACCGACTCGTATGAGCAGCGACTACACCGACGCGGAGAGCAAGGTGTCGGGGAATCAGGCGAACATCCCCGCGCGCATCCGCCGGAAACTCGACATCGACGACGGCGACCGGCTCCGTTGGACTGTTGAGGACGGTGCGGTCCGCGTGGAAGTCGTCCAGCAGGACGCCGGCACGTTCGCGGACTTCGACGGCTACGACGGCGACGCGGAGACGGACGGCACGACGGCACACGACGCGTGGGGCGTCGAGTAGATGCCGCGGGCCGTCCTCGACACGTCAGTCCTGTATGCCGCGGCCTACCGCCGGGACGCGAGACACGACGACGCGCTACCGATTCTCCGCGGCGTCGACGACGGCACGCTTCCGGAGGGCGTCGTTCCGGAGTTCGTCCTCGCGGAGACGCTGAACGGGCTGACGACCAACGCCGGGCAGGAAGCCGCGGTGGACTTCATGGACCGCATCGAGACGAACCCGCGATTCCACGTCGCGTCGCTGACCGGTGACGCACTCGCGAGAGGGAAAGCCCTGTTCCGCGAGCACGCCTCGTTCTCGTTCGTCGACGCGTGCATCGTCGCCGACATGCAGACCGAGGGACTGGGCTACCTGTACGCGTTCGACGACGACTTCGACCGCGCCGACGACGTCTACCGGCTCGACACCGCGACCGACCCGTACGGACCGTAGCAGTCAGGCGAGGTCCTTGTCGGCGAACCGCGGGAGGTTGCTCGCGAACTGTTTTATCGCCGTCTCCTCGGCGCGGTGCAGCGTCTCGCTGAGCGTGGACTTGGCGGTGTCCAGTTCCTCCGCGAGGTCGGTGAGCGTGCACTCGCGGGGCGTGTCGTAGTAGCCGGCCTCGATGGCGGCGCCCAGCAGCTCCTGCTGGCGCGGCGTCAGCAGGCGCTCGGAGTCACCGGACTCGTAGAGGTAGCCGACCTCGAAGTCCATCCCGAAGGCGTCCAGTTGGTCGCGCAGCGCCGAGAGCTTCGCGTGGGGCGCGACGACTTCCAGCGTGGCGGTGCCGTTGGACACTTCCAGCGGCGGCTCCAGCGGGAGCCCCGCTTCCTGGAGCGTCAACAGCAACAGCGGCTCGCTGGTCTCGAACTCGACGAGCACGGAGTCGTCGTCGCGTTCGAGCGGCTCCATGTCCTCGACGCCGTCGGCGTCGTGCATCTCCTTGAGGACGTCGACGACGTCGGGGCCGGTGAGTTCCAGCAGCGCGACGCCCTCGTCGTCGTCGGGGAACGCCGCGAGGACGCGGAACAGCGTGTCGGGGTAGCGTGTGGACACCTGAGAGATCCACACCGAGTCGGGCAGGTCGATGGAGAGTTGTGCTCGTGCCATGCGAAGATGTTCGTTCATACTGCCCCCCAGCCTCAAGAAGTATTCCCGAACTTGTTCGGGGGAACGCTGGGGGCGGCGGGGCGCGACGATACAGACATGGCCACGACGACCGACTGGCACGCGCACCTCTCGGAGACGGGCGTGCCGCTGGACCGCGAGCGCGAACTGCTCGACGTCCGCGAGCTGGGGCCGCCGGACCCGCTCGTCGAGACGCTGGAGACGCTGCCGGACCTCGCCGACGACGTGGTGCTCGTGCAGGTCAACGACCGCGCCCCCCAGCACCTCTACCCTAAGCTCGACGACCGCGGCTACGAGTACGCCACCGTCGAGGCCGACAACGCGGTCGTCACGGGCATCTGGGACGCCGACGCCTGACTACGGGCTCCGCCGCCCGGTCGCGTCCGTCGGGCGGAGTTCGTACCACGTCGCGTCCAGGACCCGCGGGTCGGCGTCGAAGACGCTCATCCCGATGGGCGTCGCCTGCTCGGCGTAGCGCCGCCGGTCGGCCGGCTCCGGCGTCGGAATCTCGGCGAGGACGCCGTCGACGACGACGCTCGACCAGTCGTCGGGCGAGCCGATGTCGTACGCGACGAGGGTCGCCGGCGTCTCCGCGTCGAGGCCGCGCTTCGCGCTCGTAGGCGCGGAGAGCAACTGGAACACGCAGCGGTCGGTGTCCGGGTCGTAGCCGAACGAGACCGGGAACGACTGGGCGTCGTCGGCGTGTATCGTGAGTACGCCGTCGCCGCACGACTCCAGGAACGCGGCGACTTCGTCGGCGCTCATCTGCACCTCTCGCTCGGGGGCGAAGCCGTCGGGAGAAGGCTGGTGAGACATCTACCGGTGGCCGCTAGTCCCAGGCCACGGTTAACCGACCCCGTCGTTCCAACACTCCGGGAATCGCTCCCGACGGACGAATTAACAACTCGACCGCGCTCGTTTATTACAATCTCCTATCTACCGCCGGAAGAATAACAGCCGAATTAATAACTGGTCGTCTCGTAGCTCCAGCTAACATGACCGACGACTCCCCCGGCGGCGAACCCGCCACCCTGACCGCCCGGCTGTCGGTCCCCGACATGGACTGCCCCTCCTGCGCCGGCAAAGTCGAGCACGCCCTCGAAGGCGTCGCCGGCGTCCAGTCCTTCGACACACAGCCGACGACCGGCCGCGTCGTCGTCACCTACGACCCCGGCGAGGCCGACGAAGCCGAACTGGTCGCGGCCGTCGAGGCCGCTGGCTACGAGGTCACCGGCCGGTCCGGCGAGAGCGAGGGCGAGCGCACCGAGGCCGCCGAACCGGATTCGGTGTGGACGAGTCCGCGCGCGCTGAAGACGTGGGCCAGCGGCGTCCTCGTCGCCGCGGGCTTCCTCCTGGAGTTCCTGCTCCCCGGCTCGAACGCCGCGGTCGCGGAACTGCTGGGCAGCGACGTGTTGCTCTCGGACGCCGCGTTCCTCGGGGGCATCCTCATCGCGGGCCAGCCCATCGTCCGCGGCGGCTACTACTCGCTGAAGAGCCTGAATCTGGACATCGACCTGCTGATGTCCGTCGCCATCCTCGGCGCCGTCGCCGCCAGCGTCGCGTTCGGCGAGCGCCTCTACTTCGAGGCGGCGACGCTCGCGGTCCTGTTCAGCGTCTCCGAACTCTTAGAGTCGTACTCGATGGACCGCGCGCGCAGCTCCCTCGAAGAGCTGATGGAGCTCTCTCCGGACGAAGCGACAGTCCTGCGTGACGGCGAGGAGGTCACGATTCCCGTCGAGGACGTTCGCGTCGGCGACCGCGTGGTCGTCCGGCCCGGCGAGAAGATTCCGATGGACGGCGTGGTCGTGGACGGCGAGAGCGCCGTCAATCAGGCCCCGATTACGGGCGAGAGCGTCCCCGTGGACAAGACCGACGGCGACGACGTGTACGCGGGCACCATCAACGAGGCGGGCTACCTCGAAGTGCAGGTCACGGCGGAGGCCACGGAGAACACGCTCTCGCGCATCGTCGAGATGGTCGAGGACGCGCAGGCCAACCAGACCGAGCGCGAGCAGTTCGTCGAGCGCTTCGCCGCCTACTACACGCCCGCCGTCGTCGGCGCCGGCATCCTCGTCGGCGTCGTCCCGCCGCTGCTGTTCGGCGCGTCGTGGCCGACGTGGATTCTCCGCGGGCTCACGCTGTTCGTGCTCGCCTGTCCCTGTGCGTTCGTCATCTCCACGCCCGTCTCGGTGGTCTCGGGCGTCACGAGCGCCGCGAAGAACGGCGTACTCGTGAAGGGCGGCAACCACCTCGAAGCGATGGGCGCCGTCGAAGCCGTCGCGTTCGACAAGACGGGGACGCTCACGAAGGGCGAACTCACCGTCACCGACGTCGTGCCGCTCGGCGACAACACCGACGAGGACGTGCTCCGGTGCGCGCGCGGCCTCGAATCCCGTAGTGAACACCCCATCGGCGACGCCATCGTCGAGCACGCCGACGACCGCGGCATCGAGGGCCGCGCGGTCTCGGAGTTCGAGAGCGTCACCGGGAAGGGCGTGCGCGCGGACCTCGACGGCACCACCCACTACGCGGGCAAACCCGGCTACTTCGCGGACCTCGGGTTCGACCTCTCGCACGTCCACGCCGCCACCGACGGCGGCGTGGTCACGCAGAAGACCCGCGACCTCTGCGAGCGCAACGGCTGCGTGGACCTCCTCGAAGACCTCGTCCCCGAACTCCAGAGCGAGGGGAAGACGGTCGTCCTCGTCGGCACCGACGACGAACTGGAGGGCGTCATCGCGGTCGCCGACGAGGTCCGCCCCGAGGCGAAGGCCGCCGTCCAGCGCCTCCGCGACCTCGGCGTCGAGCACACCGTGATGCTCACCGGGGACAACGAGCGGACTGCCGGCGCCATCGCCGAGCAGGTCGGCGTGGACGACTTCCGCGCGGAACTGCTCCCCGAGCAGAAGGTCGCGGCCGTCGAGGACCTCACCGACGAGTACGAGGCGGTCGCGATGGTCGGCGACGGCGTCAACGACGCGCCCGCGCTCGCCACCGCCACCGTCGGCGTCGCGATGGGCGCGGCGGGCACGGACACCGCCCTCGAAACCGCGGACATCGCGCTGATGGGCGACGACCTCACGCGGCTCCCGTACCTCTACGACCTCTCGGGCCGCACGAACGGCGTCATCCGGCAGAACGTCTGGTCGAGTCTCGCCGCGAAAGCAGTTCTCGCGGCGGGCGTCCCGCTCGGCTTCGTCCCCATCTGGGTCGCCGTGCTCGTCGGCGACGCCGGGATGACCACCGCCGTCACGGGGAACGCGATGCGGCTCTCGCGCGTGAAACCCGAACTCGACGCGGACGGAAGCGAGTAGCTCCCTCGCGTCTTCGCCGTCTCCGACGGGGTACTGGAGGTGCTGACAGAAAAGTAGCGGCCGCGCTACCTACGCCGTCTCGTCGGTGTCCGGTTCGGAGATTCGGAGCGTGGCGATTCGCGACCCCTCGACGCTCGTCACCTCGAACTCGTAGCCGTCCACTGCGACGCTGTCGCCGACTTCCGGGCCTCGGTCGAGCCGGTCGAGGACCAATCCGGCGACCGTCTCGACGGCCGCGTGTTCGAACTCCGCGCCGAGCACGTCGTTGGCGTCGGCCAGCGAGACGCCGCCGTCGACGTCGTAGCTGCCGTCCTCGCGGCGCCGAATCGACGGCTCGCGGTCGTCGACGTCGAACCCGTCGCGGAGGTCGCCGACGACGGCTTCGACGACGTCCTCGACGGTCGCGATTCCCTCGAAGGCGCCCCACTCGTCGATGACCGCGGCCATCTGCTGGTGCTCCGAGCGGAACTGCACCAGCAGGTCGTTGATGGTCGTGGTTTCGGGTACCACGAGGACGTCGCGCGCGATGTCGCCGGCCGTCGTCCCGTCGTCGCGCTCGCTCGCTCGGAGGACGTCCTTGACGTCCACGAAGCCGACTACTTGGGTGGGGTCGTCGGCCTCGACGACGGGGTAGCGGGTGTGCCCCGCCTCGAAGACCGTCTCGCGGAGGTCCGACAGCGTGGCGTCCGCGGGCACGCTCACCACGTCCGGCTGCGGGACCATAACCTCGCGGACGGCGGTGTCGTCGAGCTCGAAGACGCGCTCTATCATCGCGACTTCCGCGACGTCAACGTCGCCCTCTTCGCCGGACTGCGCCAGCACTCGCCGGATTTCGCGCTCACCGAGCGTCTCGTCGGACTCGGAGGCCGGCGGGACGCCGAGCATGTGGGTGAACCGGTTCGCCGCGCCGTTGAAGACGACGATGCCCGGGTAGAAGAGGTAGTAGAAGAACTTCATCGGCGGCGCGAGGTACAGCGAGAACCGCTCGGTCTGCGCGATGGCGAACGTCTTCGGCGCGAGTTCCCCGAAGACGACGTGCAGGAACGTGATGACCGAGAAGCCGATTGCCACCGCGACGAGGTGGACGAGCGTCGCCGGGAGCAGCGACCCCAGAACTGGCTCGATGAGCGCCGCGACGGCGGGTTCGCCGGCCCACCCCAGCCCGAGCGAGGCGAGCGTGATTCCGAGTTGCGTGACGGCGAGGTAGTTGTCGAGGTCCGTCATCACGTCCTGGAGTGCGCCGGCACCGGCACGCCCTTCCTCGGCGAGTTGCTCGACTGACGTCGCGCGGACCCGCACGAAGGCGAACTCCGCGGCGACGAAGAACCCGTTCAACACCACGAGGAACAGCGCGAAGAGGAACTTCGCGACGGAGATACCGAACTCCGCCATCAGTATCCCCCGCTCCGCGAGTCAGTCTCTCGACAGAAAGCCATACCAGGCCGTCCGCCCGGCAGTCACAAAAAAGGCCGTGCTGGCCGTTAGTCGTCGGCGGGCGCGTCCGGGTCCGCGCCGCCGTCCGCGAGCGTCACGTCGACGGCGGCGGCCTTGTACTCGGGAATCTTCGCGCGCTCGTCGAGCACGTCGTTCGTCAGCACGTTCGCGGAGGCGTCCGCGAAGTGCGGCGTCGTCCACACCACGCCCTCCTTGATAGCCTCCGTGACGTTCGCGCGGAGCGTGATTTCGCCGCGCCGCGACCGGAGCGTCACGCTGTCGCCGTCCGCGACGCCGAAGCGCTCGGCGTCCTCGGGGTGGACGTCCACGAAGTTCTCGGGGTGCTGGCGGGAGAGCGTCGCCGAGCGCCGACTCATCGTCCCCGTGTTGTAGTGCTCTTCGAGGCGCGCGGTCGTCAGAATCAGGGGGTACTCGTCGTCGGGCGTCTCTCTGGGCGGCTGGTGGCGCACGCCCTCGATTTGCCCGCGGCCGCTCGGCGTGTCGAAGGAGTCCGCGTAGAGGAACTGGTCGCCCTCGTCGCCGGGTTCGTAGCACGGCCAGTGCAGGCCCTCCTCGCCGAGCGCGTCGTAGGTCATCCCGTGGTAGATGGGACAGACCTCGCGCAGTTCCTCGAACACTTCCTCGGGGCCGTCGAAGTCGAAGCCGGCGTCCTCGCCGAACAGCCGCGTGCCGACCTCCGTGAGAATGTCGAGGTCGTGGCGGGTGTCCTCGTGGACCTTCTCGACGCCGCGCATCCGCTGGACGCGGCGGTCCGTGTTCGTGACGGTGCCGCCGCGCTCGGCCCACGTCGTCGCCGGGAGCACGACGTCCGCGTACTCGACGGTCTCCGTCGGGAAGATGTCCTGCACGACGACGAACTCCGTCTCGTCGAGGAGGTCGGCCACGCGGTCGGCGTTGGGCTCGCTCATCACGGGGTTCTCGCCCATGACGTAGAGGCCGTGGACGGTGTCGCCGACGCTGTGCGTGATTTCGACGTTCGTGAGGCCGGGCTCGCTGGGAATCTCGAACCCCCAGACGTCCTCGACGGCCTCGCGGGCCTCGTCGTCGTCCACGGGCTGGTAGCCCGGCAGGACGTTCGGCATCGCGCCGACGTCGCTGGCGCCCTGCACGTTGTTCTGCCCGCGGAGCGGGTTCACGCCCGTGCCGGGCCGCCCGAGGTTCCCGGTGGCGAGCGCGAGGTTGATCTCGTTCTGGACGTTGTCCACGCCGCAGGCGTGCTGGCTCATCCCCATCCCGGTGAAGATGGCGGCGTTGTCCGCCGTCGCGTACGCCTCGGCCGCGCGCTCGATGTCTTCGAGGGGGACGCCGCACTCCTCGGCGGCGGCCTCCTTGTCGAAGTCCGCTAAGGTCTCCCGGAGGTCTTCGATGCCCTCCGTGCGCTCGGCGACGAACTCCTCGTCCACCCAGCCGTTGTCCAGCACCGTCTTCAGGACGGCGTTCAGCAGCGGGATGTCCGTCCCCGGCTCCAGCTGGAGGTGCATGTGCCGGTCCGACTCCTCGATTTCGAACGACTCCGTGGTCTTGTTCGCGTGCGGGTCCACCTGAATCACGGTCGCGCCGTCCAGCACCGCCTGCCGGAAGTACTGGCTGTTCGCGATGGGGTGCTGTTCACCGGGATTGGCGCCCTGAATCCAGAAGACGTCGGCCTCGTCGCGGAGGTCGGCCATGCTGTTGGTCATCGCGCCCGCGCCGAGGCTCTCGCGGAGCGCGTACACCGTCGAGGCGTGGCACATCCTCGTGCAGTTGTCCACGTTGTTCGTGCCGAACCGCCGCGCGAGCTTCTGGAGGAGGTAGTTCTCCTCGTTCATCGTCTTCGAGGACGCGTAGAACCCCATCCCGTCCGGGCCGTGCTCGTCCCGAATGTCCTCCATTTCGGCGACCACGCGCGAGAGGGCTTCGTCCCACGACGCCGGGCGGAGGTCGCCGTCCTCCCGAATCATGGGTTCGGTCAGCCGGTCCTCGTGGTCGACGACTTCCGTGGCCGCGCCGCCCTTGATGCAGACGCGCCCCTCGTTGACCGGCGCCTCGCCCCACGGCGCGAACGACACGTCCCCCGGCTCGTCGCCCTGCCGGACGCTGATGCCACAGCCCACGCCGCAGTACGGGCAGATGGTCTTCGTGGATTCGTCAGTCGACACGGCACATCGCCCCCGAGAGTGCTCCCGTCATGTGCGAATATCTAGCAAGCGCGGACAAGAATCTTTCCGCGATGCCGAGCGGACGGGAACCGCTCAGGCCCGCGGCGCCTCCAGGAAGTCGAGGTCGACGGCGTCCACGGAGACGAACTCCGCGACGAACTCGGTGGCGGGCTCGTGGTAGACCTCCGCGGGCGGCCCGACCTGTTCGAGCGCGCCGCCGTTCATCACCGCGATGCGGTCGCACATTGCCATCGCCTCCGCCTGGTCGTGGGTGACGTAGAGGGCGGTGACGTCGAGGCGGTCCAGCAGGTCGCGCAACTCCGAGCGCAGCCGGGTCTTGAGCTTCGCGTCGAGGCCGGTCATCGGCTCGTCCAGCAGCAGAATCTCGGGTTCGATGGCGAGCGCGCGAGCGACGCCGACGCGCTGCTGTTGGCCGCCCGACAGCGACGCCGGGTCGCGGTCCCGCAGCTCCGCGATGTCCAGCAGTTCCAGCAGCTCGTCGACGCGGCGCTGTCGCTCTTCCTGCTCGACGCCGTGCATCCGCGGGCCGAACGCGACGTTCTCCGCGACGGTCATGTGCTCGAACAGCGCGTACGACTGGAACACCAGCCCGACGTTGCGGTTCTCCGGCGGGACGTGGGTGACCTCGCCGTCGTCGAAGTAGACGCCGCCCGCGTCGGGCGTCTCGAAGCCCGCGACCGTGCGCAGCGTCGTGGTCTTCCCACAGCCCGAGGGGCCGACGACGCCGAGCGTCTCGCCGTCCGGTACCGCCGCGGAGACGTCGTCTATCGCGGTCGTGTCGCCGTACGCCTTCGTCACCGAGTCGAGTGTTACACGTGCCATTGTCAGTCGCCTCCGATAGCGTCGAAACCGCGGTTCCCGAGCCGCTGGAGCGCCACGGTGACCGCGACGACGATGCAGAAGAACAGCGACACGGCGGCCGCGGCCTTCGGGAACGCGCTGTTCGAGATGTGGCGCTGGAGGAACAGCGCCAGCGGCTGGGTGCCTTTCGCGTAGACGATGTACGAGAAGTTGAACTCCGCGGCCGCCAGCGTCCAGCAGACGATGGCGCCCGCGAGGATGCCCGAGCGCGCCTGCGGCACGACGACCGTGAGGAACGTCCGCGGCCACGACGCGCCAAGCGACCGCGCGCTCTCCTCGATGCGCCGCAGGTCCATCGACTCGAACTCGCTGCGCACCGCCATCACCATGAACGGCGCCTTCAACAGCGAGTAGCCGACGACGAGGCCGAAGCTCGTCGCCGAGAGATCCGGGTACGCGCGCAGGAACGCGACGCCGAGGACGACCCCCGGAACGAGCGGCAGCACGGAGAAGGCGTCCACCCACTCCTTGCCGCGGAAGTCGTAGCGCGCGACGGCGTACGCGATGGGGACGCCGACGACGAGGTTGATTGCGACGCCGCCGAGCGCGAGCGCGACGCTGAACGCCAGCTCCGCGGGCACCTGAATGCCGAGCCCGTTCGGCAGCGCGACCAGCGTCGTCCACCCCATGCTGCGCTGGGAGCCGATGGTGTCCGCGAGCCCCAGCACCACCCGCCAGTTGTCCAGCGTGCCCAGTCCCTCGGGGACGACGCCGGTCATCCGCGTGGCGAACGACCCGACGAACGTGTACGCGACCGGGAGGATGAGGAACGCCAGCGTCGCCACCAGCACGGCGACGACGGCCGCGCGGCCGAACCGCCGGGAGGGCGCGACCCGGCGCTCGGCGGGCGCGTCGGCGCTCACAGCCCCACCTCCGCTTCGGTGTACCGGAGCGCGAGCGCGGTGAACGCGAACGCGAACACGAAGTACGCCATCGCCATCGCGCCGGCGACCCGGAGGTTGAAGCCGGGGCCCAGCTCGCGGGAAATCTGGAGCGTCCAGACGACGAGGCTCTGAATCACGAGCAGCGTCCCGAAGATGGCCAGCGCGGTGCGGAACGTGAGCACGAGCGCGCCCGTGATGGCGGGCCGAATCGCGGGGAAGGTGACGTACCGGAACGTCTGGAACGGGGTCGCGCCGAGGCTCTGGGCGGCCTCCGCGGGGCGGTCGTCGACCTCCGCGTACGCGCCCCGGAGGATGAGCGTCGCGCGGGGAATCATCGAGTAGAGGTACGCGAGGAACAGCCCGCTGGTGGTCGTGCCGAACGCGAGGTCCAGCGGGCTGGCCGCCGAGAACGCCGCGACGACGCTCGTGGCGAGCCCGGAGTTCCCGACGAGCACGAGCACCATGAACGCCGCGACGATGCCCGGGAGGCTGATGGGGAACGACACCAGCGTCACGAGCAGGTCGCTGGCGGGCAGGTCGTAGCTTTCGAGGGCGTGCGCGATGGGGACGGCGAGTCCCACGGCGGTCACCGTCGTCGCGGCGGCGAACCACAGCGTGTTGACCGCGACGCCGCGGTAGTAGGGGTCCGTCAGCAGCGTCTCGTAGGCCGCGAGCGTGAACCCGACCGAGTCGTAGGTCTGCGTGGAGACGCTGATGCGCGCGACCTCCGCGAGCGGGTAGACGCCCGCGACGACCGCGAGCGCGGCGAACGGCAGGCACAGCGCGATGACGCGGCGGCGCTCGCGGTCGCGCTCCGTGACCGGCGCGAGCAGCCAGCCCGGGACGGTCACGCTGTCGGCGAGCCGACCCGCGACGGACATCAGAGACCCGCGCCCCGCGTTATCTCCTGGATGATGGACTCCTGCTGGTCGACGAGCGCGCCGTAGTCCACCTGGAACTCCGTGCGGTCGTACTCGGCGCTGTCGATGAACTCGTCGGGGAGTTCGAGCTCGTCGGCGCGAATCGGGCGGACGTACGCGTCGAGGAACTGCTGTTGGCCCTCCAGCGAGAGCACGTAGTCCATGAACAGCTTCGCGGCCTCGGGGTTGGGCGCATCTTCGAGGAGCGCGTAGCCGTAGGGCATGTTGAGCGCGCCCTGATTGCCGTTCTCGCCGCCGAGCAGCGCGACGCCGACGTTCTCCTCGGCGACCTCCTCGTTGTTGTACTTGAGGTCCAGCCCGGAGTAGTCGTAGCGCACGAACGTCGCGTACTCGCCGCGGGAGAACTGCGCGAGGAAGTTGTCCGTGAACTCCGCGCCGCCGTCCAGAATCTCCCCGTAGTAGTCGATGACGGGCTGGAGGTCGTCCATGCTGCCGCCGCGGGCGTTGTTGATGGACAGCGCCGCGGCGAGCCCGACGGCGGCCTGCGGCGTCTGGAGCGCGAGGTCCTGCGTGATGTCGGGGTGGAGGAGGTCCTCCCACGTCTCGGGCTCGTCGAGGCCGCGCTCCTCGTAGATGTCCTTGCGGTAGGTGACGGCGGTGGTGACGCGCCGGGTGGCGGTGACGTGGTGGTCGTCGGTCTTCAGGGCGTCGGGCACCTCCTCCCAGCCCTGCGGCTTGTACGCCTGCGTGAAGCCGTCGTTGCGGGCGACGATGCCGTACGTGTACCCGCCGTTGTACCCCGAGTGGGTCATGTTGTTCTCGTGGGAGCGCATGTGCGTCAGCGCCTCCCCGGAGGAGCGGTCGTCGTCGTTGACCGCGACGCCGTACTCGCCCTCGAAGGACTCCATGACCGACGGCCAGTTCATCCAGCCGGACTGCACGCAGTAGAAGTAGAGCGTCTCGGGGAACGCCGACGCCTCGACGGTCGTCTCGTACTCCCCGGTGCCGACGGTGTAGGTGTCCGAGCCGCCACCGCCGGACGCGTCGTTGCTGGCGTTCTCGGTGACGCAGCCGGCGAGGCCGGCGGCCGCGAGCGCGCCCAGCGAGCGAACCACGTTGCGACGTGTGTCGGGCATCGTCTGGGCGAACTCCGACGCCCCTCAAACGCGTTTATAATAGGCTTGTTGACGTATCCGGGCGGCTCGTCGCCCGGCGTGTGCCAAAAAGTGACGAACGTAGGGTCGTTACCGGACCTTCTCGGCGAACTCCTCGCGGACCTTCGCGACCTTCGGCGCGACGTTCACCGAGCAGTACGCCTGATTCGGGTGTTTCTCGAAGTAGTTCTGGTGCTTGTCCTCCGCGCGGTAGAACGTCTCAAGCGGTTCGATTTCGGTGACGATGTCGTCCTCGTAGGCGTCCGCGGCTTCCAGCTCCTCGACGAACGCCTCCGCGAGGTCGCGCTGGTCGCCGTCGTGGTAGAGGACGATAGAGCGGTACTGCTCGCCGACGTCCGGGCCCTGCCGGTTCAGCGTCGTCGGGTCGTGGACCTTGAAGAACACTTCGAGGAGGTCCTCGTAGGCGAGCTCGTCCGTGTCGTACTCGACCTGCACGACCTCCGCGTGGCCGGTCGTGCCGTTGCAGACCTCGCGGTACGAGGGGTCTTCGACGTGGCCGCCGGCGTACCCCGAGGTGACGTCCTCGACGCCGGCGAGCTGTTCGAACGCCGCTTCCACGCACCAGAAACACCCGCCGCCGAACGTCGCAGTCTCGGTCATGCGCGAACGTTGGTGGGCCCGGCAGTTAACAGACCCGACACCGGCGTCAGAGCGCGAACACGAGCGCGGCCGTGACGACCGCCGCCAACAGTACGCTCGCGGCCGTGATTTTCGCGGCGTACAGTCTGTCGGCGCGGCGGTTCGCGGCGTCCGGGACGTCCCCGCGGTCGTCCCCGAAGGCGTACTGTCCGACCATCGCCAGCCGCACGCAGAACGACTCGTGGGACTGGAACGCCCACTCGAAGCCGACCGCCAGCGGGATGAACACGACGAGCAACAGCGGCTCCGGGAGGCCGCCGGCGAGGTACGCGGCGACCACCGCGGCAGCCGTGAGGAACGCCAGCGCGGCGATGCGAGCGCGCCGCTGGCGCTGCTCGCTGCCGATGTTACACTGGCCGGGACGGTAGTCAGTCACGCTCTCACTTCGCGCGGACGGGGGGAGAAGGTTGCGCCTCTCGCGACGCCTGCTGGTAGTTACGCCGACGCGTCGTAGCCGGCGTCCTCGACCGCGGCGACGAGGGCGTCGGCGTCCGCGTCGCCCTCGACGTCGGCGGCGTCGCGTTCGCGGTCCGCGCTCGCGGACTCGACGCCCGCGACGCCTTCGAGCGCGTCTTCGACGGTCGATTCGCAGCCGCCACAGCTCATCCCTTCGACGGTGATGGTTCGGGACATACGCGTCCGTAGGTCCCGCCGTCCTAATGCAGTTTCGCCTCACGACGTTCGGCCAGCCGCCCGCTCGGAGTTTGGATTCGAGCGTCGAACGCCGCAATCGCTTTGTGTTCGTGACCCCGACTCTCGGGCATGTCCGACCTCGACGAGACCGACCGCCGCATCCTCGAACTGCTCGCGGCGGACGCGCGCCGCCCGTACAGCGACATCGCCGACGACGTGGGGCTGTCCGCACCCGCCGTCTCCGACCGCGTGGCGAACCTCCGCGACAGCGGCGTCATCGAGCGGTTCACCGTGGACATCGACCGCTCGCGGCTCCGCGAGGGCGCCAACGTCCTCGTGGAGCTGTCGGTCCCGCCGGGCGACGTCGACGCCGTCCGCGAGGCCGTCGGCGGCGCGGACGCCGTCGAACACGTCTTCGTCACCGCCAGCGGCGACGTGGTGTGTTCGGCCCGGCTCCCCGTCGAGGACGTGCGCTCGTGGGTGACCGAGACGGTCGGCACCGAGCGCCTCCGCGACTACGACGTGACGCTGCTCGCGGACGCGGAGTGGCACCCCAGCGTCGGCGAGGAGTTCGCGATGGCGTGCGCGGAGTGCGGCAACACCGTCACCAGCGAGGGCGAGACCGCGCGCATCGACGGCGACCGCTACCACTTCTGCTGTTCGTCGTGTCAGGCGCGCTTCGAGGAGCGCTACGACCGCCACGACGCCGAAGCCTAACGGCTAAGCCGCCGCGGCAGCGACTCCACCTGTGCGTCGGAACGCGTTCGTCTCCCGTTCGATACTGTTGTTCGCGCTCGTCGCCGCGAGCTTCGTCGTCCTCGGGTTCGGCCGGCTGGTGCTCCCGTACCGCGTCGCGCGCCTGCTCGCCGCGCCGCTGCTGTTCGCGGGCGCCGTCCTCGCGGTCGTACTCGTCGCGCAAGCGGCGCTGGCGGCGGTCGGGATTCTGGACGTGGACTGACAGCACGCCCACCGCACCCTCCGAATCATATACGTGGCGTGGCGGCCAACGGGCAGACGAATGAGCGACGCCTCCGGTCCCGACGCGCGCCGCGCCCTCCTCGCCGTCGTCTTCGCGGTCGGCCTCGTCACAGCCGCCGCGGCCGCGCCGGCGCTCGCCGGGCAGGCCCCGCTGGGCGGCCTCGACTCGCCGCCCGCACCCGGCGACGTGCCGGAGCTCCTGCGTCAGATTCCGGGCGCGGACGCGCTCCTCGGGGACGCCAGCGGTCAGTCCGGGGACTTCGAGTTCGGCGCGTCCGCGTTCGGCGCGCTCACGCCCGGCGAGACCGCCAGCGTCGGCGGGCCGATGTCGCCCGGCCAGCGCGCGAACGCGACGGAGGCGCACTTCGTCGCGGAGGCCGACGAGTCGCGGTACTGGCGGACGGAAGCGTACACCACCTACACGGGGTCGGGCTGGGAGCGCCAGCAGGTCAACCGCGTCCAGCCGCCCCGCCCCGTCACGGAGCGGCCAATCGAGTGGAACGAGGTCACGCTGAGCCGGCCCGCGACCTCGCTGCCCACGCCGTGGCGGCCGATAAACCTCACGTGCGCGGGCGGGTGTCCGTCGGTGTCGCTGACGCCGACCAGCGGCATCAGCGCGAGCGCGGCGTTCACCGAGGGGCAGACGTACCGCGTGCAGAGCATAGAGGCGCTGTCGGCGCCGAGCGTGCTCGACGACGTGCGCGTCGCGGGCAGCGTCGTCGACACCGAGTACACGACCGTCGAGACGACCGACCGCGTGCGCGAGCGCGCCGCCGAGGTAGTCGGGGACGCGGACAACCGCTACGACGCCGCGCGCCGCGTCGAACAGTACCTCGAAGCGAACAAGACGTACTCGCTGACCGACGTGCCCGAGCCCGGCGACCAAATCACCGACCAGTTCCTCTTCGAGCAAGACGCGGGCTACTGCGAGTACTTCGCGACCGCGATGACGACGATGCTGCGCGCGCAGGACGTCCCCGCGCGCTACGTCGTCGGGTACGCCGGCGGCGAGTACGTCGGCGACGGCAAGTACCTCGTGCGCGGCGCCGACGCCCACGCGTGGGTCGAAGTGTACTTCGAGGATGTCGGCTGGGTGCGCTTCGACCCGACGCCCGGGGACGCCCGCGAGAGCGCCCGCGACGAACTCCACGAGGACGAGCGCGACTTCGAGGTGTCCCTGAACCGGACCGCGGTGCCCGGCGAGCGCGTGACCGCGACCGTGACGACCGCCGACCTGCCCGCGCGCGACGTCGCGCTCGTCGTGAACGGCGACCGCGTCGGTCAGACC